>QBLV01000018.1:10185-27568 GCA_003241815.1 Hyphomicrobiales bacterium | reverse complement strand
CCGACCAGCACGATGTCGCCGAGCTTGAGGTCGAGGCGTCCGAGCAGAACGGGGTCGGCGACAGCGCCGAAGACACCCTCGCGGGGGCCGAGCAGGTCGGCGACCGGGGCTTTCGGTTCGGTCACGAGCTCGCCGATGCCGGGATAGCCAGCATCGACGGCCTTGATCTCGACCAGAGCCGAGCCCTTGTCGCCGGCATTGGCCATGCCGCGCATGGTCGCGATGGTGGAGACCGTGCCACGCCCCGCCAGGAACGAGAATTCCTGCGGCGATGCCTCGCGATGGATCAGATTGAAGGCGACGTCGCCGCCGAGAATACGGCGGCCTTCGCGCGACAGGCCCTCGGTCAGGCCGCGCGAGGCGGAGGCAACGGCGGCGATGGTCATGACGCCAAGTGCAAGGCAAGCGATGAAGATGCCAAAGCCGCGCAATCCTCCGCGCAGATCGCGCCAGGCGAGACGAAAGGCCAGGGCAGCCCCGGCGGCCCGCGAGGGCGGCTTGGGGAAAGGCTTCACGGTTCCGTGCATGGTCAGGCCACCGCCGCGTCTGCGGGCGCCGCCGTCTCGATCCGCCCGGCGCGCAGCCGCACCGTCCGATCGCAGAGCGCGGCCAGCGACAGATCGTGGGTGACGAGCACCAGGGTGGCGCCGCGCTCGCGCCGCAGCGCGAAGATCAGATCGACGATCGAGCGGCCGGTGGTCTCGTCGAGATTTCCGGTCGGCTCGTCGGCGACGAGGATGGCGGGATCGGGCGCCACCGCGCGCGCAATGGCGACGCGCTGCTGCTCGCCGCCCGACAATTGCGCAGGGTAATGGTCCATGCGGTCGCTTAAGCCCACATTGCGCAGCTCGGCCTCGGCGCGTGCGAAGGCATCATTCGCGCCGGCCAGCTCCAGCGGCAGGGCGACATTCTCACGTGCCGTCATGGTCGGGACGAGATGGAAGGACTGGAAGACGATGCCGATATGGCGCCCGCGGAAGACGGCGAGACCGTCCTCGTCGAGCGCACCGAGATCCTGGCCGGCGACTCTGACGGTACCCGTGTCGGGGCGCTCAAGGCCGGCCATCGTCATCAGCAGGGTCGACTTGCCGGAGCCGGAGGGACCGACCAGTCCCGTCGCTTCTCCAGCCGCCAGCGACAAAGAAACACCCTTGAGGATATGGACGCGGGCGGCCGCACGCCCCAGACTAAGCTCGACATCCTGCAATTCGATCGCCGGCTTTTCCGTCGGTGAGACGCGTGTATCGCTCATCATCCAATGATCCTGACTTCCAAATCCACCGGCACCCCTGCTCGCACCCAAACGCGGCCCGAGCGGGGCGAGCCGTCATCGCGCCCCTCAGCAGCGCGATATGGGCGTGGGGGCACGCTTGTCCAATCTGTCCGCGCCGTATTTCTGTTCTGTCTCATGCTGATCCCGGTTGCGACCATGGCCCAGACATCGACCCCGAGCTCATCGCGCACCCTGAAAATCGTCGCGCTCGGCGACAGTTTGACGGCCGGTTACAATCTGCCGGCCAGCGCTGCCTTTCCGCCCGTTCTCGAGCAAGCGCTGCGCCAGAGGGGTCGATCTGTCGAAATCGTGAATGCCGGAGTCTCGGGCGATACGGTGCAGGGCGGGCTCGAACGGCTCGACTGGTCGGTGGCGGACGGCACCGACGGGGTCATTCTCGAACTGGGTGCCAATGACGCCCTGCGCGGGCTCGATCCGGCGGTGACGCGCAAGGGCCTGGAGGCGATCATCACGCGGCTCAAGGCGCGGGGCATCCCGGTTCTGCTCGCCGGCATGTATGCGCCGCGCAATCTCGGCGCGGATTATGCAACGCGTTTTGATGCCATCTACCCCGAGCTTGCGAAGAGCCACGGGCTGGTGCTTTACCCGTTCTTCCTGGAAGGCATCGCGGGCGACCGCGTGCTGAACCAGCCCGATCTGCTCCATCCTACAGCCGAGGGCGTCCGCGTCATCGTCCGCAATATCCTACCGACGGTCGAGCGCTTCCTTTCAACGCTGCCGGCCAAACCCTGACGGGCCGCCTGGCCCGACAGACTGCTTCCCGCCTCACCCCACTGACCCGCGCGCCTTTCGCCGCTGCTTCCGGAGTTGCTTTGCCATGGAATACCGCCGCCTCGGACGCACCGATTTGAAGGTCTCGGTGATCTGCCTGGGAACCATGACCTGGGGCCAGCAGAACACGGAAGCCGAAGGCCACGAGCAGATGGACTACGCCCTCGACCAGGGCGTCAACTTCTTCGATACGGCCGAAATGTATTCGATCCCGCCCAAGCCGGAGACGCAGGGCTCGACCGAGCGGATCATCGGCAACTGGTTCAAAGCGCGCGGAAACCGCGACAAGATCATCCTCGCCTCGAAGGTGGTCGGGCGCGGCACCAGCGACTGGCTGCGCGACGACAAGGGGCCGACCCGTGTCACCCGGGCGCAAATCCGCGAGGCGGTCGACAAGAGCCTGAAGCGGCTGCAGACCGACTACATCGACCTCTACCAGATCCATTTCCCTGAGCGGCCGATGCCCTGGGGCTCGAATCCGACGCGCTTCTCCAAGGCGGCCTTCGAGCGGCCGGCCGACGAAACCCCGATCGCCGAGCAGCTCGATGCCTTCGCCGAGATCGTGAAGGAGGGCAAGATTCGCCATCTCGGCCTCTCCAACGAAAGCGCCTGGGGCACAATGAGTTTTGTTCGGGACTCCGAGACCCGGGACGGCCCGCGGGTCCAGTCGATCCAGAACGCCTACAATTTGCTCAACCGCACCTTCGAGACGGCGCTGGCCGAGATCGCGATCCGCGAGGATGTCGGGCTTTTGGCCTATTCGCCGCTGGCGCAGGGCTTTCTGACCGGCAAATACCTCGACGGCGCCAAGCCCGCCGGGGCCCGCACGACGCTGTTCGACCGTGGCCAGCGTTACCAGGTCGCCGGCGCGGAAGACGCGATCAAGGGCTACATCGCGCTGGCGCGAGAGGCGGGGCTCGATCCGGCCCAGATGGCGCTCGCCTTCGTCAATTCGCGACCATTCGTTACGTCCAATATCATCGGCGCGACCAGGATGGAGCAGCTCAAGACCGACATCGCTTCGATCGACGTGACGCTGTCGCCCGAGCTGGAAGCCAAAATCGACGCGATCCATCAGCTCGTCGGCAATCCCTGCCCGTAGGCGAGGCGCTGTCGTCATGGTCGGGCTTGTCCCGACCATCCACGTCTTTGGCCGTCGCGCGCCATGACCAAGACGTGGATGCTCGCCACAAGAGCGAGCATGACGGGTGGAGCAACGCGTGTCGCATAAGGCGGCAGGTGCCCGGCTTTTCGTCTCGCCAGAGTCACAAAAAGCTGGCACTGATTCGCATATGCCGAGGCTGTTCACAGCTCTTGAGATTCCCGCCGACGTTTCATCGGCGCTGACGCTGCACCGGGGCGGTCTGGTCGGGGCGCGCTGGATCGATCCGGCCGATTATCACATCACCCTGCGCTTCCTGGGCGATGTCGATCGGCGCACGGCAAATGATCTCGACGCGTTCCTGGCCGATATCCGCAGCGATCCCTTCGAAGTCACGCTCGACGAAATCGGTAGCTTCGGTGGCGACAAGCCCCGCGCGGTGTTCGCGCGGGTGCAGCCGACCCCGCGACTGAGCGAGCTTCAGGCCGATCTGGAACGGCTGATGCGCCGGCTCGGCATGCCGGCGGAAGGTCGCAAATTCGTGCCGCATGTGACACTGGCACGTCTGCGGGACACCTCGCCCCTCGATGTCGCGCACTACCTCGGCCTGCATCCGATCATGCGGCCGATCACCTTCACGGCACGGCGGCTCGCGCTGATGTCGTCGCGCGATTCGGTCGGCGGCGGGCCTTATGTGCTGGAGGCGGCCTATCCGCTGGGGCCGTCCTATCCGAACCGGATATCGCGGAGCGAGTTCCAGCGGAGATGACGATGCCCAAGCGACTGGGCCCCGATGCCCGCAACGAAGCCCTGACGACGCTGACCGGCTGGAAGCTGGCCGAGGGGCGCGAGGCCATCGCCAAGCGCTTCGTCTTCCGCGATTTCAACGAGGCCTTCGGCTGGATGACGCGAGTCGCGCTGCTGGCCGAGGCGATGGATCACCATCCCGAATGGTCGAATATCTACCGCACCGTCGAGGTGACGCTGGCGACGCATGACGCCGGCGGGTTGACCGAGCTCGACGTCAAGCTCGCCCGCGCCATGGATGCGATCGCCAGCTGAAGGGGTGATCGTCAGCTCAGCAGGGCGCGCCAGCCGGCGAGAGGGCGGGTCAGCGGCGCGGGCAGGCGCTTGATGGCGGTCTTCAACGCCGGGCGCAGCCGCTGCACCCCGAGCCCGCAGACGATTCGGCCCTTGAGCGAGAGCGGCAGGGTCAGGTCGGCAACCGGCGTCATGCCGTCAGCATGCTCCAGCTTGTAGGGGTCGGCGGGGCCGAGCAGGTCGAACACCGTGTTGCCGCGCCCCCTGGCACCGGCGAAGCTGTGCTGGATCAGGATACCGCCGACGCCGCCGCGCTCATGGTCGGGATGGGAGGCGATGACATGGCCGAAGCTCGTGCCCTTGCAGTCGAGCGAGAGATCGATGCCGATCGGCTGGCCGGCACAGGAGATGACCGCGATCCGCAAGGGCGAACCGCCCGCCCTGTCGCCGGCGAGATCGCGGAAGAACGCTCCGAAACGGGGATCTGAGATCGCCGGAGCGATGATGCCATGGCGCCGCAGCGCGGCCTGCTTCATCGCAACCGCCTCGCCTGCCAGTTCGGCGGCGTCAGGACCGGGCACGACGAGATCGAAGGTCAGCGGCCCGCGCTCGGCCAGCCGCCGCAGCCGCCTGCGGTGGTTCGAACGCTCGCGTGCGGGATAGGCCTGGCTCGGACCGTCGTGACCGACGCGGCTGACCAGATCCGCGAAGGGCGCCTCGATCTGCTCGGTGCAGGCCGCCCCGGCCAGGAGTCCGGAGGAGGCCAGAGCCGAATCGGCGCGGAGCTTGCGCGCCTCGAAGATATCGGCCCGTAAGCTGCAGAAGGCGTGCCAGCCCATGCCCAGCAGCAGGGCCTCGTCGCCCGTCTTCTCGACCAGGACGTCGCCGAACTGGGCGATCGGGATTCCCATGAAGCGCAGCGTCTCGACGCCGAAGCGGCGCTGGCGGACCAGCGGCCAGACCATCACCAGCCTGCCGTCGCGCCGCAGCGTTAAGATGCTCAGCCGGGTCTGGGCGTCGAGATAGTGCGCGGCCCAGTGGCGCAGCACGACATGGCTCTGGAAGACCTGATGTGGCAGGGCCGCGCGAGCGAACAGGGCATCCCATTCGTCACGGAGCGCCAGGAAGGCATCGACCTGCTCGATCAGGCCGATGCGAGGGGTCGCGTCGTCGCCGGACGCCAAGCGACTCTCCTGATCGTCGTCCATCAGTGCGGCTGGAAGAGTCGTCGCCAGCGTCACGACACGCGCGCCTGCCGCCAATGCACGAAGAGCCGCTTCAGTCCGGCCAGCGGAAAACGCGCCAGATAGGGCAGCAGCAGGAGGGGATGACGCGCGGCGAAGGGCGCATCATGCTCGACCATGTGGCGGATGGCCAGAATGGGATAAGGCGAGCGCAACGGCCGGAAATCAGGATTCCACAGGCCGGGCGCGTCGGACTGCGCATGCATCAGCCCGATCATCCGGTTGCGCGAAAGCGAATAGAATTTGTGGCGGTCCTGTACGCGCCGGAGCATGGCGATGCCGTCCTCGCCCGTGCAGGCCGGGAATCCGATGATCACGGTGCGGAAATGCGCCATCGATGCCTTGGCCGGAATCGCTTCGAGTTCGGCGAAGCTGGCGCGGATCAGGGCAAAGGCGCCAGCTTCGTCATCGGGGCCGGCCGGGCTCACGGCGAGCCGCACGGTGTCGAGCTTTGCGGCCTGGCGGGTGAAGGGGCAAACCGCGCCGGTGCGGCCGAGATCGGCATGGCTGCCCATCAGATAGCCCTCGACCCAGTCCAAAAGGGTCGCGAGCGGGCCGTCGGGCGCATCGGCGGCGCGCGCACGAGCGGCCTCGACGCCCAGCAGTGCCGCGCCTTCGGTCACTGCAATCATTGGCGCCGCGATGGTTTGCGTTTCCGGCATGAACCTCAGCCCCCTCGATGGCAGGCCAGCCCTAACAGAACCGTCTTAGGGAAGCGTTGCGGGCCTCGGAGCGCGGCGCGCCGATCGCGTTAGGGATTCGCTAAGGCTGGCGCCCAGCCGCAGGCGCGCAAGGCAGCTTCCATATGCGGCGGCGGTGGCGCCTCGACATGGATCGGCGGCTTCTTGCGGTAGAGCGGCACGGTGACGGCGCGGGCATGGAGCTGCAGGCCCGGGCCGCCTTCGCGCGGAGCGTCCCCATAGATTTCGTCCCCGAGCATCGGCCAGCCCGAGGCGGCGCAATGGACGCGGAGCTGGTGGGTGCGGCCGGTCAGCGGTTCGAGTTCGAGCCAGGCGAGCGGGCCGTTGCCGTCCGTGCCGCGGCCCATGACCCGGTAGCGCGTCTGCGAGGGCAGGCCGTCGGGATCGACCTTCATCCACCAGCCACGATCGGGCGCGCGCTTGCCGAGCGCCAGATCGATCAGGCCCTCGTCGGCGTCGGGTGCGCCCTGGACGATCGCCCAATAGCGCTTGTCGATGCGGCCTTCGCGGAACATCTGGTTGAGCTCGGCCATGGCGCGGGGATGGCGGCCGAGGATCAGGCAGCCGGAGGTGTCCTTGTCGAGGCGGTGGGCGGCTTCGGGCCTTCGCGGCAGGCCAAAGCGCAGCGCGTCGAGATGGTCGGTCAACACCGGGATGATCCGGCGTTTGGCCTGGGGTCCGCGATGCGAGGGCAGGCCGGCGGGCTTGTCGATGACGAGCATCATCGCGTCGCGATAGAGCAGCGGAAACGGCAACGCAGGCTCATCGCGCGTTTCCCGCAGCGGCTGCGAAATCTCTGGTCGGTCGGGCGCTGTCATGGCATTGCGCTAGCGAAGGCCATCGTGCGGCGCAAGCACGAGCCGCTGTGCGGCCGGGCCACGGGAAGAATGATGAGCGAGAACGAACCGAAGAAGCGCGGCTTCTTTTCGAGATTGTTCGGCATCGAGCCGGAACCTGAGACGCCTGTGCCCGCAGTCCCGGCCGTGCCTGCGGAGGTGCCGCCCGAAGTACCGCCCGATGCGCCGCTCGAGGATGCGCCGCGCGCGTCGGAATTGCCGAGCGGCGAGGCCGCGCCGCTTCCCCTCGCCATGCCCGAGCCGGCGCAGATTCAGGCTGCTCCCGTGGTCGCGCCGCCGGTCGTCACAGCGCCGGAGCCGAAGCGGAGCTGGTGGCGCCGGCTGACCGAGGGGTTGTCGCGGACCTCCTCGGCGCTGACGACCGGCATCACCGACCTCTTCACCAAGCGCAAGCTCGATGCCGGGACGCTGGAGGACCTCGAAGACATCCTGATCCAGGCCGATTTGGGCCTTGCCACGGCGGCTCGCGTCGCCAAGGCGGTCGGCGATGGTCGCTACGACAAGCAGATCGAGCCGTCCGAGGTGAAGGCGATCCTGGCGCGCGAGGTTGAGGCGATCCTCACGCCGGTCGCGCTCCCGCTCGTCATCGACGCCACGAAAAAGCCTTTCGTGATTCTGATGGTCGGCGTCAACGGCTCGGGCAAGACGACGACGATCGGCAAGCTTGCCGCCAAGTTTCGGGCCGAGGGCAAAACCGTGATGCTGGCGGCCGGCGACACTTTCCGCGCGGCTGCGATCGAGCAGCTCAAGGTCTGGGGCGAGCGCACGGGGGCGCAGGTCGTCTCCGGCAATCAGGGCGCGGATGCGTCGGGGCTGGCCTTCGAGGCGCTGCAGAAGGCGAAGGCGGCCGGGATCGACGTGCTGCTGGTCGATACAGCGGGCCGTTTGCAGAACAAGACGGGGCTGATGGACGAGCTCGCCAAGGTAGTCCGCGTCATCCGCAAGCTTGATCCGGAGGCGCCGCATGCCGCCCTGCTGGTGCTCGACGCCACCGTCGGCCAGAACGCGCTGAGCCAGGTCGAGGCGTTCGGCGACACGGCCGGGGTGACCGGGCTGGTGATGACCAAGCTCGACGGCACGGCGCGCGGCGGCATCCTGGTGGCGCTGGCGGCGAAATTCGGCCTGCCGGTGCATTTCATCGGTGTTGGCGAGGGCGTCGAGGATCTCGAGCCGTTCTCGGCGCGCGATTTTGCTCGCGCCGTGTCGGGACTGGATGAAGCAGCGTGAACAGGCAGGATGGAATGAGCGAGAGCGTGGCGCCCACCCCGGAGACAAAAGGCAAGCCGGTCAACCCGCTGCTGAAGCTCGCGCTCGAATTCGGGCCGCTGGCGATCTTCTTCTTCGCCAACTCCTATGGCGACCGGCTGTTCGGCGTTGCGCCCGATCGGCGCATCTTCGTCGCCACCGGCATCTTCGTCGTGGCGTCACTGGTGGCGCTGGCAGTATCGCGCATCCTGATGGGCTATCTGCCGCGCATGGCCATGGTGAATGCCGTCGTCGTGACGGTGTTCGGCGGGCTGACGATCGCGCTCGACGATGCATTTTTCATCAAGGTCAAGCCGACGATCGTAAACACGCTGTTCGGCTGCGTCCTGTTGGGCGGGCTCTATTTCGGGCGTTCGCTGCTGGCCCTGGTGCTGGAAACGGTCTTGCAGCTCGATGAGGAGGGCTGGCGCAAGCTGACCCTGCGTTGGGGGCTGTTCTTCTTCGTTCTGGCGGCGCTGAACGAGGTGGTCTGGCGCACGCAGACGCAGGATTTCTGGGTCGCCTTCAAGGTCTGGGGCGTGATGCCGCTGACCATGGCGTTCGCGCTCGCGCAGGCTCCATTGATCCTAAAGCACGAGATCAAGCCGGCGAAGACCGACGGCTGAATCCCGCAGCTATTTCGGCGCCATCCGCAGCGCGCCGTCGAGGCGGATGGCGCTGCCGTTGAGCATGTCGTTCTCGACGATGCTCTTCACCAGCGCCGCGTATTCGGAAGGCTTGCCAAGCCGTGAGGGGTGCGGAACGGAGACGGCGAGCGAGACGCGGGCCTCTTCGGGCAGGCCGTCGAACATCGGCGTCTCGAACAGGCCGGGCATGATCGTCATGACGCGGATGCCGTATGAAGCGAGTTCACGCGCGATCGGCAGCGTCATCCCGGCGACGCCGGCCTTTGAGGCGGCATAGGCCGCCTGGCCGATCTGTCCATCCTCGGCCGCGATCGAGGCCGTGCAGATGAAGACGCCGCGCCCGCCATCCGCCGTGACCGGATCGAGGCCCGCCAGCGCGGCCGCCGATTTCGCGATCAGGCGGAAGGTGCCGGTCAGGTTGATCGCGACGGCCTTCTCGAACAGGGCGGTATCGTGGGCGATCAGCTCGCCGGTCTCGCGCTTTTTCGAGACGATGCGGCGGCCGGGCGCGATGCCGGCGCAGTTGACGACGATCCGGGCTACGCCGTGGGCGGCGCGAGCCGTTGCCAGTGCCTGATCGACGGAGGTCTCGCTGGTCACGTCGCAGGCGACGAAGAGCCCGCCCATCTCGGCTGCGATTTTTTCGCCGCGCTCGGCGTTGAGATCGAACAGCGCGACCTTGACGCCGTGCCTCGCCAGCATGCGAGCGGTGGCCTCGCCAAGGCCCGAGGCGCCGCCGGTGACGATGGCGGTGATGGAGGAATCGAGCTGCATCGGTCGTGTCCTGATCCTGAAGGGGTCAGGGTAGCGTTTAAGCCTCCTCCAAATCGGCTCCAAGCCGGATTCTTTGCACGACGGGGTTGGCAGGCCTCTTGTGCGGGCTTGCTGCGGGGCCACATCTTTCGACATGGCAGGCAGATTCCGATCGGGGAATCATGCAGCCATGATCACAAGCCCTCAGGAGGGGCTCACATGAGCGACGGTTTCACCTCCCGCTTCACGGAGGAAGAGATGGCCGAGATCCGCAAGAGCCTGAGGGACGAGGCGCGCTTCGGCTCGGAGTTCCTTGGCCGGCTGAAGCGCGTGGCCAAGCGCATTCCGTTTGCCGAGGATTTGCTGGCGGCCTGGATCTGCACCCGCGATCCGGCGACGCCCCGGCGCGTCCGCCTGACGCTGCTGGCGGCGCTCGGCTATTTCGTGCTGCCGATCGATGCGATCCCCGATCTCATGCCATTCCTCGGCTTCACCGACGATGCAGCCGTGCTCGCGGCGGCTCTGGCTGCCGTTGCCGGGTCGATCACGGCCGAGCACCGCGAGAAGGCGAAAAAGGCCATTGCCGAGCTTTAGGCCGGCTCAGAGCGTGAGCACGACCTTGCCCTTGGCCTTGCGGTCCCCGATCAGCGCATAGGCTTCCACCCAACGCTCCAGCGGGATCTCCGCATGGACATGGGCGCGGATATGGCCGCCCGCCGCCCAATCCAGCAGCCGCTCCATGTTGCAGCGCTGTGCGGCGGGCTCGCGCTGGACGAAGTCGCCCCAGAACACACCGCGCAGATCGCATCCCTTGAGCAGCAACAGGTTGAGCGGAATTTTCGGGATCGCGCCGCCGGCGAAGCCGACGACGAGATAGCGCCCCTCCCAGGCCATCGACCGGACGGCCGGCTCGGCGAGATCGCCGCCGACCGTGTCGTAGAGCACGTCGACGCCGCGTCCGTCCGTCAACCGGCGCAGACCCGCCCGGATGTCTTCGGCCGCATAATCGAGTTCTTCCTGCGCACCATTCTTGCGGGCGAGCGCGAGCTTGTCGGCGGATGAGGCGCAGGCGATGACGCGGGCGCCGAGCAGCGCCCCGATCTCGACCGCCGCAAGCCCGGCACCGCCGGCCGCGCCCAGGATCGCGAGTGTCTCGCCCTCCTTCAGTCCGGCGCGCTGGATCAGGCCGTGCATCGCCGTGCCATAGGTGACGAAGAGGCCGGCGGCCTGCGCGTCGCTCAACGCGGCCGGCACCCTCACCGCACTTTCGAGCGGGACCACGACGCGTTCGCGAGCTGCGCCATAGCCAAGCCAGGCGGCGACGCGGTCGCCGATCGCCCAGTCCGTGACGCCCTCGCCGATCGCGGCGATGGTGCCGGCGCATTCGGCCGATGGCGAGAAAGGCAGGACCGGTTTCGTTTGGTAGCGGTTCTCGATGATCAGCGTGTCGAAGAAGTTGAGCGCCGCGGCCCTGACCGCAATGGCGATCTCGCCTGGGCCCGGCTTCGGCTCAGGGACGTCGCGGATGACCAGCGTCTCGGCGGGTCCGTAGCTCTCGCAGAGCAATGCCCTCATCGGTCCGTCACCCATAGCACCCGTCGCAGCGCAGCCGAATGTGCCATGGCTCCGTGGCGAGCGAAACAGTCCGCAGCCGGTGCGGGCATTCGCATTTTCGCCAGGATCGTGACACTCTATGCAGCCTGCCTGCGCCGTCGCGCCCCGCTCAACGGGTGGTAAAGGCAGTGTTAAGAATTTTAATGACTGATGGCGGCCCATGATCATTTCGTTTTCCCGTGCCGGCGTCACCTCCTCGCCCCGCCCGATCGTCATTCTCGCCATTCTGGCAGGCTGCGCAGGGCTCGCCCTTGTGCCAATGGCCGCCATGGCGCAGCAGCGGGCGCGTCCCGCCCCTGCCGCTGCAGCGCCTGCGGCTGCCGGTCAAGGCCAGGCGTTGTTGCTGGAGACGGCCGGCAAGTGGCAGGCCTTCTCCTCGCAGCAGGGCCGCGCCAAGGTCTGTTACGCGTTGTCGAAGGCCGAAAGCCGGCTGCCCGCCAATCTCCGGGATGTCGAGGGCCTGCTCTTCGTCGCGACCCGCCCGACCGAGGGCGTACGCAACGAGATCAGCTTCGTGATGAATTTCGACCTCAAGGAAGATGTCGAGCATCAGGCGATTATCGGCTCCGAGCGTTTTGCGCTGGTCGCCAAGGGCCAGAACATGTGGCTGAAGAATCCGGCCGAAGAACCCCGCATGCTCGACTCGCTGCGCAAGGGTGCCGGTTTGGAGATCAAGGGCACGTCGAAGCGCGGGAACCCGACGGCGGACAAATACTCGCTGTCCGGCATGAGCCAGGCCGTGAAACGTGCCGAAGACGCCTGCAAGTAAGGCGGTCAGCGGACAAAGGTTGAACCTTTTCCATACCCCCTACGTCACCCCGGACACAGCGAAGTGGATCCCGGATCAGCGTCGCTTCGCGACTTGTCGGGGATGACGGGCCTGGTGTTTAAGTCGCGTGATTTCGCGGCTGGGCGTTCTCGTGCTATGAGCCGCAGCCATCCGGGCCCGTGACGCCCGAGCCGAGCCAGAGTTCCGATGACCCTCTCCGTTCTAGAACCCGCCGCGCCAGCGGCCGAACCCGTTTTGCAGCGCCTGTCGCTGGTCGGGCGCACGCGCGCCGGGCTGGCCGAGGCCCTGGCCGAGATCGGCATTCCGGAGAAGGAGCGGCGCATGCGCGTCGGCCAGCTCTGGAACTGGATCTATCATTACGGCGTGCGTGACTTTGCCGAGATGACCACGATCGGCAAGGGCCTGCGCGCGGCGCTGGCCGAGCGCTTCACGCTCGATCTGCCAGAGGTCACCGCCGAGCAGATCTCGACCGACGGCACCCGCAAATGGCTGATCCGCATGGCCCCGACCGGCCCGCGCGACCGCGGCGCCGAGATCGAATGCGTCTACATCCCGGAGGTCGACCGCGGCACGCTGTGCGTCTCCAGCCAAGTCGGCTGCACGCTGACCTGCACCTTCTGCCATACCGGCACGCAGCGCCTCGTGCGCAACCTCACCACCGAGGAGATCGTCGCGCAGTTGATGGTGGCGCGCGACCGGCTCGGCGACTTCCCCAACCGGAGCGCGCCCGGCGGCGCATTCGTGCCGAAGGATGGCGGACGCTTCGTCTCCAACATCGTCTTCATGGGCATGGGCGAGCCGCTCTATAATTTCGACGGCGTGCGCGACGCGATCGACGTGATCTCCGACAATGAGGGGCTCTCCCTCGGGCGCCGCCGCATCACGGTCTCGACCTCGGGCGTCGTGCCGCAGATCGGCCCGCTCGGCTCGGAAATGGGCACCATGCTGGCGATCTCGCTGCATGCGGTGCGCGACGATCTGCGCAACGAGCTCGTGCCACTGAACAAGAAATACCCGATTGCGGAGCTCCTCGAAGCCTGCCGGACCTATCCCGGGGTGTCGAACGCGAAACGGATCACTTTCGAATATGTGATGCTCAAGGGCGTCAACGACAGCGATGCCGAGGCGCGGGATCTGGTGCGGCTGCTCAAGGGCATCCCGGCCAAGATCAACCTGATTCCGTTCAATCCCTGGCCCGGCACGCGCTATGAATGCTCGGACTGGGACCGGATCGAGCGCTTCTCGGAGATCGTCTTCCGCGCCGGCTATGCCTCGCCGGTGCGCACCCCGCGCGGCCGCGACATCCTCGCCGCCTGCGGACAGCTCAAGAGCGAGACCGAGAAGCTCTCGGCGCGCGCGAGGCTGATGCTGGACGAGAGCGACGCGGCCGGCGCGACGATGGCTGGCTGATCACCATGCTGCGCTGGCTGCTGCTGATTCCGTTCGCGCTGATGATGGCCATGGCTGCCGGCCTGGTGGCGATGATGGTCGCGAGCGTCGTCTCGCCGGGCATCGCGCTGCTGATCGGCGGTGGCTTCGAGCGCTTGCTGGACGCGCTGTTCGGGCTGGCTGACATGGGCGTCGATCCCGGCCCGACGGCGGAGGCGGCTTTTGCCCTGCTGGGCCGGCTCGGCTTTGCGATCATCGTCGCGCCGGTCGTGCTGGTGGCGGTGGGCAGCGAGCTGTTTGGCCTGCGCAGCGGGCTGATCCAGAGCGGCCTGACCGGCCTTTTGTCGGCGCTGCTGCCGCTGGGCATGCTCGGCCTGACGCGCACGCCGAGCGGCGCGGAGGTGCAGATCATCGGGGCGCTGGTGCTGGTCGGGGCGGCGACGGGGTTCGTCTACTGGGTGATCGCCGGGCGTGGTGCTGGTGCGGAGCGGGCCGGTCATACGCCGCGGTCGTGACCTCACGCTGGGGATCGCTTATGTTGTCACGATGACTCGCCACGACGTTGTAGAGCTTCTTCGGTCCGTTGAGCCGGCGCTTAGAGCGCAAGGCGTTGATGCTCTTTACCTTTTCGGATCTTACGCCCGCGATGAAGGGCGACCTGATAGTGACCTCGATATTCTCGTCGATTTTCAGGCCGAGCGTGGGATTGGATTGATGGAATACATGGCGCCATACCATGTCCTGGAACAAACGTTTCCCGGCTTAGAGATCGGTTATGGCACCCGCGACGGTCTCGTTTCCCATTACAAGCCGCATATCGAATCAAGCGCCATGCGCGTTTTCTGATGCAGTCTGCAAAACTCCCGCAAGTCCGACTTTGCCACATCATAGAGTGCATTGACGGCATCGTGGCCGCAACAGACGGGCTTACTCAGCGCGAAGTGTCGGATAGCTTTGTGCTGATGAGAGCGCTTGAGCGGGCGATTCAGATCATTTCGGAGGCGGCCAAAGAACTGCCGGCAGAGCTCAGGGCGCAAGAACCAACCGTGCCGTGGGCCGATGTCATTGGTATCGGCAATATCTTACGGCATGAATATCACCGTGTTCGCGACGAGACGCTGTTTGCAATCCTTGTCGAGCAACTCCCCGAGTTGAGGCTTGTTGCGATGCGGCTGCTGAGTGGAATAGAGGTGCAACGGGACTGATCAATCCCCGATCGCCACGCCCTCCCGTCGCCCGTCCGCTCCTCCCACAAAGCCCTCCGGCGTCTTGACGATGGCCTGGATGCCCGAGGTCATCTCCAGCAGCCGGACGTCGTGGCCCTTCGCTTCGAGCGCGGCCTTCCAGCTTTCCGCTTCCGTGCCCTTCTCCAACTCGGTCGGGCCGTTGCGGCTGCCGAAATTGCCGAGATCGACGGCGGCTTGGGGATCCATCTTCCAGTCGAGCAGCGCCACCAGCGTCTTGGCGACGAAGCCGATGATCTGGCTGCCGCCGGGCGAGCCGACCACGGCATGGAGCCGCCCGAAGGCGTCGAAGACCAGCGTCGGAGCCATCGAGGAGCGCGGGCGCTTGCCGGGCTCGACGCGGTTGGCGACCGGCTTGCCGTCCTCCTCGGGCACGAATGAGAAATCGGTCAGCTCGTTGTTGAGCAGGAAGCCGCCTGCCGTCATCAGGCGGGAGCCGAAGCCGTCCTCGATCGTCGTCGTCATCGAGACCGCGTTTCCGTCGGCGTCGATCACGGAGATATGGCTGGTGCCGTTCTCGATGCCCTCGGAAGGCGCCAGCAACTGCGCGCGCTTGTTGGGCGGCTCGCCGGCTTTGGCGCGGCCTATCGAGCGCTCGGGGCTGATGAGACCGGCGCGCGAGCGGATATAGTCGCGGTCGATCAGCCCGCCGGTCGGCACGCCGATGAAGGCGGGGTCGGCGAGGTAGAGATTGCGGTCGGCGAAGGCGAGGCGGCCAGCTTCCGAGAACCAGTGGGCGGCTTCGGGGCCGGGGCCGAGGCGCGCGAGAGGCTGCGTTTCGAGGATGCCGAGCATCTGCTGGACGGCGACCGCGCCCGAGCTCGGCGGGCCCATGCCGCAGATGCGCCAGACGCGGTAGGCGCCGCAGACCGGCTCGCGCGCCTCAACCTTGTAGGCAGCAAGATCCGCCAGCGTGATGTCGCCGGGATTGGTGGGATGGCCGGTAACGGTGCTTACGATATCCCGTGCGACAGGCCCATCGTAGAAAGCCTGCGAGCCCTGGCGGGCGATGGCGCGCAGCGTTTCCGCGAAAGCCGGGTTGCGGAGGATCGTGCCGATCGCCTTCGCCTTCCCGTCCGGCTCGTAGAAATAAGCTGCGGCGCGCGGATCCTTTGCAAGGTTCGTCTCGCGGGAAAGCAAGCCGTTCAAACGCGGCGAGATCGTGAAGCCCTCCTCGGCCAGTCGGATGGCGGGATCGATGACTTGAGCCCACGGCAGCCTGCCCCAGCGTCGATGCGCTTCCTCCAGCAGCTTCAACGTGCCCGGCACACCGACGGAGCGCCCACCGACGACCGCGTCGATGAAGCGCATCGGCTTGCCGTCGGCTCCGATAAAGCGGTCGGGCTTTGCGGCGGCAGGCGCCGTCTCGCGGCCATCGAGCGTGACCAGGCGTTTGCCGGCCTCGTCCCAATGCAGCAGGAAGGCGCCGCCACCGATGCCGGAGCTCTGCGGCTCGACCAGATTGAGCACGAGCTGAATGGTGATGGCTGCATCAACCGCGCTGCCACCCGCCCGCAGGATGTCGCGCCCGGCGCTGGCGGCGAGCGGATTGGCGGCTGCCACCATGAAACGCTGGGCGGTGCCAGCCTGCTTGAGCGTGCGGCCCGTCGCGGCCTCGGGCGCAGGTGCGACAGCCTGCCCGGCGGCGGGGCCGGCCACGGCCGCCAGCGCCAGCAGGACGAGCGCTGGAATTCCAAGCGAAAGGCGCATGGCCCGTTCTCCCTGCCAGGGCAAAGACGTTCAGGCAGATTATCGCAAGAGCGGGCCTGCGCCATTCCCACATGTGTCACACCCGCATTCGCCTTGGACCGGTCATCAGGGGGGGCTAAGGTCCGAATCACTGTTCCCGAGACACTGCCAAAGGGGCCCCGGCATGTCGTTTGCGCTTTCCACGATCTTTCGCCGACCGTTTGCTGCCATGGCAATCGCGCTGCTGGGCCTTTCCCTGGCCGGTTGCGGCTACAACAACGTGCCGACTCTGGAGGAGAGGGCCAAGGCGAGCTGGGGCGAGGTTCAGAACCAGTATCAGCGCCGTGCCGACCTCATCCCCAATCTGGTCGAGACCGTGAAGGGCTATGCCGCGCAGGAGCGCGAGGTGCTGACCGCCGTGGTCGAGGCCCGTGCCAAGGCGAGCCAGGTCAAGGTCGATGCCTCGACCATCACCGACCCCGCGAAGTTCAAGGAATTCCAGGACGCGCAGAACCAACTCAGCGGGGCGCTTGGGCGGCTGCTGGTCACGGTCGAACGCTATCCCGACCTGAAGTCCAACCAGAACTTCCTCGCCCTGCAGTCGCAGCTCGAAGGCACGGAAAACCGCGTCGCTGTGGCGCGGCGCGATTACATCCAGGCGGTGCAAGCCTTCAACACCGAGATCCGGACCTTTCCGGGCGTGATCTGGGCCAAGCTGTTCTGGGGCGCCAAGGCCATGGAGAGCTTCACGGCGACGACGGGGGCGGAGCGGCCGCCGGCGGTGAAGTTCTGAGGCTGTCTGACGAGTTCGGGCGATGCTCCTGACCCAGCCGTCATGCCCGGGCTCGACCCGGGCATCTCTTGGAAGAGATTCTCGGGTCTTCGCTTCGCTGCGCCCGAGAATGACGGCCATGTGCCTTGCGCTGCTGGCGGTCGTGTTCAGCTCGCTCGCGCTTGCCGCAGATCCCGCCTACCCCGCGCTCACCGGCCGGATCGTCGATG
>QBLV01000018.1:0-10175 GCA_003241815.1 Hyphomicrobiales bacterium | reverse complement strand
CGATGGCGCGAACCTGATCGCGCCCGATGCCCGCCAGCGCATCGAGGCCAAGCTCAAGGCCCACGAGGACAAGACCTCCGATCAGCTCGTGGTCGCGACGGTGCCCTCGCTGCAGGACGTCACCATCGAGGATTTCGCCAATGGGCTGTTCCGGTTCTGGAAGCTCGGAGAGGCCAAGACGAATAACGGCGTGCTGCTGCTGGTGGCGCCAAACGAGCGCAAGGTCCGGATCGAGGTCGGCTACGGGCTCGAAGGCGCGCTGACGGACGCGCTCTCGAAAGTCATCATCACCACGGCGGTGGCACCGAAGTTCAAGACGGGCGACTTCGCGGGCGGCATCGAGGGCGGGGTCGATGCGATCCTGAGCATTCTGGCCGGCGATGCCGAGGAATGGCAGCGGCGGGCCAGCATCCGCAGCGACGACACCTCCGTGGTCGACGTGATCGCGGTTGTCTTCGTTCTGTTGCTCTTTTTCATGATCATCGCGGCGTTCATGAATGAACTTCGCGGCAAGGGCGGCTCGCGGCGTCACCGGCTGCGCAATGGCAGCTGGGTGACGTTGCCGCAAAGCTCCGGCTGGAGCAGCGGGTCCAGTTCGAGCGGCGGCGGCTGGAGTTCGGGCTCGAGTTCAGGCGGCGGCTTTTCGGGCGGTGGCGGATCGTCGGGCGGTGGCGGCGCCTCGGGAGACTGGTGATGGACGAGCAGGACAGGGATGCCATTGCCGAAGCCGTAGGTCAGGCCGAGAGCCAGACCGCGGCCGAGATCGTCGTGGTGATCGATCATGCCGCGTCGAGCTATCGAAGCGTGCCGGTGGTGATGGCGCTGTCGCTGTCGCTCTTCGTGCCCTGGCCGCTTCTGGCGATGACGGCCACGAGCGCGCCGCGGATATTCCTGACCCAGCTCGTCTGCGCGGCGCTGCTGCTGGGTGGACTGCTCTGGTATGGCCGTGGCGGCCGCTTCGTGCCGGGTTTCGTCAAGCGCAGGCGTGCCCATGGCGTGGCTCTGCGCGAATTCACGGCGCGCGGCCTGACGCGAACCCGCCAGCGCACCGGCGTGCTGCTCTATGTCGCGATCCAGGAACGCTATGCCGAGATTCTCGTCGATACCGGCCTCGACGGCCAGGTCGACCAGGCGGTCTGGGACGGGATCATCGAGCCGCTTCTGGTCGCCGCGCGCGCGGATCGGCTGCGGGATGGGCTGATCGACGCCGTCCGTGCCGTGGGGGCCGTTCTCGCACAGCATGTCCCGCGCACGCCCGACGATGTGGACGAGCTGCCGAACAAGGTCGTGATTCTGTAAGTGTGCCTCAGCGCGGGTTGCGCGCCGCGCCCAGGATCGCCCCCGGCATCATTCCGTATTTGCCCGGCTGTTCAGCCTGGACGAGCACGACATAGCTGTCGGCTTCCGGCGCCTGCGCCGCGGCAAGCGGTGCCGTCAGCACTGTCTCCTTACCGTGCCAGTCGCCGATGCGGGTGATGCCGCGCACGACATTGGCGTAGGACACCGTCTTGCCCTGGTTTTCGCCGCGCGCGATCGGCACCGTGACCACCCGCGTCGTCGCCACGACCCAGACACCGGACGTTCGCTCAAGAGGCTTGTCCTTCGGCGCGATCGCGACCTGAAGCAGGCCGGCCTCTTCCTTGAGCGAAACTCTCGCGACGAAGCCGGTACCCGGCGCCTGCTTCGCGGCCCGCTCGATCTCGACCTTGTCGGAGCCGACGACATGCGAGGCGCCGTTGATCACCGCCTGGGGGGTGTAAACCTGCCCGTCACCGCGCGCCTTGGCGTAGAATTTCTGGCGCTTGGCGAAGCTGTCCTTGCCCAGCGTGTCCTTCCAGCCGAGATAATCCCAATAGGTCACCGGCAGGGTGAGGGCAATCAGCTCCGGCTGCTTCGCAAGCTCGACGAAGAGCGCATCGGCGGGCGGACAGGACGAGCAGCCCTGGCTGGTGAAGAGTTCGATCACGGCCGTGGGCTGCCTCTCGGCCGTTTCGGCGCGAGCGCCTGCGACACCCAGCGAAAGCAGGGCGACGGAGGCTGAAACGAGGTGCGCGAGACGGATCATGGCTTGAACTCGGCGAGATGTTACATCTCAGGTGTTACCAAAGCGCTCAATCGCTCTCACTTGGAAATCACGTTGCCTTGAAAGCCGGTATCCGCGCAACCGCCATGCCGGCTTGCGCCGCCGCCGCCGAGATCATGTTCGGCCGCCAGCGCCGGTGCATCCAGAGCCATTGCTCGGGATGCTCGCGCACCCAGCCTTCAACCACCGCCGTCATCATCGCCATCGCGCCCTGCACGTCGATCTCACCCGTGGCGTCGCGGGGGAGATCGAGCGGTGGAGTCAGCTCCAGCCGGAAGCGCTGATGGGGCAGGCGGATGACGCGCACGCCATGCACGGGGCACTCGAAACGGCGGGCGAATTTGCCGAGGATCGGGTTGGTCAGGGCGGGGCGGCCCATGAAGGGCACTACGACGCCGCGGGTGAAATGCTGGTCGATCAGCATGCCGAGATGGCCGTTGCGTTCCAGTACGCCCTGCATGGCAAAGGCTGCGCCCTGTTTCGCGGCGGCCAGCCCACCCATGGCGCCGGAGCGGATCTCGTGCACGATCGCAGCAATCGCGGGGTCGTTGGGCGCGCGGAAGACGGCGGTGGTGTCGAGGTCATAGGCGGCAGCGCAGATCGCAGGCAGTTCCCAGTTGGCGAGATGGGCGGAGAAAATCAGGCCCGGCCTCTCGTCATCCTTCAGGGCGATGAAATGCTCGATGCCCTCGACTTCTACGCGAGAGGGTGCGTCGGGATTGAGATAGTCATAGTCGAACAGCGTCTTGAGATGGGCATATTCTGCGGCGGTGCGGCCGAGATTCTCCCAGGCGCCACGCGCGATGCGGCGCACCTCCGCCTCGGCCATGCCGGGAAAGGCCGCGCGGATATTGGCGAGCGCGACGCGGTTGACAGGCAGCAACGGACTTGCGCTGCGTAAGAGCCAGCCGCCGAGATCGCTCGAGCGCTCCGGCCCGAGCAAGCGCAAGGCGGCGAACAGCGTCCGGATGGCACCGATCATGACAAAAGCGACGGCGCGCGCGGCGAGTGTCTTCAATCGTCTCAAGATCGGCCCGGCCCCATCTCGCCCCAATGGCCTGCGAGGCCGGGCTGGAGCCGCGACTTGCGGCAGGAACGCGATTTCGTCAAGTTATCGTGGATGATCGGCGGGTCGGTCCACGCCGGCGCGCCCGGCGTCAGAACGTCACCACCACCTTGCCGAAGACCTGCCGCCCTTCGAGACGCGCCAGTCCCTTCTCGAAATCTTCGAGCGCAAATACCGAGTCGATCACCGGTTTCATGCCGCCGGCCATCTTCTCCAGCGACTGGCTGATGTTTTCGATGCGGCAGCCGAAGGAGCCGGTGATGCGGTATTGCTGCTGGAAGAGCTGCATCAGGTTCATCGTGGTCGAGGCGCCCGAAGTCGCGCCGCAGGTGACGAGCCGGCCGCCGCGCTTGAGGCAGAGCAGCGAGCCGTTCCAGGTGTCGGCGCCGACATGCTCGAAGACGACATCGACGCCCTTGCGCTTGGTGAGCTGGCGGACCTCGCCCTCGAAGCGCTCGGTCTTGTAATTGACGACGAAGTCGGCCCCGAGTTCCCTGGCCTTGCGGCCCTTCTCGTCGTCGCCGACCGTGGTGTAGACGGTGCAGCCGATCGCCTTGGCCATCAGGATCGCGGCCGTGCCGATCCCCGAACCGCCGGCATGGACCAGGATCGATTCGCCGGGTTCGAGCTTCGCATTGTCGAACAGCATGTGCTGGACGGTGCCGAAGCCGATCGGTGCGCAGGCGGCTTCCTCGAAGGTGACCCCGGGCGGCGCCTTGATCACGAGCCTGGCGGACTTGTTCAGGAATTCGCGGGCGAAACCGTCGATATGGAAGCCCATGATCCCCGCGACGTTCTCGCAGAGATTGTCGCGGCCGTTGACGCAGGCCTTGCAGTGGCCGCAGGTCTCGGCGCCATAGGCGGTGACGGTATCGCCGACCTTGAGGTTGGTAACGCCCTCGCCGATGCAGACGATTTCGCCGGCGGCCTCGACGCCGGCGGCCTGCGGCATCTTGCGCTTGGCGAAGGCCATGCCGCGAAAGCCCCAGATGTCGAGATAGTTCAGCCCGATCGCGCGGATGCGGATCTGGACCTCGCCGGCGGCCGGCGGCGGCGGCGGATCGATCTCCTCGAGACGGAGATCGCGGTCGCCATGGAGCTGGAGTGAACGCATGGTCTGGAAATGACTTTCAGAGTTCGTCCGGCCAATCGCGCGATGAATGCAGCGCAGCCAGAATTTCGATGCGGTCGCCACGGACGCGGTACGGGAGGATATAGGGAGTGCCGCTCACGATCAGTTCGCGGGTTTCGTCGTTGCGTCCGGGGCGTCCCATCCGAGGATGGAACACCAAGGCCGCGGCCTTCTGTTCGATGAGGCCGACCAGATCGGCCGCTGCGTCTGGATTGGTCCGGCCCACGAAGGCGAAGATGTCGTCGATCTCCTTCAGGGCGCGCCGCGTCCAGTAGAGCTTCACGCCGGCTTCGCCCGGTATTTGGAAAAGACCGCTTCGACCTCCTCGTCGGTCGCGAATTCGCCCCGATCAGCTTCGCCAATGCCCTCTTGAATCCGGCCGATCTGCCACTCGTTGCGCTCGACATAGCTCGCGATCGCTTTTTTCGCGATCCAGTTGCGCGAGCGGTCCGTGTCGGATGCCAAAGCATCGAGCTTGGCGAGCATCTCGTCGTCAAGGCGGATGGTGAAGGCGGCAGTCATGGCGCACTCCCTTGTGGTTCGCCTTGGTTCAGCATGAACCTAGCAAACAACGCGTCGCATGTCGAACTCAGCGATGCACGCCGAGCTGCGCCGTCACGCCGCCATCGATCGGGATTACGGTGCCGGTGATGTAGGCGGCCGGCTCGCTCATCAGGAAGGCGGCCAGGCCTGCGACCTCCTCTGGCTTTGCGAAGCGTCCGGCCGGGATCTGCGCCTGCATCTTGTCACGATAGGCTGCGTAGGGCGCCATCATGTCGGTGTCGACGAAGCCCGGTGCGATGATATTGACGGTGACGCCGCGCTTGCCGGTCTCGACCGCCAGTGTCTTGGCGTAGGAGATCAGCGCGCCCTTGGAGGCCGCATAGGCAGCGTTGCCGGGGTTGCCGCGCAGCGCCGCGACGGAACCGATCGCGACGATGCGCCCCGTGCGGGCACGGATCATGTTGCGCATCAGGCTCTTGGCGAGGCGGGTGAAGGCCCAGAAATTGACCTGCATCGCCGCTTCCGCCTTGTCCTGCACCATCATGGCGGCCAGCGAATCATAGGGCTGTCCGGCGTTGTGGATTAGGCCGAAATAACTCTCGCTCTCGCGCGCCTCGCAGAAGGCATCGAGCGCCGCCTTGTCGGAGAGATCGAGCGGAAGCGCCGTGATGAGACGGTCGGGATGGGCCTGCGCGGTCTCGGCTGCGAGCGCCTGCGCTTGCTCGGCGGACGAGCGATAGGTGAAGTCGACGTCGTGGCCGGCGGCGGCGAGCGCCCGAACGATGGCCGCGCCGACCCCCTTGGCGCCGCCGGTGACGAGAATGCGGGTCATGTGCGCGCAGGCTCCGCCGTCAGGACCAGCGAGGTGTTCTGGCCGCCGAAGCCGAAGGAGTTCGAGATCACGGTGCGGACCGTGGCGTCCCGAGCCACATTGGGCACGACGTCGAGCGCGATCGCCGGATCAGGCGTGTTGTAGTTGATCGTCGGCGGGATGCGGCCGTTGGCGATGGTGAGGAAGGAGATCACCGCCTCGACCGCGCCGGCCGCCGTCAGCGTGTGGCCCAGCATCGACTTGTTGGAGGACATCGGCAGGCGGGCCATGCGCTCGCCGAAGACGACGGCGCAGCTCATCGCCTCCATCTTGTCGTTCTCCGGCGTCGAGGTGCCATGCGCGTTGATGTAATCGACGTCGTCGGGCGCGAGCCCGGCATCGGCGAGTGCGTCCTGCATCGCGAGGATCGCCGGCTTGCCGTCAGGGCTGGAGCGGGTGCGATGGAAGCCGTCGCCGCGCTCGCCGCAGCCGGCGACGATGCCCAGGATGGCGGCGCCGCGCGCCAGAGCGTGGTCGTAATCCTCCAGGACCAAGGCACCGGCGCCCTCGCCCATGACGAAGCCATCGCGGTTCTTGGAGAAGGGCTTGGCGGCGGCTTCCGGCGGGTCGTTCTGGGTTGACAGCGCCGAGAGCAGCGAGAAGCGGATCAGGGCTTCGGCATGGATCGACCCGTCGGTGCCGATGCACAGCGCGGCCGGCGTATCGCCGCGCCGGATCGCCTCGACACCCATCTGGATTGCGGTCGCGCCCGAGGAGCAGGCGGTCGAGAGCGAGATCGGCGATCCCCTTGTGCCGAAGGCATCTGCGACATGGTCAGCGACGGAGCCGAACAGAAACATCTCATGCATCGGCTTGTGCTTCAGCGTCGCGGCTTCTCGCAGAAGGCCGTCATAATCGACATCACCGTCGATGGATGCGGCCAGTTCCTGCTTCTGCGGCCATTCCATTTCGACGGGCGGCACGGCCATGAAGAGTTCGCCGGGGAAATCGCCGGGCTGGCCGAGCCCGCTTTGTCCGATGGCCTCCTCGGCCGCCAGCATGGCGAGTTTCTCCGACAGCTCCGGGGCGCAGAACGGGCGGTCGAACAGAAAATCGACCGTGCCGCCGATGGTGGTGCGCAGGCCCTGTGTCGGGAAGCGATCGATGGCGTGGATGCCGGAGCGGCCTGCCGTCAGCGCCTCCCAATTGGCGTCCTTACCCTGGCCGAGCGAGGTGACGATGCCGAGTCCGGTGACGGCGACGACGGGCCTGCCCTTGGAGTCGCGGTGCTGCGTGTTGCGGTGTTGTGTGTTGCTCATGGCTTCACCCTCACGCTTTGAACAGATGGGCGGCGCCCTCGCCGCGCCAATGGCCGGCGCCAGTGACAACAGCCTCGTTGGCCTGTCCGGCCGACAAGGCGGCGGCCGCGAGCGCGACGGAAACGGGGAAGGCAGCCTCGAGCGCGTGGCCGACGAGATCGCCGGTGGCGATGCGGCGGGCTTGCGGCAGGGAGGTGAGGGCCGCAGCCTCCTCGGTCGTGACCCCGGCTGCGCCGGTTGCAGCCGAGATGGCGATGACGTCGGGCGACATCGGTCCGAAACTGCCGATCAGCCCCCGCAACGTCGCCTCGACGGCACCTGGCGTGCGCTTCGAGCGGGCGGCGGCGACCCTGCCCAGCCTGGCATGGATAAGAGCGCCGCGGGCGGCGGCGCGCTCGGCCGATTCCAGGACAAGAAAGGCAGAGGCGCTGCCCGTGATGATTCCGGGCGCATCCTCGCGGGCGAAAACCGGAGCGAAGTCGCCCTTGCGCAGATAGCCGCCGAGTTCGAGCAACAGCAGCATGTCGCGGCGTTCGGCATTGTAGGAGCCGCCGACCAGCATGATCTCGGCCTGGCCGGAGGCGATGCGGGCATGGGCAGTGCGGACCGCATCGACGCCGGCCTGCTCCTCGCCCATGAAGGTGCGCGAGGCGCCGGTGATGCCGTGGACGATGCCAATATTGCCGGCCAGCAGATTGGAAAGCTGGGCGAGGAACAGGGTCGGGCGCAAATCGCCCATCAGCCGCTCATTGAGGAAGGGGCCGGGGTCATTCACCCCGCGCAGGCCGGTCAGGATTGCGCCATCGACGGCATGGTCGCGCTCGCCACCGCCGGCTGCGACGATGACCTGCAGGAGGCTTTTGGTCTCGCCATCGTCCTTGATGCCGGCGCCGTCCAGCGCGAGGCCAGCCGCGTAAACGCCGAGGCGCTGCCAGGGCTCCATCTGGCGCTGGTCGGATTTCTTCGGGATCTGCCGGTCGAGTTCGAGCGGCTTCAGGGGATGCACCGGATAGGGCGCGAAGCTCGCGGTATCGACGACCGGCACGATACTGCCTGCCAGCGCGGCCGCATGGGCCTCGATGCCTTCGCCCAGGCTGGAGGCGAGGCCTATTCCGGTGATGACGACGTCGCGCTGCATGGTCAGGCCTGTTCCGGCACGAGGCCGATCGCCTTGATGCGGGCCTCCATCAGGGTCCGCATGTCGGCGGGGAAGGGCATCAGCCGAAAGCGCAGCTGCGCATCGCAGATCGGTTTGCCGTTTATCGTAATGCTGGCCTTGGTGGCAGCATAACCCGAGCCCTCGATGACGAGTTCGGCACTCACGTCGAGGACCGCGTCGGGCTCGACAAAGGTGCGAAAGCGCGCCTTGTCGACTGTCATCAGGAATGGCATCTGCGTCAGCCCGTTGAGGCCGAGCAGGAGATAGCCGGAGGCCTGCGCCATGGTTTCGGTCAGCAGGACGCCCGGCACCAGCGGGTGGCCGGGGAAATGCCCCTCGAAAACCGGGCTGGCGTTGGCAGCCGGCACGGTCGAGCGCGTCACGATGCGCTGTTCGCCCGGCTCGAAAGCCACGACCGTGTCGATCATGTCGAAATATTCGAGGCGCATGCGCTTCCGATCGTCGATGGGCTGCGTCGGACGAAGCCGATCGCCGGGCTATGCTCTACCGGGCGAGGCCGCGCGGCTCAAGCGCAGCGCCCTCGTCATTGCGAGCGTAGCGAAGCAATCTAGCGGTTCACGCAGCCCTCTGGATTGCTTCGCTACGCTCGCAATGACGGAGATGTCTCGGAGACGATTACGCAGCCTTGGCGGCGACGAGGTCGTCGATGCGCTTGCAGAGGTTCTCAAGCACGAAATACTGCTCGGCGGGGGCCTTGCCCTCGTTGACCTCCTGCGTCCACTGCTCGAGCGGCAGCTTGATGCCGAAGGCCTTGTCGATCGCGAAGGCGATATCGAGGAAAGCCAGCGAGTCGATGCCGAGATCGTCGATGGCGTGGCTCTGGGGCGTAATCTTGTCGCGAGGAATGTCGCAGGTCTCCGAAATGATTCCGGCGACCGTCTCGAATGTGGCGGACATACGGGTGCTCCGTCTTGGATCGATGGAGGCGGACGACATCCGGGCGCGGGTGTTAGCCCTGCGCCTGCCCCAAGCCCCCCGCCAAGGATGACTGTGACGCCCCCTTACACCCACGGGGGAGATTGGACAACCTGAGCCGAGCTTTCGGTTGGGCCGGTTGTCCGATGCCGCGCTGTCGAAAGAGGTCAGTTCGCTTGTATATGGATGAAAACGTCCAGTGACGTTTAGTTAATCCAAATTCGCCATCGTCGTGTTGGAGATCAACGAAGGTGGAGATTTGCCGACATGTCGTCGCTCAAGAGTCGAATCGCTTTATTGTGTTTTCTATTGGCGATCATCACGGGCGCGGCGTCGGTCATCGGCATCTATGCGTCTCAACGCATGGGCGCGACGGTCGATTCTATCGCAAAGTCGGCCTCGGCGATCCGCAACCACACGATCGGCGATATGTTGCATGACGGCATGCGGGCCGATGTCTACGCGGCGCTGATCCGCTCCGAGACCGGAGCCGAGAGTGCCGAGACGGTCAAGGAGACGCTCGACCACGCCAAGGAATTCCGGGAGCGCATCGCCACGACGAAATCCCTCGTCGCGTCAGCCGAATCGCAACGCAAGCTGACTGAACTCGACAAGCCGCTGGACGATTACATCAGCCAGGCCGTTCGGATCGTCGAACTCGCCTTCGCCGATCGCAAGGCCGCCTTCAACGAGATGCCCAGCTTCGACGCGCGTTTCACCGCCCTCGAGGAGGCGATGGAAACCGTTGGCAACGCGCTGGAGCAGGAGGCCCTGGCGGTTCAGTCCAATGCGGCCTGGACACGAAAGCTCGCCGACGTCTCCGGCATCGCCAGTCTGGTCATCGCTCTCCTGACGGCGGGTTGGCTGTTCATGACTGTTCTCCGCAGCATCGTGCGGCCGATCTCCCATATCGTCGCGTCGATGCGGCAGCTGAGCGCGGGCGAAGCGGACGTCGCGATACCCCATGCCACGCGGCGTGATGAAATCGGCGAGATGGCCCGCACCATCGGCCAGTTTCAACAGTCGCTCAACGATCGTGCCGCCGAAGAGCAGCGCCGGACCCAAGGCGAGCTGAATGCGTCCGAGACGCAGCGTCGCGGGGTCGCGGAGACGACCCACCAGATCGGCCTCGTCGTCGAGGCGGCTGCGCGGGGCGATTTCAGCC
>QBLV01000189.1 GCA_003241815.1 Hyphomicrobiales bacterium | reverse complement strand
GGCCGTCAGCGGCTGCCGCGCCTGCCTCCGAGCCCGCGCGCCTGCGCCAGCTCGCCGAGGCCGCCTTCGTGCAGACCCGGACTCCCAGAACGGCCGCGCCCCGGCCCCCGGCCGTCGAACAGGCCCATCGCACTCCGGCTCCCGTGAAGAAGGTCGCCAATGGGCGCGCCGAAGACGCTGGCTGGGAAGAGTTCTGAAGCGGGCAGGGGGCTGATGTGTCAGAGCCCGGCGAATGAGGGCATGCCACTGCGCCGGACGGGATCGTCGGCGCTGCGGCTTAGAGCGGAAACGGCGGGTGCGGAGGGCTTCCGACGTGCATCACGCGTAAGAGCGGCTGTATCGGGCAATTGGCCGCACTGCGACATGGCATAGGTGCCGGCGGAGTTATCGTCTACAGATCAGCGCGACCTTCATTGTCCAGTGAGTTCGCCTGTGCCCAAAGACAATTATCTCGAATGGGACGCCGGCAGCCTGCGCCGGGCGGTTCGCGCGGCTGGAGTCGCTCTGTGGTCCTGGAACGTCGACAATGACGCATTCGCCATGGACGAGCAGGCGTTTACGATGTGGGGCGTGGCTCAAAGCGACGAAGTGAAGTTCGAGGACCTGTCGGCTCATATTCATCCCGCCGACAGGGATCGGCTCCGGGTCGCCTTTACGGCCACCCGCGGCATCGTCGGGCCTTACGAGATCGACTTTCGTATCATGGTCGAGGATGAAATCCGTTGGATATCGGCCCGGGGTCTCGGCAATGATTCCGGCCTGCATAAGGGATTGATGTACGGCGTCTTCCTCGACGTCACGGGCCGCAAGCAGGCCGAGGAAGGCCATGAGTTGCTCGCTGGCGAGATGAGCCATCGGGTCAAGAATCTCCTTGCGATCGCCATGGGGCTGACCCAGATCACATCGCGCTCGACGACGACGGCGGCTGAGATGGCCTCCGACCTGACCGGGCGTCTTGCGGCTCTGGGGCGGGCGCATGATCTGGTGCGGCCCTTGCCGGGCCATCAAGGGACGGCAGCCCTGCTTGGCGATCTGCTGTCGATCCTGCTTTCACCTTACGAGGATATAGGCGCCTTCAGCGGTCGCATTCGCGTCGCGGTTCCTCGTATGGGCGTCGGGGAGGCGGCAGCGACGACGCTATCGCTGGTCATCCACGAATTGGCGACGAACTCGCTGAAATACGGCGCGCTTTCGGCCGATACCGGCACGCTCGACATCTCGGGCGCCTCTGACGATGAAGAAACCACCCTTGTCTGGACGGAACGCGGTGGGCCGGCGGTCGAGCCGCCGAACGGTGCCGGCGGCTATGGCAGCAAACTGGTCGTGCGAAGCATTTCGAGCCAGCTTGGCGGCTCCATCGCCTATGACTGGTCGTTGGAGGGCGTCATCGTGAACCTGAAAATGAAGACGAGCAAACTGGTCGGATAATCGCGTCTAGGCGATACGCGCCAAGGCTTTCAGGATCTGCGCCTCGCTATAGGGTTTTTGCAGAAACACGGTATCGAGAGGCATCTCCGACGCCAGCGGCGTCAGGCGGCCCGACGCCACGATCAGGACGACGGGAGGCCAGCGCTCGCGGATCGCATGAACCAGTTTCAGGCCGTCCATCGAACCAGGCATCTCGATATCGCTGAAGACGACGCGAATGTCCGAGCGCGCTTCCAACAGGATGATGGCCTCATCTGCGTCGATGGCCTCGAGGACCTCATAGCCCGCTTCCTCGATCATCGCGACGGCATCCATGCGGATCAGGGGCTCGTCTTCTACGACCAGGACGACGGGTTTGGGCATGGTGACTCCAGTTGCCTCTGGCAAACTGCCGTCGAGCCACATGGTTGCATCTATTTTATCGAAGTGTCGCATTATTAGCCGATGCCTTATCGCCACGTACGAGACAACCATGGCCGTGAGATCAGGCGCCGCGGCCCGCCGCGATCATCGTGTTGGCCATTTCGCCATAAAGCGACGTCCAGGCGCGTTCGAGTTCGGGCGTGAAGCCCGCCCCCAGGGATGTCCGCAAGGTCCAGATCAGCGCTGCTCCGACCTGATCGTAATGCCGCTCCTGGACACCATAGCCGCGGTGATTCCGGCCGAGTTTCTTCAACAGGACGGTCAATCCCTTAGGGTCGCGCAGGGTCGCCATGGCGACTGCAAGGAACTCCATCAGATTGACCCGCTGCGCGGCGAGATCAGCCTTAAACAGGGGCCGGACATCCGGCGCGATTTCAAACAGGCGCGCATAGAACAGTTCGGACGTCTCATTTCGGCGGCGGTGCAGTTGCGCGAAGCTCTCCCTGACCAGGGTGATGTCCTCATCGGTCATGGCGTCGATCCTGATCGTCGGACATGTCATCAGCCGCACCGTCACGGCTGGCCTTGGAAATTTGCATTCTCGCAATCGTAACATGAAACCGGCAACCCCTCCTTAATGGCGGGGACCAAAGCGTTCCGCTCCGGCCATCGACAGGCGCATGGCGGCCCGACTATGCAAAGCGTGTCCATCAGCAACGGCGGCCCGCATGTTGCGTGCGCGCCGGCCCTGACTAACCTCCATGGAGACGAGCGATGAGCAGCAACCTGCGGATCGATGGCGCCAGGCTGGTGTCTCGGCTGACCGAACTCTCGGCCATCGGCGCGACGCCTGAAGGCGGCTGCCGCCGGCTTGCCCTCAGCGATGAGGACAGGCAGGGCCGCGACTGGCTGGTCGGGCAGATGCAGGCGCTCGGCCTCGACGTGAAGATCGATGCGATCGGCAACATCGTCGGCATCCTGAAAGGACGCGAGGACGGGCCCGCCGTGATCCTGGGCTCCCATATCGACACGGTCGGCACCGGCGGCCGCTTCGACGGCGCGCTCGGCGTCATCGCCGGTGTCGAGGTGCTGGCGACGCTGCGCGACGCCGGGCTTACGCCCAAGCGCGACATGGCCGTGATCGCCTTCACCAACGAGGAGGGCGCGCGCTTCCACCCCGACATGCTCGGCTCTTATGTCTGGGCCGGCGGCATGAGCGTCGCGGCTGCCCATGCGGAGCTGGACGCCGACGGCGCGGTGCTCGGCACCGAACTGCGGCGTATCGGCTATGAAGGACCTGAACAGCCCGGCTTCCTGCCCGCGCATGCCTATCTCGAAATGCATATCGAGCAGGGCCCCGTGCTGGAGAGCGAGGGCGGCGGGCTTGGCGCCGTCACCGGCATTCAGGCGATCTGCTGGCTCGAGCTCACGCTCAAGGGCCGGCCGAGCCATGCCGGCACGACGCCGATGGCCTACCGGAAAGACCCGGGTCTGGCCGCTGCCCGCATCAACATCTTCGCCAACGAGGTGACGAAAACGATTCCCGGCCAGCTCGCCAATTGCGGCGTCATCCGCGTGCAGCCGGCGAATGTGAACGTGGTGCCCGAAACGGTTGTGATGACGCTCGACTTGCGCAATCCCAGCGATGCCGCGCTGGCCGAGGCCGAGGCCGCGGTCCGCGCCTATTGCGCCGACCTCGTTGCCCGCGACGGCATCGAAATCGCTTTCCGCGACCTCGCCCGTTTCCCGGCGACGCCCTTCGCGGAGGAGTTGATCGCCGGCATGGAGCAAAGCGCCGCCGAACTCGGGTTGCCGATCCGACGCATGATCTCCGGCGCCGGCCATGATGCGCAGATGATGTCGCGGCTGTGCCCGACCGCGATGGTCTTCATTCCCTCGATCGGGGGTCTTTCGCACAATCCGGCCGAGTTCAGCACCGACGAGGACATGGCCGCCGGCGCGAACGTGCTGCTCGGCGCGGCCTGGCGCGTCGCGAATGCGTAAGGGCTGTGTCCTTCATCATTCCCTCGCCGTCATTCCGGGCGAGCGAAGCGAAGACCTGGAATCCATCGGAGGGCACTGAGTTTTACGATGGATTCCGGATCTGCGCCGCTGACGCGGCTTGTCCGGAATGACGGCGTGTTTGACCGACGCCACCCGGAACCATTGAAATCGCGCGATTCTGTTCAGGCCAATCTCTCAGGATGACGGCCTTAGGGAAGGACTGACCTCATGACGACAATCGCCTCGCTCTCCGCCACCGAGCTCGGGCCCCTTTTCGCCAGCCGCGAACTCTCGCCCGTGGAGGTCGCGAGGGACGCGCTCGAGCGGATCGAGCGCTTCGAACCCCAGATCAACGCCTTCGTGGTCCGCGATGCGGACGTGACCATCGCGATGGCGGAGTCCTCCCAGGCGCGGTGGCTGAAGGGGGAGCCGCTCGGTCCGCTCGACGGCGTGCCCGTCACCATCAAGGACAATATCGGCATCGCGGGCTGGCCGATGCGCCGCGGTTCCGCGGTGGCGTCCGACGCGCCCTTTGCCGAGGACGCGCCGGCGGCAGCACGTCTGCGCGAGGCAGGCGCCGTCTTTCTCGGCAAGACGACCATGCCGGAATATGGCTGGAAGGGTGTCGGCGATTCCCCGCTTTCGGGCATCACCCGCAACCCCTGGAACATTGCGACCGGCCCGGGAGGTTCTTCTGCCGGCGCGGCCTCCTGCGCCGCGCTCAATCTCGGCTGCATCCATATCGGCACCGATGGCGCCGGCTCGGTGCGCATCCCGGCCGCCTTCACCGGCGTCGTGGGCCTGAAGCCGACTTATGGCCGCATACCGGCCTGGCCGGTCTCGACCATGGGCTTCCTCGCCCATCTCGGTCCCTTAACCCGTACGGTGGCCGACACCGCGCTCGCCATGAACGCGATCGGCCGGCCTGACATTCGCGACATGACCGCGATGATCGATCGCCCGCCGGACTATGTCGATGGACTCAAGGGCGGCGTGAAGGGGCTTCGAATCGCCTGGTCGCCAAGGCTCGGCGGCAATGTGGCGGTCGATCCCGAGATCGCGGCGCTCACGCAAGCTGCGGCGATGGCCTTCCACGATCTCGGCGCGAGCGTCGAGGAGGTCGATCCGGGCTTCGACGATCCCATCGAGACGCTCATGGCGATCTGGTCGGCGGGGGCCGCCCTCGCCCTGCGCACGGCAGGGCCGGCTGAGCGGGCGCGCATGGACCCCGGCCTCGTCGCTGTCGCCGAACAGGGCGAGCGCATCAGCGGCGCGGCCTATGTCGATGCGCTGCTGAACCAGCGCAATGCCCTTGCGCATAAGATGGCGCAATTTCATGCACGTTTCGATCTGCTGCTGACGCCGACCTTGCCGCTGCCGGCCTTCGCGGTCGGTGCCAACACACCGGCGGACGGCGCCTATGGCGACGACTGGACGCGCTGGACGCCCTTCACCTACCCGTTCAACATCACGCAGGCTCCAGCGATCTCGCTGCCCTGCGGGCTGACCAGTGCGGGCCTCCCGGCCGGCCTCCAGGTGGTCGGAGCTTTCGGGCGTGATGCACTGGTGCTGCGCGCTGCGGCCGCCTTCGAGGCGGCGAGACCCTTCGCCCGCGTCGATGCGCCGGTCGATCTCGGTTGAGAAGCCGATCCTGACGGCGCCTGCGAATGAGGCAGGCGCCGGTGAAACCACGCAGGCGCCGCGCCCCTGATCCCGCGAAATATTTCCTGTCGCAGCGAATCCTTACGCCAGCCGCCGTATCGCAGCATCAGAAGCCCCATCACGCAGCAAAGCTGCAACCAGTCCCGTTTGGCACGATGCGTGCAGGCGGCTCCGCGCCTTCGGGGGACGTGGCTGAGAGTTGTCAGGGCAGATTTTTTCTGCCCAAACTCGCGCCAAGGTCGCCCGTATAGAGGTTGCCGTTTCAGGGGAGAGAACGATGGACCGCAGAACATTTCTGAAGACTGCCGCGGGGACCGGCGCGCTCGCCGCGACCGGTGGGCTGGCCATGCCGGCTCTCTCGCAAGGCGCCGCCGCCAAGACACTGCGCTTCGTGCCTCAGGCGAACCTCGCCAATTTCGACCCGATCTGGGGCACGCAATACGTGGTCCGCAACGCCGCCCTGCTGGTCTGGGACACGCTTTACGGCATCGATTCGAACTTCCAGCCAAAGCGTCAGATGACGTCCGGCGAGGAAGTCTCGGCCGACGGGCTGGTCTGGACCTTCAAGCTGCGTCCCGGCCTGAAGTTCCATGACGGCGCGCCGGTGACCTCCAAGGACGTCGTCCAGAGCCTGAAGCGCTGGCAGGCCCGCGACCCGATGGGCCTCATGATCAAGGCGATCGAGAACGAACTCGTCGCCATCGACGACACGACCTTCAAATGGTCGCTGAAGCAGCCCTATCCCAAGCAGGCTGAGGAAAAACCCTCTCGCCTGACGCGTCGTGTCATGATTCACTGGCGTCGTCGGTGGGACGGGTGGAGCGGGCGATGCGCGGTTTGGACGAGCGTTCGGGGTCTTTGTTCTC
>QBLV01000188.1:4716-6355 GCA_003241815.1 Hyphomicrobiales bacterium | reverse complement strand
TCAGCGCGACGTTACCGAGCGGGGCGTGGAGCGCGGTGGCGGGAAGCAGGATCGGTCCGGGTCGATGCGGGGGCCGGAGGCCGAGAAACACGTCAAGGAGCGCGATAAGGGCATGGAGCGGTGACGGTGAGCGATCAGGACGAGCCGGGCGAGGATGATGCGGCGCGGGCGTTTGGCTCATTGCAGGCGGAGGTCGCGACACTGCGCCAGGCCGTTGAGGCGCTGCCGGCGATTGTCGAGGGAGCGACGCGGGCGACCGACTACACCCCGACTCTGGGCGCTGTCGTAAAAGTGCTGACGCAGGTCGAGGCTCGCATCGTCGCGATCCAGGATCATCCGGCGTTGAAGCTAACGCCCGAGCAGCATGGCCGGGCGATCGGGCGCGCCGGGGCCGAGGCGTTCACTGAGGCGGCGCGGATCATGCGCGACGAGGCCGATGCGCTGAAACGCGAGCGGATGCATCTGGCAGGGATCGTGGGCGAGGCGCGCACGAAAGCAGAGCAGCGGCGATGGGTAATGTGGATCAGCGGCGTTGGAGTCGCGACGGGGTTGGCGCTGTTTCTGCTATTCGCAGTGGTTGCACGGGTCTAACGCGATTGGCAGGCCAGGGGGCGCTAACGGCTGCATTCGGCACGGGCTCATCGCGAGCTGCGGGCAAACGCACGACCCGTATCATGAAGGGCCTGCCCGTCTCCGGATCGGGGACCACGCGGGCCTTCATGGCGAAGACAGAGCTGGCTCGGGGAATCTGAACAGCGGGCATGAGTGGATTTTCGGCCTGAACGCGGCATGATTGTCGTGAACAGGAGCGGATATGACGAGACGTGTGCGGCGGAACCACAGCCCGGCTTTCAAGGCGAAGGTCGCATTGGCGGCGATCAAGGGCGAGAAGACGCTGGCCGAGCTGGCGCAGCAGTTCGACGTCCACCCCAACCAGATCGCGCAGTGGCGTAGCCAGCTTCTTGACGGCGCTGCCGGCGTCTTCGGGTCCGAGGCGAAGCCGGAAGCCACCGCCCCCGTGATCGACGTGAAGACGCTGCATGCTGAGCTGCACCCGGTTTCACGGACGCCAAGATAAGGTGTTTTTGGAACTGGAGGACGAAGATGGAACGACGCAAGTTCAGCCGGGAGTTCAAGCTCGAGGCGGTGAAGCTGGTTCGAGATCGCGGGGTGTCGGTGGCGCAAGCCGCCCGCGATCTGGACGTGCATAGCAACGTGCTGCGCAAGTGGGTCCGCGAAGCGGTATTCGATCCGGGATCAGCGTTTCTGGGACACGGCATCATGAAGCCGGAACAACAGGAGATTGAGCGGCTGCGCCGCGAGCTTGCCCGGATGAAGGCCGAGCGTGACATCCTAAAAAAAGCGGCGGCCTACTTCGCGAGGGACTCGATATGAGGTTCGCCTTCGTCGCGAAGCACCGGGGGATCTGGCCGGTATCATGGATATGCGAGGCCCTCGGCGTCTCGCGCAGCGGCTTTCATGCCTGGCTGGTTCGGGAACCAAGCGCCCGTTCGCGCAGCGATGCCGACCTTGCGGCCAAGGTCCGCGCCAGCTTCATATCCAGCTACCGGACCTATGGGGCACGCCGCGTCTGGCACGATCTTCTGGCCGAAGGCCTGTCATGCGGTCTTCATCGTGT
>QBLV01000188.1:0-4706 GCA_003241815.1 Hyphomicrobiales bacterium | reverse complement strand
CGGTTGATGCGGCTTCACGGGCTGAAGGCGCGCCCGCGTCGCCGTGGCCTGCCCAAGGATGACGGCCAGCGATCGGTGATCGCCGGTAATGTCCTCGATCGCCAGTTCAGCGCCGACGCGCCGAACCGGAAGTGGGTCGCGGACTTCACCTACATCTGGACTGCAGAGGGCTGGCTTTACGTTGCCGCCGTGCTCGATCTGTTCTCGCGCCGCGTCGTAGGATGGTCGATGAAGGCCGAGATGACCGCCCAGCTCGTCACCGACGCAATGATGATGGCGATCTGGCGGCGGGGCAAGCCCGACGCCTTGCTGCATCACTCGGACCAGGGCAGCCAAGGCGGATTCAACCGGTCGTCGCAACGCCCTCGATATGAACGTCTGCAAGCAAGTGGTCGAGAGCCTCGGCGGGGGTTTTCCAGCCCAGGGTTTTGCGTGGCCGTGTGTTGACGGCGTGTGCGACGGCGTCGAGTGCGTCCGACGTGTGCCAGCTCAGGTCGGTGCCCTTTGGGAAATACTGTCGCAGCAGGCCATTGGTGTTTTCGTTTGTGCCGCGCTGCCATGGGCTTTGTGGATCGCAAAAGTAAATCTCCAGGCCGGTATCGACGCTCAGCCTGGCATGTTGGGCCATCTCCGCGCCCTGATCCCAGGTGAGGGACTGGCGCAATTTGTCGCGGAGCTTCGTGATCGACTTTGCGATCGCCTCGCGCACGGCTTCGGCGCCATGGCCTGCCAGGGGTGGCCCGTTCTTGACGGTCTCGCCCGGCCGATAGCCTTCCATACGCGGAAGGTGCAGCAGCATCGTAAAACGTGTGGTGCGTTCGACGAGCGTGCCGATCGCGGAACTGCCGAGACCGAGGATGAGATCGCCTTCCCAATGCCCTGGTACCGACCGATCAGCGATCTCCGGCGGTCGCTCGCTGATCATGATGGCTTCAGCCAGGAATGACTTGCCACGACGACGAGCCCGCTCGCGCGGCAGGCGAAGGGCTCGGCCCGAGCGGAGACAGGCGGTCAGTTCCCTCCGCAACGCGCCGCGGCCCTGGATATACAGGGACTGGTAGATCGCCTCGTGGCTGATGCGCATCGTCGGATCCTCGGGAAAATCGAGCCGGAGCCGATGCGCGATCTGTTCGGGGCTCCATGCCGACGACCATCGCCGGCTCTGGCGGTGAACAGCACGGCGTCCCTTCCATACCACATCAGGGCCGCTGAAGCCGACGCCGTCGGGGTTGGCAACCTGTCCGGCGAGCCGATCCTGCACATAGTCGCGCAACGCTGAGTTGGTCGCCAGCTTGCTCGCCTTTGGCCGCCGAGCCGAACGATCTGCATGCCATTGCGCGGTGCTTGCCCTGTAATCGAAGCTGCCGCTTCGCGTGGCGGCGTTGCGCTTCAGCTCGCGCGAGATCGTGCTCGGCGACCGTCCAAGCTTACGGGCGATGGCGTTGATGCCGGTGCCCTTGGCGACTTCGATCGCAATATCCTCGCGCTCGGGGAACGTCAGATGTCGTCCAATGGTCGGCTTGGCCGATGGCGATAAATGGGTTGGTGGCATCCCTCCTGCTCCCCGAAACCAGCGCGCGCCAACAGGGGCCGAAACGCCCGCATCCATCGCCGCGTCTTCACTCGATCTGCCACCGGCGATCGCTTGCCAGAAGCAGCAGACGTTCTCACGCTGCCATCCGGGGGGATGTCCAGGCGAACGCAGCTTCCTGCGCGTACACCGATCCGAAGCACGCTTGTGAGCCTTCATCGCAACCTCCTTGATCAGGGCGTTGCGACGACCGGTTGAATCCGCCCAGATGGCTACAGTCGCTATGGGTCGAGAGCTGACGACGACAGCTATATAATCGCGGCACCCACCTACCAGGAAGCGCGGCTATGCCGAAAGTTGACATCGAGGCAGTTGAAGAGGGCGTCGGCGTCGGCTACCCCATGCCCTTCGCCGCACTCACCGCGCATCGGTCTCGCAAGAAGCTTGGTGATGTGGGCGGATTGATTGACTTCGGCGTGAATCTGACGCGCCTGCCTCCGGGAGAGTGGTCAAGCCAACGCTATTGGCACTCTCACGAAGACGAGTTTGTCTATGTGCTGGATGGCGAACTCGTTCTTGTCGAAGATGAGGGTGAGACTTTGCTCCGGGCCGGCGACGCCGCCGCTTTCCCGAGAGGAACGGGGAACGGCCATAACATGATCAATCGCTCTGACAGAGATGCCGTATACCTTGAGATTGGTTCGCGGCATTCAGAGGACGTCACTACCTGCTCCGATGTAGACCTGATGAGCACAAACAAGGACGGTCGCTTCCTTCACAAGGACGGCACGCCATACCCCTGACGCTCCGGTCCGCAACGGATCGTAAGCCGACTCTGAGTTGAGGCAGCCGTGCACAATGGGTACCAAGCGTCACGTTCTGACCGCTCTAGCAGAGTTTGGACGATGAATTTATTCGATGCCGCCGAACGAGAAATCGCATTATGGCGGCGGATCGGTGACCGATAAGATCTGCGCAGCGCCTAAGAACGCTGCCCACCGAGGTTCGCCATGCCCGCCTATCGCTCACGCACCACCACCCATGGCCGCAACATGGCCGGCGCGCGCGGGCTGTGGCGCGCCACCGGCATGAAGGACTCAGATTTCGGCAAGCCGATCATCGCCGTGGTGAACTCCTTCACCCAGTTCGTGCCCGGCCATGTCCATCTCAAGGATCTCGGGCAGTTGGTGGCGCGCGAGATCGAACAGGCCGGCGGCGTCGCCAAGGAGTTCAACACCATCGCGGTCGATGACGGCATCGCCATGGGCCATGACGGGATGCTCTACAGCCTGCCTTCGCGCGAGATCATCGCCGACAGCGTCGAATACATGGTCAACGCCCATTGCGCCGATGCGATGGTCTGCATCTCGAACTGCGACAAGATCACGCCCGGCATGCTGATGGCCGCGATGCGGCTGAACATCCCGACGGTGTTCGTCTCAGGCGGGCCGATGGAGGCCGGCAAATACCTTGCCGACGGCGTGCTCAAGAAGGTCGATCTCATCGACGCTATGGTCGCCGCTGCCGACAGCACATACTCCGACGCCGAGGTCGAGGTGATCGAGCGGTCGGCCTGCCCGACCTGCGGGTCCTGTTCGGGCATGTTCACGGCCAATTCGATGAACTGCCTGACCGAGGCGCTGGGGCTGGCCCTGCCCGGCAACGGCTCGGTGCTGGCGACGCATTCCGACCGCAAGCGCCTCTTCGTCGAGGCCGGCCACCTGATCGTCGATATCACGCGCCGGCATTATGAGCAGGACGACGCCTCGGTGCTGCCGCGCAACGTCGCGAGCTTCAAAGCCTTCGAGAATGCGATGACGCTCGACATCTCGATGGGCGGCTCGACCAACACGGTGCTGCATCTGCTGGCGGCGGCGCATGAGGCGGAAATCCCCTTCACCATGGCCGACATCGACCGGCTCTCGCGCGGCGTTCCGGTGCTGTGCAAGGTCTCGCCGTCGGTCGCCAACGTCCACATGGAGGACGTCCACCGCGCCGGCGGCATCATGGCGATCCTCGGCGAACTCGACCGCGCCGAGCTGATCGACACCTCGCTGCCGACGGTTCATTCCGCGACCATGGCCGAGGCGCTGTCGCGCTGGGATATCGCGCAGACATCGAGCGAGGCGGCGCGCTCCTTCTACAGCGCAGCCCCCGGCGGCGTGCCGACGCAGACCGCCTTCAGCCAGTCGCGCCGCTATGAGGAACTCGACATCGACCGCGAGGGCGGCGTGATCCGCAACAAGCAGAACGCGCATTCGCAGGATGGCGGGCTCGCGGTGCTCTACGGCAACATCGCGCTCGACGGCTGCATCGTGAAGACCGCCGGCGTCGACGCCTCGGTTCTGACCTTCTCCGGCACGGCAGTGATCTTCGAGAGCCAGGACGCGGCGGTGGATGGCATTCTCAACGGCGCGGTCAAGGCCGGCGAAGTCGTAGTAATCCGCTATGAGGGGCCACGCGGCGGCCCCGGCATGCAGGAGATGCTCTATCCGACGAGCTATCTGAAGTCGAAGGGGCTGGGCAAAGCCTGCGCGCTCGTCACCGACGGGCGGTTCTCGGGCGGATCGTCTGGGCTCTCGATCGGCCATGTCTCGCCGGAAGCGGCCGAAGGCGGCGCGATCGGGCTGGTCGAGACCGGCGACATCATCGCGATCGACATCCCCAACCGCAGCATCGTGCTGCAGGTTTCCGACGAGGTGCTGGCGCATCGCCGCGCCGCGATGGAGGCCAGGGGCAAGGACGCCTGGAAGCCGGCCGCGCCGCGCAAGCGCAAGGTGACGACGGCGCTACGGGCCTATGCTGCCCATGCGACCAGCGCTTCTAGGGGGGCGGTGCGATCAGTCTGACGTTCCGCAACAGCTGTCGCAAAGGGCAATGGCACGCCAGCTTGGCGCAGGTAATAGGCCGTTCATAAATCAGAATTTCGTAACAGGGCTGCTGATGCCGTTTTTGACTGTCTTTTCTGTCTCCGATGCCACGACGACTGGAGGTCTGCACCGCGCAACGCTGGCGTTGCTCGAGGCAATGCGCGATTGGGGTCACCTTCGAAATTTAAATTCGATCGCCACAGTGAAAGATTTGCAGATTGAAAGAGTATTGCGGCGCGCAAACTGGCCCCTTGATCGTCTTGGCGCTTCACGCAGAACCGGGTCGACTATGGCGGTCCCCGGCC
>QBLV01000187.1 GCA_003241815.1 Hyphomicrobiales bacterium | reverse complement strand
CGCCCGTCATCTTCCGCGACGGGGCGCTCGTCATCGGCCACACCGGAAAGCAGCGTCCATGAGCCTTGCATCCACCCCCGTCACCGCTCGCCATTTTCGATCACTTGCTCCGCAAGAACGAGGTATGTGATAGCTGCCTGCATATCATGTCGCGGGATGCCGGCCTCGGCAGCTCGTTCTACGGCCACGTCACGATTGATGGAGCCCGCCTGACGCCTTCGGACCTAACGAGGCTGTTGAGCTGCTGGTACATGACGCTGGCCGGTCAGATGCTTGAATTCGGAGACCCGCGTGTATGGCATGGTCTGCGGGAAATTCACCGTCCCCACCTGCTGGCTCCATTCCTGGTCCAGCGTGACATGCTCGAATGACAACGAGCGATAGGGGAGTTTTCCGAAGCGGAATCCAAAAAATTCGTCGATCGGGCCTGTGAAGATCACACGCTTGAACGGCAATTTGCCTACGACGCTCGCATAGTCAGTCTGCAGCATGATCTCGATATTGGGGTGCGACAGCATTGACTCGAACATCGGCGTATAGCCGTCGAGCGGCATCTGCTGGAATGTGTCGGTGAAGTAGCGATCGTCGTCATTGGTGCGCACGGGCACACGCGCCGTCACGGACTTGTCGAGCTGGGAGGGGTCGAGGCCCCATTGCTTGCGGGTATAGCCCCTGAAGAACTTCTCATAGAGATCGCGCCCGACCTGGCCGACCACAACGTCCTCAGAGGTCTTCACGCAATCGACGGGTTCGGCTCGCGCAGCATAGAAAGCGGCGACGCCGGCCTCGTTGAGATCGAGGCCGTAAAGGGCGTTCACCGTCGTCCGATTGATGGGGATCGGCACGCGGCGTCCATCCACCTCCGCAAGCACGCGGTGCTCGTAGGGCCGCCAGCGCGTGAACTTGGACAGATAATCCACGATGGGCTGTGCATTGGTGTGGAAGATATGCGGCCCATAGCGATGGACAAGGACACCAGCCTCGTCGAGGTGATCATAGGCGTTCCCCCCGATATGGGAACGCTTGTCGATCACCAGCACTTTTTCGTTGCGTTGCGACGCCAGCCGCTCGGCGAGAACGCTGCCGGCGAAGCCGGCGCCGACGATGAGCCAGTCATACATGGAGGGACCTCTCTCGCTTGGAGGTTGCAGTGACCTCAGATGTTGCAGTGACGGGACTCTGCGGCAGTGAGAGAGCACGCTCGATCAGGGCATGCATGTCCTGCCAGGTCTGGTCCCAGGAGGAACCGGAGAGCTGCTGATCGACCGCCGCCAGCCAGCCCGGCTCGGGATCCAGCAGCACCTCTTCCAGCGCTGCGGCCATATCGAGTGGACCGCCTGCGATCTTGACCAGCCCCGTCGCGCCGTAGGTCCTGACAACATCGCGGATCGGCGTCGAAACGACGGGCAGACCCGCCGCCAAGAACTCCGGAGTCTTGGTCGGGCTGATGAACTGGGTGGAGTCGTTGATCGCAAATGGCATGAAGCCCGCGTCCCAGCCGCGCAGATAATCTGGCAACTGCGAGTATTCCTTGCGCCCCAGCCAGTGGATATTGGGCGCCTGCGGCAACTCGGCCGGGTCAATCTTGACCACCGGTCCGATCATCACAAAATGCCAGTCGGGTTTATGGGCCGCCAACGCGTTCAGCAGCGGAATGTCGAACCGCTCATCGATGACGCCGAAGAAGCCGATCCGTGGATGAGGGATCGATTCCTGGTCAGTGGGGTCGGCCCGCGGGGCGCGCGCTTGCACGAAATGAGCGGTATCGATGCTGCTTGGAAAGCAGTGTGCATCGGCATGCCGCCCACGCTTTGCTTCGTGAAGGCTTTCGCCACCGGTGAAAAGAAGGTCACAGCTGCCGAGCAGCTCCCGCTCCAGGTGCCGGAGCCGCGCCGGGGCGTTTTTGAACGCCGACAGCTCGTCCATGCAGTCATACACAATGCAATCCGCGGGGAGATCGCGCGCGATCGGCAGTGCCATCGGGGTATAATACCAGTGGACGACGCGACCTACGCGCAGCGGTACGATCAGCCGCTCGACATGCTTTTTGATATGAGCGGCGGCATCGGACTGGTCTGGTGCCATCACCGGGGTGGCGACCAGCACGTCTCCATGCCACTGCAGGCGAAGATCAGGTGCGGCGCCATCAACGAATTCCGGTTCCTCGACGAAGATGACGCCGAAATCCCGGGCTGCTCGCATCAACAGATGCTGCGGACGCTGGAGCACGAAGTTCCAGCGCAGATGCGAAAAGCAAAGCAGCAGGTCGCGCGGCTGCAAAGCCGGCTCAGAAGCCATGAACATGATCGAATCCTTTGTTGCCTGGGGCAGGTGGCGGCGACGCAGAGCCGCATTCGAAATCAGGAACGGCGGACGATGTGGCCGTCGGCACCAACCTCGTTCGTTGCCATGGAGCGAGACAACGGTACGAGTTGGTAGAGAGCCGACAATCCGACGAGGATGTAGACGAGGCGGGTCAGCATCGAACCGGGACCGAAAATGGCCGCGACCAGATCAAAGTCGAAGGCGCCGACGAGGCCCCAGTTGAGGCCGCCGATGATGACCAGCAGCAGCGTAAGCACATTGATGAATTTCACGAGATCCTCCTGAGCGAGCGTGTGGAGACAACACTGGGAGGACAGGCAAGGTTCGCGCGAGTGACAGTCCCGACTTAGAATTCGCGTCAAAGCTTTGACCGGGATACTTCGCCTGAGGTTGATCTCGGGACTGGGCCACGCTTGTTTCCCAACAAAGCGTGTTCATCGCGCTGCGACGTGCCGCAGCCGACAGGAGACAAACTCAGTCATCCATCCCCGTCGCGGGATCAGACGAACGACTGGCCGCAGTTGGCCGTTGCCCAGAGGACGGACTGCATTGAGCCCCGCAGGAGCAACATGGATCCTTACGATTGCATTGTCATCGGTGGCGGCCCGGCCGGTCGTGCGGCCGCCCTCTATTTCGCGCGCTTCAGGCGCCGAATCGTGCTCATCGACGCTGATCGGAGCCGCAGCCGACTCATTCCGCGTATCGGCAACTACCCTGGCCTTGCCGCAGAGACGAGTGGCGCAGAGCTTCTGGCCGCACAGGACGAACAGCTTTCCCGTTACCGCCTGGGCCGAAAGCTGAGCGAGGTTGAGAGCGTCGAGCCGGACGAGGCTGGCTTTGTCGTCTCCACAGGCCGCGAGCGTTTTTCGACCCGTCATGTCCTGTTCGCGACCGGCATTGCGGATATCGAGCCAGCATGCCGGGATCATGACCGGCTGGTTCTCGACGGATTGCTGCGCTACTGCCCCGTTTGCGATGCATATGAGACGCGCGGCATGAAGATTTGCGTCTATGGCCCCTTCGCGCATGCCGCTCCGAAGGCCCGCTTCATGCGGGCGCATGCGCGTGATGTCACTCTGGCGGCGACAGATGACCCCGCTTTGTGGCCTACCGATCAACTCCAGGATTTAGCAGCGCTGGGAGTGTCCGTCATACAAAGCGATTCCACGCAGGCTCTGCATCGACAGGGCAAGAGCATTTTCGTCCCGCGTAGCCGGGCAGCAGGTGATCGGTACGACGCGGTGTATGTGGCAATGGGTGCCATTGCGCATTCGAAGCTTGGAAGCGCCATCGGCGTGACCTGCGACGAAGCGGGTCTGTTGCAGGTCGACGACCGAAACCGCACGAATATTCACGGTGTCTATGCGGTTGGTGACGTCGTCTCCGACCTTCACCAGATCTCGGTGGCCGTAGGGCACGCAGCCATTGCCGCTAGCGCCATCAACAAGGCGCTTCCAATAGCCCCAGCGCCCTAGACCGCCAGGAGTCAAACGGCAACCAAGGTCTCACGCATGTCGCGGGGCGTGATGAAATCCCGCGCCTGGCCACGTGCGGCGGTGACACCTTTGGGAAACCCGCTGCGGTCAGTGTAATCGGCCTCGTCTTTGTCATCGCGGTCATGGCGTGCGGCGACGAGCTTGAACGCGAGCAGATCGAGCAGCCCGATCCCGCCGACGAGGGCCAGAGCCAGGACGACGTTGCCCCGCTTGGGGTTGCGATCGTCCATTCCAAGGCTGAGCGTCGCGATGTCCAGACTGTCGCCGGCGATCCGGCTCGCCAGTCCAGCCTTCTTGTCGATGGACAAGCACAAGATCCCGCTGCCGATCTCGCGAGCCCCGTAGCCGCGGATCAACCCTTCCTTGCCGTGCATGCCCAGTCCGCGCGCGATCCGGCGGGCGGCAAAGATCTCGGTGAGGCCAAGCGCGATGCTGAACCAGCCAATGCCGCGCACAAGCTGATCGGAAGCACTAAGAGAGCTGGTACCTGACCTCTTGATGCGGGGATCATTGCCGCTGCGCATCATGTTGGCGATGAAGTTCATGGTCGTCTCCTCAGGGCTTCAGAACGACTTTGATGCAGCTGTCCTGCTTGTCGCGGAACACCTTGTACATCTCGGGTCCGTCCTCGAGCCCGACGGTGTGGGTGATGACGAAGGAGGGGTCGATCTGACCTTCCTCGATCCGGCGCAAGAGATCGTCGGTCCAGCGGTTGACGTGGGTTTGCCCCATCCGGAACGTCAAACCTTTGTTCATCGCCATGCCGATGGGCATCTTGTCGACGAGTCCGCTATAGACGCCGGGGATGGAGATTATGCCGGCCGGACGGCAGACATAGATCATCTCGCGCAGCACATGCGGCCGGTCGCTCTCCAGCAGCATCATCTGCTTGGCGCGGTCGTAAAGCGTATCCGGCTGGCTCAACGAGACGTGGCTTTCCATGCCCACGGAATCGATGCACTTGTCGGGCCCCTTGCCCTTAGTGAGCTCCTGTAGGAGGTCGATCACGCTTTCCTGCTTGAAATCGATGGTAATCGCGCCGCCAGCCTCCGCCATCGACAGACGTTCGGAAACGCAATCGATCGCAACGACCTGTTTTGCGCCGAGCAGCACGGCGCTGCGGATCGCCATCTGGCCGACGGGACCGCAGCCCCAGATCGCCACCGTATCCGTGGGCTGGATGTCGCATTGCACGGCCGCCTGCCAGCCGGTCGGGAAGATGTCGCTGAGGAACAGGACCTTCTCGTCGCTGATGCCCTCGGGCACCTTGATATGCGTCGTATCGGCGAAGGGGACCCTCAGGTATTCGGCCTGCCCGCCGGGGTAGCCGCCCGTGAGATGCGTGTAACCGAACAGGCCGGCGGGGCTGTGGCCGAAGACCTTATCGGCCAGCTCCTTATTGCGGTTCGAACGTTCGCAGACCGAGAAGTTCGAGCGCTTGCACTGGTCGCAGTCGCCACAGAAGATGGTGAACGGCACGACGATCCGATCGCCCTTTTTGAGGCGCCCGTTCATGCCCGAGCCGACTTCGACGACCTCGCCCATCGTCTCGTGACCCATGATGTCACCCGGCTTCATGGCGGGGATAAGATTGTGGAATAGGTGGAGATCGGAACCGCAGATCGCGCAACTCGTGACCCGAATGATGGCATCGCGGGGATGTTCGATCTCGGGATCGTCCACCTCGTCGCAGCGGATGTCTTCCTTGCCGTGCCAGACCAGCGCTCGCATGCGGTTTCTCCTTGGTCGATGTCGGTTTTTCGATCGGAACGCGACGCGTTGCCGGTCTCAGTTTTGGAGTGCCGTCTCGCCCCAACGTGAAGTCAGGCCGATGGGTCAGCGCTTCCGATGGGTAGGCCCTGCGCCGTGGCTCCGGCGAAGTCCCCAGATGGCCAGCAACGCACTGGCTGCGCCGCCCGCTCCAGCCGCCACGGCCTTGATGCGCCTCAGGCGAACGTAGCGCAGAGGTCGAGCCCCTCCGCCGCTCGAAGACTGCGCCTTTTCCCGCAGGGCGCTTCGCCGCACAATCGCGGCAACGCCCAAACGATGCCCGCGACGACCAGAAGGAAGCCGACGACAGCAAGGCTCGCTGTGATGGGCCCATATCGCACTGTGAGCGCGGAATGGGCTGCATCGAGTGCATAAGCGGCAGCGCAGAACAGAAGAAGGCCAGCGCCTGCCGTCAGGCCGTAGACCAGCGCCATTCTCCTTGCGGCGGCAGCGATGTAAGATGCCACGAAGGTGAGGGGCCCCAGCACGGATTATCTCGCCGACCAGAGGCCCAGAGCAAAACCGGCGCCGACGGCCCAGCCAAGTGCTCGCATCGGCCTGGACCGGATTTCAGCGATGACCATGTCCTGAAAGGCGGTCGCCCGTTCAGATGCGGCTTCGGCCATCTTGTCTGTATCGACGCCGACGGACTTCAATTCGGAGTGAGCCTCGGTCTTGCCGTTCATGCCCTGCTGATCGGGTGACGCGTCACCGGCTGCCTTTGACCTGTGTAGGGCGGTGACAAAACCATCCAATGAAGCGCCGCGTTTTGTTGCAGCGCG
>QBLV01000186.1:5612-6394 GCA_003241815.1 Hyphomicrobiales bacterium | reverse complement strand
CCCTGCTTCTGCTGCTCGCGGCGCTCATCCTTGAAGCAGCGCTCGGCTATCCGCAGCGCTTGTATGCGCTGATCGGCCATCCCGCCACCTGGCTCGGCGCGCTGATCGCGCGGCTCGACCGGCGGCTGAACCGGGAGAGCGCCAGCCTCGCTGCCCGCAAGCCAGCTGGGATCGCGGCATTGCTGATCCTGCTCGCCGCGACGCTCGCGGCCGCGCTCGCCCTAACATGGCTATGCCGGGGGACTGGACCCGTCGGCCTGCTGCCGCTCGCGCTCCTCGCCTCGACGCTGCTGGCGCAGCGCAGCCTGCACGAGCATGTCGCGGCCGTGGCGGTGGGGCTGGAGCAAGGCGGGCTGGCGGACGGGCGCAAGGCCGTTTCGATGATCGTCGGGCGCAACCCCGACAGTCTCGACGAGGCCGGCGTCTCGCGCGCCGCGATCGAGAGCCTATCGGAGAATTTCTCCGATGGCGTGGTGGCGCCGGCCTTCTGGCTCGGCATCGCGGGCTTGCCCGGCATCGCGCTCTACAAGGCGATCAACACCGCCGATTCGATGATCGGCCACAAAACGCCGCGCCATCTCGCCTTCGGCTGGGCCTCGGCCCGGTTGGACGACCTCGTCAACCTGCCGGCCTCGCGGCTGACGGCGCTGTTGCTCGTCGCGGCTGCTACGCTCGACCGCGAGGCTGATGCCGCTGGCGCCTGGCGGGCGGCGCGCCGTGATGCCGGCCTGCACCGCTCGCCCAATGCCGGCTGGCCGGAAGCGGCGATGGCGGGCGCGCTG
>QBLV01000186.1:390-5602 GCA_003241815.1 Hyphomicrobiales bacterium | reverse complement strand
CGCCGAGGCTACGGCAGCCGATATCCGCCGGGCGCTGAGGCTTTATCGGCGCGCCTGCGGGCTGCTCTGGTGGCTGGCGGCTCTCGGCGTGATGCTGGCGCTCTCGCTGTCGACGGCATGATGACGCGCATCTTACCGAGATCCGGCCAATCGGTTAGAATGCCCGCACGCGGGGCGAAAAGGCGACCATGGGCACGCATGTGACGATCGACGACGATGTCGTCAGCGCCGCCGAGAAGTTGGCGCAGGAGCAGGACCGTACCGTGGGCGAGGTGATCTCTGAGCTGGCGCGACGTGCTCTGCCGGTGGAGCCGAAGATCGCTTATCGCAACGGCTTTCCGCTGTTGCCTAGCCGCCCGGGCGTCGTCGTCACAATGGAGTTGGTCAACGCACTTCGTGACGAAGAACCGTGACGTATCTGCTCGATGTCAACGTTCTGATTGCGCTGATCGACCCCGAGAATGTTCACTACTCGGCCGCTCATGACTGGTTTCCGTCCACAGCCCGGCACTCCTGGGCGACCTGCCCCGTGGTCGAGAACGGTGTGATCCGTATTCTTGGCAACACGCGCTATCCGTTTCCGTGGGCGCAGTCGTCACCTTCGGGCGTGGCGCGAATTCTCCACGAACTCCGCTCCGTCCCCGGCCATGTCTTCTGGCCGGACGCCGTCAGCCTTTTCGACGACACCGTTGTCGATCTCTCGAAATTGTTGCACTCACGCGAGGTCACGGACACCTATCTGCTGGCTCTCGCCGTATTCAACGGCGGCAAACTCGCGACCTTCGATACGCATATCGTGACAGACGCCGTCCGAGGCGGCTCCGCCGCTCTCCATCTCATCCCCACCGCCTAACAGAGCCTCAGAACTCGATCCCCTCCTGCGCTTTCACGCCCGCCGCGAAATGATGCTTCACCAGCGTCATCTCGGTGACCAGATCCGCGGCTTGGATCAACTCCGGCTTGGCGTTGCGGCCGGTGACCACGATATGGAGATCGCTTCGGCGGGCCGCGAGCGTCGCGACGACCTCCGCCAGCGGCAGGTAGTCGTAGCGCAGCGCGATGTTCAGCTCGTCCAGCACGATCAGGCGAATCGTCTCGTCGGCCATCAGTTCCTTCGCCTTCTCGAAGGCGCGCGTGGCGGCGGCGATGTCGCGGGCCTTGTCCTGCGTCTCCCAGGTAAAGCCCTCGCCCATGCTGTGCCAGGAGACCTGGTCGCCAAAGGCTGCCAGCGCCTTGCGCTCGCCGGTCTCCCAGGCGCCCTTGATGAACTGCACCACGCCGATGCGCCAACCATGGCCGAGCGCACGCAGCATCAAGCCGAAGGCGGCCGTCGATTTGCCCTTGCCCGGCCCGGTGTTGACGATCAGCAGGCCTTTCTCGACCGTCTTGGCGGCAACCTCGGCGTCCTGGACCTCCTTGCGCTTTGCCATCTTCGCCTTGTGGCGGGCGGCGTCGTCGGTTTCGCTCGTCATCTCTGCTCTCACTTCACCTGCATCGGCAGGCCGGCGACCATGAAGACCACGCGGCCGGCGCGCGCGGCAACCGCCTGATGCAGCCGGCCGGCCTCGTCGCGGAAGCGCCGCGCCAGCGCATTGTCGGGCACGATGCCGAGGCCGACCTCGTTGGAAACCAGCACGATCGGTCGCGATGCCTGGGCGCAGGCCTCGATCAGGGCCGCGCCGGCCGCCGCCGTGTCGTGCTCGGCAAGCATGAGATTGGTCAGCCACAGGGTCAGGCAGTCGACGAGTACCGGGCGGCCCGGCGGAACGGTGCGAATCGCCTCGGGCAAATCGAGCGGCGCGTCGAGCGTGATCCAGTCAGCCGAGCGCCGCGCCCGGTGCTCGGCAATGCGCGCGACCATCTCGTCGTCCCAGGCCTGCGCCGTCGCGATGTAGGTCCAGGGCGGCGGCAGCACCTCGATCAGCGCTTCGGCATGGCGACTTTTGCCCGAGCGGGCGCCGCCGAGAACGAGGGTGAGGTGGGAGATCTGCACGGGCAGCGACCTTCGCCGTCATGCTCGGGCTCGACCCGAGCATCTCTTGAAAGGGATTCTCGGGTCTGCGCTTCGCTTCGCCCGAGAATGACGGCGCCTTGCATTGCACAGCCCACCGCACATGGCTAATGATCGTCGCCGACGGTGCCTCCGCGAGGAGGTGAAAAGGGAACGCGGTTCAAAACCGCGGCTGCCCCCGCAACTGTAAGCGGCGAGTTCTGCGCCATCGGCCACTGGGAGCGATCCCGGGAAGGCGGTGCAGGATGCCTAGACCCGCGAGCCAGGAGACCTGCCGTCAACATTGTTCCTATGGGCCCATCGGACGGGGTGTTCCGACGGCGGCTGTGTCCGCATGGCGATCTGCCATGTGGCTCCGTCCTTGGGAACGTTGGCCGGTCGAAAGACCGGCTGCATGTGACGGAGACCATAGGACCATGACGCCACGCATCCGCCTCGCCCTTGCCTTCACCACGCTGGCCGCGACGCCTGCGCTCGCCCATCACCCGATGGGCGGCACGACGCCCTCGACCCTCGCCGAAGGCCTGCTGTCGGGTCTCGGCCACCCCATTCTCGGCCTCGATCATCTCGCCGCGCTCGTCGCCGTCGGCCTCGTCGCCTCGCGCTATGCCACGGGGGCGCTGCTGATGCCCGTGCTCTGGATCGTCGGCATGGGCCTGGGCGCGTTTGCCCATATGAACAGCATCGACCTGCCGGCCGGTGAAATCCTGGTCGCGGGCAGCGTCGTGCTGATCGGCGCCATCGGCGTGCTCAAGCCCTCGCTGCCGCTGCCTGCGCTGGCGTTGATCTTCGCCGCCGCCGGCTTCGCCCATGGCCATGCGCTCGCCGAATCGATCATCGGCGCCGAGACTGCGGTGGTCGGCGCCTATCTCTTCGGCCTCGTCGCGATCCAGGCTGCGGTCACGGTCGGCACGATCCTGCTGGTGCGGCGCCTGTTCGCGATGCCCGCCGCGCTGCCGCTGCCGGTTCGCGCGGCAGCCGCCGCGCTCGCCTGCGTCGGTCTGGTCTTCCTCGCGGGCGCCCTGCCCGGCGTGGCCTGAAGCCCGATCGCATCATGACCGATACCTTGCAGCAGCCGCGCCCGGAGACGGGCGAGGCCACCATCCGCATCCTGGTCTGCGCGAGCTGTCGCGCGCCGGGCGGCGATCCCGAGGCGCCGCGTCCCGGCGCGGTTCTCGCGGCCGGCCTGTCGCAAGCGCTCGACGCCTGCGGCGAGGCCGCCATCACGGTCGAGACGGTCGAATGCCTCTCCGTCTGCAAGCGGCCCTGCACGGTGGCGCTGACCGGCGACGGCCGCTGGACCTACATCTATGGCGATCTCGACCCTGAAGACGGTGTCCAGACGCTGCTCTCCTTCGCGCGCCAGTACCGCGAAACCCCTGACGGCATCGTGCCCTGGCGCGAACGCGCCGAGGCGATCCGCAAGGGTGTCGTGGCGCGCCTTCCTCCCATCGCGATTGCGAGTCCCAGATGACCTCTCCGGCCAAGACCACTCTCGACAAAATCCCCTGCACCATCATCACCGGCTTCCTCGGCGCCGGAAAGACGACGCTGGTGCGCCATCTCCTCGAAAACGCGCAAGGCAAGAAGCTCGCCGTGCTCGTCAACGAATTCGGCGACCTCGGCTTCGACGGCGAATTCCTCAAGGGCTGCGGCATCGCCGGCTGCACGCAGGACGATGTCGTCGAACTGCCCAATGGCTGCATCTGCTGCACGGTGGCCGATGATTTCGTGCCAGCGCTGGAAAAGCTGCTGAACCGGGCGAACCCGCCTGAGCATATTCTGATCGAGACCTCTGGGCTGGCCCTGCCCAAGCCGCTGGTCCAGGCCTTCAACTGGCCAGCGATCCGCGCCCGGGTCACGGTCGATGGCGTGATCGCGGTCGTGGACGGTCCGGCGGTGGCCGAGGGTCAGTTCGCGGACGATCCGGAGGCTCTGGCCGCGCAGAGGGCGCAGGATGCCTCCGTCGAGCACGACAACCCGCTGGAGGAGGTCTTCGAGGACCAGATCCTCTGTGCCGACCTGATCCTGCTCAACAAGAGCGACCTGATCGACGAGGCCACGCGCGAGCGGGTCAAGAGCGAGATCGCCGCGCATCTGCCCAAGGCGATCAAGATCGTCGAGACCAGCCGGGGTACGATCGATCCGGCGCTGATTCTCGGCCTGAGCGCCGCGGCGGAGGCCGATCTGGCCTCGCGCCCCTCGCATCACGGCGATGGCGAAGACCATGAGCATGACGATTTCGATTCGGTCGCGCTCGCGCTGCCGGCCGGTCTCGCACCCGATGCGCTGGCGGCCCGTCTCGGCAAGGCCGCCGAAGCGCAGGGCGTGCTGCGGCTGAAGGGCTTCGCCGCCGTGCCGGGCAAGCCGATGCGGCTCGTCGTGCAGGGCGTCGGCCGACGCGTCAGCCATCATTTCGACCGGGCCTGGACCGAGGGCGAAGCGCGCGACGGGCGGCTTACCGTGATCGGGCTCAAGGGCTTCGACGTGAAGGCGGTGGAGGCCGCGCTCGCCGGCGCCTGAGCCTACGGCTCCGAGGGACTGCAATGCATCTGCTCCCGACCAGCGAGATCAGGCTCGACGACGGCGAAGACGCCGTGGATCTCGGCTTGCCCGCCGGAGACGTGCTCGGGCTGTCCTTCGCCGACAGCGATCTCTCGGCGCTGGCGGCGGCTGCCGCCGGCTCCGGTCTTTCGGTCCGTCTCGCCTCGCTGCGGCGGTTGCGGCACCCGCTTTCGGTCGATCTCCTGATCGAGAAGACGGTGGCGAAGAGCCGTTTCGTGCTGGTGCGCTGCCTCGGCGGGCTGGAGTACTGGCGCTACGGCGTCGAGCAGTTGAGCGAGACCTGCCGGCGCGAGGGCATCGCACTGGCAGTGCTGCCGGGTGACGACCGCGACGATGCGCGGCTTGCGGATTACGGGACCGTGCCGCCGGCCTGTGCGCGGGCGATCCTGGCATATTTCCATGCAGGAGGCGGCGCGGAAAATATGCGCCGTATGCTGGCGGTGGCGGGGGGGTATCTCCACCACCTCGTCCCGGACTCACATGCGCCGACAGGTGCCGAGCGAGCCTCCTCCCTTCCCCCTTGCGGGGAAGGGTATGGGGATGGGGGTGGTTCCGCTTGGCGACCGCTCACCAAGCGGGTCGACCCCCACCCCCGCCCCCCCCCCCAAGGGGGGGGGGGTTCCCCCGCCCTGCTCC
>QBLV01000186.1:0-355 GCA_003241815.1 Hyphomicrobiales bacterium | reverse complement strand
CACAAGGGGGAGGGGTTCCCCGCGCCATGCTCCAAAAGCAGGCGCGGGATTTTGCGCCGCTGCCCCTTCCGCTGCTCTTCGCGCTGGACAGCGACGCCACGCCCATGCCCTGGCGCGAGGCGCTCGCCGCGCTTCCCTCCGATCGAGTGCTCGTCCCCATCCTCGTGTACCGCTCGGCCGTCAGCGCCGGCGATACGGCAATGGGCGAGGCGCTGGCGGCGGCGCTCGCTGGTCGCGGCCATGCGCCGCTCATCCTCGCCCTGACCAGCCTGAAGGACCCGGCCGTCACGGCAGACCTCGCTGCGCTGATCGCGACGCGACGGCCGGCCCTGATCGTCACGACGACCGCCTTCTC
>QBLV01000185.1 GCA_003241815.1 Hyphomicrobiales bacterium | reverse complement strand
GCTCATATGGGCGCGACCACCCTGACGCTGCGCCGCAAGCTCGCCCAGAAGGCCTATGCCCGCACGGCCGCCTACGACGCCGCGATCTCGAACTGGTTCGCAGGCGAACTCGGCGATACCGCGCCGGCCTATCGCGCGCTCGGCGGCGCGCTCGCCCAAGGCATGCGCTATGGCGAGAACCCGCATCAATGGGCTGCCTTCTACCGGACGCCGGGAACCCGGCCCGGCGTCGCGACCGCACGCCAGGTCCAGGGCAAACAGCTCTCCTACAACAACATCAACGACACCGACGCCGCCTTCGAATGCGTCGCCGAATTCGATCCCGCAACGTCGGCGGCTTGCGCCATCATCAAGCATGCCAATCCCTGCGGCGTTGCGACCGGAGACAACCTTCTGGAAGCTTACGAGCGCGCTTTCGCCTGCGATCGCGTCTCGCCCTTCGGTGGAATCATCGCCCTGAACCGCAAGCTCGACGTGGAAGCGGCGCGCAAGATCGTCGAGGTCTTTACCGAGGTGATCATCGCGCCCGATGCGGACGAAGAGGCGATCGCGCTCGTCGCCGCCAAGAAGAACCTGCGCCTGCTGCTCACCGGAGGCCTGCCCGACCCCCGCGCCGCGGGGCTCTCCCTGCGCACCGTCGCGGGCGGCTTTCTCGCGCAGGCCCGCGACAACGCCGTCGTCGACGACATGGAATTGAAGGTCGTGACCAGGCGCCAGCCGAGCGAGCGTGAGCTTGCCGATCTGCGTTTCGCCTTCCGCGTCGCCAAGCACGTCAAGTCGAACGCCATCGTCTACGCAAAGGACGGTGCGACCGTCGGCATCGGGGCCGGACAGATGAGCCGCGTCGATTCCTCGCGCATCGCCGCCTGGAAGGCGGACGAGGCGGCGAAGGCCATGGGCTTGACCGAGAGCCTGGCCAAGGGCTCGGTCGTCGCCTCCGACGCCTTCTTCCCCTTCGCCGACGGCCTGCTGGCGGCAGCAGACGCTGGCGCGACGGCCGTGATTCAGCCCGGCGGCTCGATGCGCGACGACGAGGTCATCAAGGCGGCCAATGATGCCGATCTCGCCATGGTCTTCACCGGGCACCGCCATTTCCGGCACTGAGAATGAGCACAGCATGCACACGCTGAAGATCATTGCAGCCGGCTTCGCCCTGCTCGGGGCGCTGCATTTCCTCGCGCGCCGGCTGAAGCTCGGTGGGGGCGATCCGACGGGGTGGGCCGTAAAGCTTTTCCTGCCGCTCTGGCTCGTGGCCTCGCTCGTCAATCTCTGGGTCGGCATCGACCGTGCCGGTTACACGCTGCTGCAGGAGATGCCGTTCTTCTCGCTTGTCTTCGGCCTGCCGGCAGCCTTCGCGATCCTGCTCTTCGTCAAATTCCGGTAATGCGATGAGCCTCGATTCCGTCCGCGCTTTCTTCGCGCAGCACGCGCCCGACATCGCCATCATCGAGACGCCGGACAGCAGCGCGACGGTGGCGCTCGCGGCTGCCGCCCACGGCGTCGAACCGGCCCGCATCGCCAAGACGCTCTCGCTGCGTGTCGGCGAGCGCGTCGTGCTGGTGGTCGCGCGCGGCGATGCCAGGCTCGACAACCGCAAGGCCAAGGCCGCGCTCGGCGGCAAACCGCGCATGCTGGATGCCGACGAGGTCGTGGCCCTGACCGGTCATCCGGTCGGTGGCGTCTGCCCCTTCGGGCTGGCCACGCCCTTGCAGGTCTATTGCGACGTTTCGCTCAAGGCTTTCGACGAAGTCGTACCGGCGGCGGGCTCGACGCAAAGCGCGGTGCGGATTTCACCGGAGCGCATGGCGGCGCTCACCGGCGCGCAATGGGTCGATGTCTGCCAGGATATGGCCTGAGCACCCGGTCCGGTCGCGGGCTGGCGTCAGGACGGCGCTGAAAGCCTCTGCGTCAGAGCCATCGCGGCGGCTGGGTTGCGAACCTTGTCGCCGCTGATCACATAGAGAAACACGTCGCGCCGGCTCTTTCCTGCAGGGGCCGCGCCAACAGTCTCGAGTCCGTCCGGAACCCCACCCTTCGCCCACACATGGGCATTCTTCGCCCACCGGTCGAGATCGGCATCGGAATAGCCGTTCGGTTCCGCGTCCTTGGTCCCCATGATGCGGCCATAGACGAAGGGCGCCGTGATATCGGCGATCTGCGTGTAGTCGGAATCCGCCGAGGTGATGACGGCGACGCCATACTCGCGCAACAGCGCGATGAAATCGGGCGAGCGGAAGCTGTCATGGCGGACCTCGACGGCGTGGCGGATCGCGACGCCTTCGACGCTCTTCGGCAGCAGCTTGAGGAAGGCCTCGAAATCGGCAGGATCGAACTGCTTCGTCGGCATGAACTGCCAGTTGATCGGCCCGAGCTTCTCCTTCAGCTCCATCACGCCGCCGGTGAAGAACTTTTCGATCGACGGCCCCGCCTCCGCCAGCACGCGGCGATTGGTGATGTAGCGCGAGCCCTTCAGCGCGAAGACGAAGCCGTCCGGCGTCTCGGCATGCCAGCGGGCAAAGCTCTCGGGCTTCTGCGAACCGTAATAGGTGCCGTTGATCTCGATCGAGCCGAGCCTCTGCGCAGCATATTCCAGCTCGCGCTTCTGCGGCAGACCGTCGGGATAGAAGGTCCCGCGCCAGGGCTCGAAGACCCAGCCGCCGATCCCGACGCGGATCGTCCCTCGTGCCGCTGCCATGTCGCGCCTCCTCTTGTCGCTTCGCCCGGCCCGCAAGCCCGCAGACGCCGTCCCGATCGTCCCGTTGACCGCCAGCGTAGCATCGCAAGGCGCCCGTCAACCACCTTGGACAGCTCCGATCGCGACAGATCACGTCAGGATCCGCCTCCCCCAGCAGGCCCGTTCCGGCGACAGGGGCGAGATCCTGATGGGGCCAAGAGCGACAGCGGTTGAACTCCCGCTGGCTAGCCGAGCCGGACGCCCGATCGTCCGCCCCAAGCGTCAGGGCGTCACGTTGTTGAAGCGGGCTCCGCCGCAGCGTCCTGCAACGCGTCGATGTGAATCGCGGCCGCTTTCAGCGCCTTGCTTTCCATCGCCCGGTAATGGGCCACGACCTCGCGACCCATCGCCGTCAGATGGGCGCCCCCGCCCTTCGCGCCGCCCGGCGCCGCCTCGACCAGAGGCTGCCGGAACATCCGGTTGAGATTGTCGACCAGCAGCCAGGCGCGACGATACGACATCTTCATGGCGCGGCCCGCCCCGGAGATCGAACCGGTCTCCGAGATCGCCTCGAGCAGGTCGATCTTGCCCGGTCCGAGCCGGCTACCCGGTGTCAGATCGACCCTGACGCTGATCGCGGCGGCCGGCTTCTGCCGAGAGGTTTCAGGCATGGCAGCGTCCTTTCTGACCCTGAGCATTTTGTCGATGGCTCGCTGCGCGCGACGTCCCGGGCGATCGCCACCGGTCGATCACGGCCCCTCGATCGAGACGCTCTTGATCACGGCATAAACGGCGCTGCCTGGTGCGAGTGCCAGCGCATCCACGGATTTGGCGGTCAGACGCGCGAGCAGGTTTTCCCCGCCACAGTCGATCAGCAACTCGACGGCGCCGGTCGGTCCGCGCGCGCCGATCCCGACGATCGTGCCGGGCAGGATGTTCAGCGCGCTGACGCCGACCGGTGGACCCAGGCTGATCAGCACGTCGCTCGCCAGAATGCGGACCCGCACCGGGGCACCGGTCGGCATGGCGCTGCGCGAGACCTGAAGCGTGCCTGCGCGCGTTTCCAGCCTGGTGAGGTTGTAGTCTTCGTCATGGCCGGCGATGCGCGCCTCAATGATCGAGCCGGCCTCCGCCACGCCCGAAAGGCCGGCGACGTCGAGGCGGGACATCACCTCAGCCGTCGGGCCGCCGGCTGTGACATGGCCCTGATCGAGGGTCACCAGCGTCGTCGCCAGCCGCGTCACCTCCGCCACCGAATGCGAGACAAAAACGATCGGCACGCCGATCTCGTCGCGCAGACGCTCGATATAGGGCAGGATTTCGGCCTTGCGGGCTTCATCGAGCGAGGCCAGAGGCTCGTCCATCAGCAGAAGGCGGGGATTGGCGAGCAGGGCGCGGCCAATGGCGACACGCTGCTTCTCGCCGCCCGAGAGCCCACCGGGCCGGCGCTCCAGCAGATGGCCGATGCCGAGCAGGTCGAGGACGCTCGGAAAATCGCTGCTGGCCCGGGCGTCGGACCTTGAGAACCAGCGGCCGAAGAGCAGGTTCTGGCGGACGCTCAGATGCGGGAAGAGCCGCGCCTCCTGGAAGACGTAGCCGATGCGGCGCTTGTGCTTGGGCACGAACACGCGGGCCTGCGTATCGACGAGCACCTTCCCATCGACGACGACACGCCCCTGCGCCGGCGCGATCAATCCACCGATAATGTTGACGAGCGAGGTCTTACCGGAGCCGGAGCGCCCGAACAGGGCCGTCAGCCTGCCGGCCGATGCGAAACTCGCATCCAGTTCGAACGTGCCGAGGCGATGCCGGACCATAATCTCGATGACGGGACTCATTCGACGGCGATCCGGCGTCCGACCAGCCGGGCCAGCCATTCCGAGACGAACAGTGCGATGACCGAGATCGCGATCGAAATGAGCGTGAGCCGCATCGCGCCGGCATCACCATTGGGCACCTGGGTGAAGGTGTAGATCGCCGAAGGCAGCGTCTGCGTCTCGCCGGGGATGTTGGAGACGAAGGTGATGGTCGCGCCGAACTCGCCCATCGCCTTGGCGAAGCACAGGATCATGCCGACGAGAATACCCGGCAGGCAGAGCGGCAGGGTGACGACCAGAAACACCCAGGCCCGGTTGGCGCCGAGCGTGCCGGCCGCATCCTCAAGCTTGCGATCGACAGCCTCGATCGAGAGCCGGATCGCCCGCACCATCAGCGGAAAGCCCATCACCGCACTTGCCAGCACCGCGCCGGTCCAGCGGAACGACAGCACGATGCCGAAATACTCGTAGAGGAACTGCCCGACCGGCCCGCGCCGGCCAAACCAGATCAGCAGCAGATAGCCGGTGACGACAGGGGGCATGATCAGCGGCAGATGGACCACCGCGTCGAGGATCGACTTGCCCCAGAAGCGGCCGCGCGCCAGCAGCCACGCCACGGCCAGCCCGAAAGGCAGGCTCGCCAGCATGGCCGTGGTCGCGACGATCAGGCTCAACCTGACCGCCGTCCATTCTTCCGGTGAGAGCCAGCCGCTCACGGCCGATCAGGACGCATGGGCGGCCCTGTTCAACACGGTGAAGCCCTGTTTCTCGAAGGCGGCCCAGGCACCCGCGCCACGCAGATAGGTCAGAAATCCCGCAGCGTCGGGATGGGTCGAATCCGTCGTCACGGCAACGGGATAATGGATCGGCGGATGGGAATCCTCCGGAAAGGTCGCCAGGATCTTGACCTTCGGCTCGGCGGCGGCGTCGGTGGTATAGACGATGCCGAGCGGCGCCTCGCCGCGCGAGACCAGCAGCAGCGCGGCGCGGACATTGTCGGCCTGCGCGACCTTGTCCTTGATCTTGACCCAGCCGCCGAGCGTCTGCAGCGCCGCCTTGCCGTATTTGCCGGCCGGCACGGAATCGACATTGGCCATGGCGAGACGGCCGCCCCCGAGCGCAGCCGTGAGATCGACGCCCGGCGCCAGCGCGGCGGTCGCGGTCGAATCCGACGGCACGATCAGGGCTATGCGGTTCGCCAGCAGGGTGACCCGGGTCTCCGGCCTGATCAGGTGCTTGCCTGCCGCATAATCCATCCAGTCGAGATCGGCCGAGAGGAACAGATCCGCCGGCGCGCCCTGCTCGAGCTGCCTGGCCAGCGCGTTGCTGGCCGCATAGGACATCTTCGGCGCGGGCTTGCCGGACTCCTTGACCCAGGCGGCGGTCGCCTCGTCGAGCGCAGTTTTCAGGCTGGCTGCGGCGAAGATCACGAGTTCTTTCGGCTGGGCCTCGGCCGTCCCGACCGCAGGGGCGAGCCCCACGAGGACCGCGACCACCAGCCCCGCTATATGGCGCCGGATCATCATGGTTTCCGTCCTCCCCATGCGCCACCCGCCCGCTTCGCTATGTTCATACAGCTATAACGCTAACTGCCGTGCAGTCATTGCGCAAGTGACGCGGCGGCGCCGGGCAGATCTGGACCAAGCGATGGATGTCTCTGGCGCCTTCCGTGGGCGAATGGGCGACTGCGACAGATTCGCCAGCGCCGCGATCCTGAAGCCGGATAGTGGTGCGGCTATGGGACGAGATATCCGGAACCGACGGACATCATCTAGAACGGCCCGACCCGTTTCCACGGGAGCAAACTGCGGGCGGGCGCTGCCCGTGGTTCGGTGTTGCCGACCATTTCCACTTTTAGGGTTGTTCGTTTCGGCTTTTGCCGTGGGCATTCTTGAAAAGAAAAACGCCC
>QBLV01000184.1:5996-6406 GCA_003241815.1 Hyphomicrobiales bacterium | reverse complement strand
AGCCGGCACGGCTTGCCAGTGCCGATTTTGGCGGCGCCTTGCAGAAGCGGGCGGCGGCAGATGCGGCGATTGCGAAAATCGCGCAGGATGCAGTGGCCGCGCTCGGCGTGGCGGGCTGACGGAGGATAGAGGTTCATGGTTCGCGTACTGCTCTATCTGGCGATTTTCGCCGCGCTCGCCGTCGGTGCAGTCTGGCTCGCCGACCGTCCTGGCGAGGTCTCCGTGCTCTGGCAGGGGTACCGGATCGAGACCAGCGTCGCGATCGCCGCCATCGGTGTCGTCGTGCTGGCGATGTTGGCGATGCTGGCCTGGAGTCTCGCGCGCTTCGTGCTCGGCTTGCCGACCGCCTTCAGCTTCGCTTCGCGTGCCCGGCGCCGGGCACGTGGCTTCGAGGCGGTCTCGCGGGGCAT
>QBLV01000184.1:2580-5986 GCA_003241815.1 Hyphomicrobiales bacterium | reverse complement strand
GGGGCGGGCGATCCGATCGCCGCCGGGCGCCACGCCGTGGAGGCGCGCCGCTTCGCCGGTAACGAACCGCTGACGCTGCTGCTGGAGGCGCAGGCTGCCCAGCTCTCTGGCGATCGTGGCCGGGCGGAAGCCGCCTTCAAGACCATGCTCGACAAGCCGGAAACGCGTGTGCTCGGCTTGCGCGGGCTGTTCGTCGAAGCCAAGCGCCGGGGCGACATGGGGGCGGCACGCGCCTTCGCCGACGATGCCGTGCGGCGCTCGCCGTCGCTGGCCTGGGCCAACGACGCCCTGCTCGATTTTCACACCAGCGCCGGAGACTGGCAGGCGGCGCGCACCGCCGTCGAGCGCCGCGCCGCGCTGCGCCTCGCCGACAAGGCCGACGCCAAGCGCCAGCGCGCGGTTCTGCTCGCGGCCGAGGCCCTGGAGGCGCGTGGCCGTGAGCCCGAGAAGGCCCTGGCCGCCGCGCTGGAGGCGACAAAGCTCGCGCCCGGCCTGACGCCGGCTGCTGTCCTTGCCGGGCGGATGCTGGCCGAGCGTGGCGACATCCGCAAGGCAGTCAAGTTGCTGGAGGCGGCCTGGAAGCAGGTCTCGCATCCCGATCTCGCCGCGGCCTATCTCGATGTTCGCCCCGGCGACAGCGCGCAGGACCGGCTGGCACGGGCCACGACGCTGGCAAGGCTGCGCCCCTCCGATCCGGAAGGCGTGCTCGCTTTGGCCGGCGCCGCGATCCATGCCCACGATTTCCCGAAAGCCCGCGAGGCCCTCAAGCCGCTGCTCGCGGGCGGCGCCTCGGTGCGCGTCTGCCTGTTGATGGCCGAGCTCGAGGAGGCCGAGCACGGTGCCGCCGGCCGCGTCCGCGAATGGCTATCGCGGGCGACGCGGGCACCACGCGACGCCGCCTGGGTGGCCGACGGGCTGGTTTCGGACATATGGATGCCGGTTTCGCCGATCTCGGGCCGACTCGACGCCTTCGTCTGGACGGTGCCGCCCGCGACGCTGGGAAGCCATGCGCCGGGGCTCGATGATGTGCTGGCCGATCTCGACGATTCGACGCCGCTGATCGAGGCGCGGGCCCAGATTGTCGAGCCGGAGCCTGACGTCGTTGTCATGGCGCCGCCGCCGGCGCCTGAACCACCCGTGCCGCCCGCTGCCGCCGAGAAGCCTCCGCAGCCCGAGGCAAAAGTCGCGCCGCCGCCGGAGCCTGTGGCGCCTTCGCAGACCGCGCTCGTGCCGGAGCCCAAAGCCGCATCGGAGACCGCAGGTGCGCCGGAGTCCAAGCCGGCCGTTTCGGCGCCTGTCGTCGAGTCGAAGCCGGAGCCGGCGAAGGCTGCCGAGCCTGCGGCCGATATGCGCCCCAAGCCGGTAATTTTCCCCGTTTCGCATGCGCCCGACGATCCGGGCCCCGACGAGGCGCTGCCGGTCGAGGACAAGAAGGGCAAGTTCCGCCTGTTCGGCTGAAGCGCGGCTGGCCGCGACGCGAAAAGGCGTGCGGCGGGGCGTCTCCCGTCCTATAGCGTCGGGATGACATCCGAAACCGACCCCGATGCGGCGCCGAACGGCGCTGGCGTGACCCTTCATGTTGCCGCCGAGCAGGCCGGCGAGCGCCTCGACAAGGCGCTCGCCATGCTTGCCAACGAGATTTCGCGGGCAAGGCTGCAGCAGGTCATCAAGGAGGGCGGAGTCCGCCTCAACGGCGTCGTCGTCCCCGATGGCAAGCGGAAGGTCGTCGAGGGCGACGAGATCGCGCTCGTCATTCCCGCCGCGCGGCCCCCCGACCCGGTCGGGCAGGACATTCCGCTCGACGTGGTCTACGAAGACGACCACCTCATCGTCATCGACAAGCAGGCCGGGCTCGTGGTCCATCCCGCCGGCGGTCATGAGGATGGCACGCTGGTCAACGCGCTGATCGCCCATTGTGGTGAGAGCCTCTCCGGTATCGGCGGTGTGCGGCGGCCCGGTATCGTTCACCGGCTCGACAAGGACACCAGTGGGCTGCTGGTCGTCGCCAAAACCGACAAGGCGCATCAGGGGCTGGCCAAGCAGTTCGCCGATCATGGCCGCACGGGGCCGCTGCAGCGCGCCTATCTCGCCATCGTCTGGGGTTTTTCGCGCCGCCCGCACGGCACGATCACCACGCAGATCGAGCGCTCGAACAAGAACCGCGAAAAGATGATGGTCGTCGGCGAGGACCATGGGCGCGAAGCGATCACGCATTACACCGTGGTCGAGCGCTATCCGCCGCTGCTCAAGGGCGGTGTGGAGACGGAGCCCCTGGCGAGCCTGGTCGAATGCCGGCTCGAGACGGGGCGCACCCACCAGATCCGCGTCCATATGAGCCATCTCGGCCATCCGTTGCTCGGCGACCAGCTCTACGGCTCCGGTTTCGCCACCAAATCGAGCCGCCTGCCCGAGGCGGCGCGCGACGCCTTGACGGCCCTGGGGCGCCAGGCCCTGCATGCTGCCGTGCTCGGTTTCGAGCATCCGGTCACCGGCGAGGAGATGCTGTTTGAATCGGAGCCGCCGGTCGATTTTGCAAATCTGCAAGCTGCGCTCGCGAGGCTGTGAGCCGATCTGGCCTTGCTGCCCACTTTCCGCCAAGCTGTCTTGGGATATACTGAGTGTCGGATGCGGATGGCTAAGGGGGCGCCGCACGTGATCTGCCCAAGCGAACCTTATGTAGGGTTGCTGCGTTGGGAACAGTCATGACATCCGAACCTGCGCGAAGGTTGATCGCGCGGTGGGTTTGCCGCAAAGCGGGAGCCCGATGAGGAGTACGAGCATGGCGAGTGCTTCGCTGCCCGTTCTGTCCGCCGAGGGCGGACTTTCACGTTATCTCGACGAGATTCGCAAGTTCCCGATGCTGGAACCGAATCAGGAATTCATGTTGGCCAAGCGCTGGCGCGAGCATGGCGACCGCGATGCGGCACACGAGCTCGTCACCTCGCATTTGCGGCTCGTCGCCAAGATCGCGATGGGCTATCGCGGCTATGGTTTGCCGATCGGCGAGGTCGTGTCCGAGGGAAATGTCGGCCTGATGCAGGCGGTCAAGCGCTTCGAGCCCGACAAGGGCTTCCGTCTCGCGACCTATGCGATGTGGTGGATCAAGGCCTCGATCCAGGAGTACATCCTGCGCTCGTGGTCGCTGGTGAAGATGGGCACCACCGCCAACCAGAAGAAGCTGTTCTTCAATCTGCGCAAGGCCAAGAGCAAGATCTCGGCGCTGGGCGAGGGCGATCTGCGCCCCGAGCAGGTCAAGACCATCGCGACCAAGCTCGGCGTCAACGAGCAGGACGTGATCGACATGAACCGCCGTCTTGGCGGGGATGCGTCGTTGAACACGCCTTTACGCGAGGACGGCGAAGGCGAATGGCAGGATTGGCTGGTCGACGACAGCGAGAGCCAGGAA
>QBLV01000184.1:0-2570 GCA_003241815.1 Hyphomicrobiales bacterium | reverse complement strand
GGCGAAAAACCGCCATTCGGCGCTGCGCGAGGCGCTTGAGGTGCTGAACCCGCGCGAGCGGCGCATCTTCGAGGCGCGGCGCCTGGCCGACGATCCGATTACGTTGGAGCAGCTTTCCGAGGAGTTCGGGGTGTCGCGCGAGCGTGTCCGGCAGATCGAGGTGCGGGCCTTCGAGAAGGTTCAGGACGCGGTCAAGAAGGCGCTGACGCGGATCGAATCGCCGCGCGCGGCGCTACCTGCGGCGTAGCGGTCTTCGCCTTGCAATCGAGATCAGGGGCGCGGGTTTCCGCGCCCCTTTTCGTTGGTCAATAGAGCGCCGGCAGGGGCTGAAGTGGCAGGCGGATCGGACCCAGATAGACTCGGCCCTCGCGCAGGACGATGGGCGGCAGCGCAGTCAGCCCGGGCGCCGCGCCCGGCAGCTGCGCACTCAGGCGCCCGCCCAGCAGCCCGCCGAGACCGGCCGCGATACCGCCAACCGGAACGCCGGCGATCTGCCTGATACCGGCCAGTGAGGCCTGCAATTGCCCGGCGGGGCGATGCGTCTGGTCGAGCAGGAACTGCCCGGTCGCCTCGATGCGCGCGGGGCCCTTGAGCGAGACCAGTTTGGTGAGCTCGATCTGCCCGGCCGCATTGCGCCAGGCTTCGAGCGCGTCCGGGTTGAGGCCGATGCTGAACGCCTCCACCTTCGTCAGCGTCGCCTGGATATCGACATCGCCGGGTTCAGTCGTTCCCAGCAATGCGTCGAGCGCGGGCAGCACCGAGCCTTTGACCGTGATGGCCAGATCGACGGCCTGATCCGTGGCAGGCCGCATCGGGTTGCGGCGCAGATGCGCCTCCAGAGCCGTAGCCTGCCAGGTCTCGGTCGTGAGGCCCGGCGCGGTGAGGCTCGCGCTGGGGCCGGTCAGCACCAGCGAAACGCGCTCAGGATCGCCGGAGCTATGCGTCAGGCTGGCCTCGAGCCGCGTCCAGGCGAGATCGAGCTTGCGGCCTTCGGGCAAGGTCGCCTGCAGCGGCCCGGTGATCTGGGCGATGACGAGGTTGGGCGTGTAGATCTGCCCGACGGCCACGGCCGGCCCGGTCTGGACGCGGACCTCTTCACCCCAACGCGCTGAGGCCAGCGCCAGCGCGCCGCAGCGCAATTCGGCGCGGAAAGGGAAGCCGCCGACGCTGCGGTCGGTGCAGGTCCAGCTCCGGCCGAGGCCGGCCTCTTTCGCGAGCACCGTATCGACGGCGTCGATGACGCGAGCGCGCACGACGAACCAGAATCCGGTCCAGCCCGCTGCGACCAGCGCGAGCGCCATGAAGGGGGCGTAAAGCCAGGCACGGCTGCCGCGGCGACGGGGAGTGATATCGGTCATGCGGTGGCGGTCCATTGCGCTGATGCGGGGAGATTGTTAGCTCCCGCGATGAACGGACGCCAGCCGGCGTCGGGGGCCGGCGCCGGACATCAAGCAGGCCGGCAGGGCCAAATTATGGGACGCGCAGAGCAGGATGCGAGAAAGCAGGACCGGTTTTTCGCTCGAAGCCTGCTCTCACATTTGAGGATGGGACAGGCATGACATCCGATTTCGGCGCAGCGGAGCTCTGGGTCTTCGGCTACGGCTCGCTGATCTGGCGGCCTGGCTTTGTTTTCGAGGAGAGCGTGCCCGCGCGCCTGCACGGCTACCACCGGTCGCTGTGCATCTTCTCGCATGTCCATCGCGGCACGCCGGAGCGGCCCGGCCTCGTGCTCGGACTCGATCGCGGCGGCGTCTGCCGGGGCCTGGCCTTCCGCGTCGCCGCAGAGCGCGCGCAGGACACCGTCGATTACCTGCGCGCACGCGAGCAGGCGACGGCGGTCTATCTCGAACGCCGCATGCCGGTGCGTCTGGAGGATGGCCGAAACGTCAGGGCGCTGGTCTATGTCGCCGACCGCCGGCATCTTCAATATGCCGGGCGCCTGCCGCGCGAGCAGCAGCTCGAACTGGTGCGCCATGGCCGGGGCAGCTCGGGCGAGAATCCCGACTACGTCCTGCTGACCGACGAGCATCTGCGCAAGATGGGCATCTTCGATCCGGTGCTGGCCGGGCTGGCTCAGGCGCTTTCGCCGGGCGCGGCACCGCGACCAAAGCTATAGACTCAAACCTCGGGCATCAGGTCGAGCAGCGCGGCGCGGCGGCTGATGCCGTCCTCGGCCAGGAGATGGACGTGGATCTCGCTGGCGCCGGCCTGCGCGACGGATTGCTGCCAGCGGGTCAGCGCGGCCTCGATACCGAACGGCCCGCTGTCGCGTGCCGCCAGGATGCGCCTGTCGCCCGAGACTGCCAGCAGCACGGCGTCAGTGAAGCCGAGCGCATGTCCGTCGCCGACCCCGAAGATCGAGGCGACATAGCGCCGGCCGGACCGGCCGCGCCACGCGGTGAAACGACGTTCGCCGAGCCCTGCGGTGCTGCGCATCGGCATTTCGCGAGCCGTCGGCGCCTCGAGCGTGTCGGCGAAGAGGTCTTGGGAGAAGCGATCCTGCATGAAGAGATCGTTCTGGAGCCCGTCGGGGCAGCGCAGGCCTTGATGGCGATAAGCGAGGGCAGGCA
>QBLV01000183.1:725-6522 GCA_003241815.1 Hyphomicrobiales bacterium | reverse complement strand
CCATCTGATCGCGGGATTGCCGCATATTGCCGGCGACTACATGGGCGAACACTGGCTTGCGACATTCGCTCTGCTGGCCCTGGAAGCCTGAATCGGCTCGGCGACCTCGAGGCCCGGCATTAAGAGCTGAAGCTGCCGATTCTGAAGAGGTCGCCAGGGTTCTTGCTGCTCATCTCGCGCAACTCCGGCTCGCTGAAGCCCTCCGACTCCAGCAGCAACAGGAACTCCCGGAACGCCTCGACCGGCGGCGGCAGCAGATAGATGCCGGCATCGCCCGAGACGATGGCCCTGTCACCGGCCGCACGGATCTTCGGCGTCAGGTCCTGCACCGTCTTCGACGGGGCACGGTGCTTTTCCTGGTCGACATGGGTGAGGCCGACCTGGGTCGCATGGGTCAGGACGAAGAACGAGAACTCGCAATAGGCGCCGAGCGCGACCAGCTCCTCGATCGTCTGCGTGTCATAGCCGCCGGCATGAGTACGCAAGCGCGCCGCACCGCGCTTTTTGGCCTCCTCGGCGAGGGCCACCGCCTCCCAGCCGTCGACATGGCCGCAATCGAAGACGATGTCGCGCTCGGCGCAGAGATCCATGATGGCGGGCACCGGGTCGGGCACCTTGCCGCTCTCGGGCACGCCGAAGGCGGCTTCGAGATAAAGCCCCGTGCGCCCCTCGCGCCGTGCCACCGCCTTGGTGTGGTGCGTCGGCAGCGACAGGAAGCGCGCACCCGTGCCCGGACCATAGCCGTAGTCGACCGCGTTGCGCGCCGCCTCATAGGTCACGCCGCCGGCGGTGGGCTGCATGATGAGTCCGCCGAAAATCTCGATGCCGAGATGGCCGAGCTCGGCTGCGGCGAGCGCGGCATAGCCCGACGAATTCATGAAATTGTCCATCAGCCCGATGGCGCGCATGCCAGCCGCAGCCGCCTGACGAACCGATTCGAAGATGTTGGCGCTGCGCCCATTGAGATGCGGGCAGGTATGGACATGGCAATCCACCGCGCCCTTGAGGTAGTGCATGCCGTAGCTCATCGGGGCTCTTCCTTCAGTGCCGCAGTTCTTCAGTGCCGCAGGATGCGGCGGACGAAATCGGCGCAGCGCTCGGTCTGCGGCGCATCGAATATCTGTGAGGGCGGGCCGACCTCGACGACCTTGCCGTCGGCCATGAACACGACCTTGCTGGAGATCTCGCGCACGAAGCCCATTTCGTGGCTGACGATCAGCATGGTCATGCCTTCGGCTGCGAGCACGCGGATGGTGTCGAGCACCTCGGCGACGAGTTCGGGATCGAGTGCCGACGTCACCTCGTCGAGCAGCAGGATCTCGGGCTTCAGCGCCAGCGCCCGCGCAATCGCCACCCGCTGCTGCTGACCGCCGGAGAGTTCGTCTGGATAGGCCTCGATCCGGTGCGACAGGCCGACCTTCTCGAGCAGCGCGCGCGCCTCCCGTTCGACCTCGCCGGCGTCGCGCTTCTTCACGATCGTCGGCGCGATGGTGACATTGCGCAGCGCGGTCATGTTCTGGAACAGGTTGTATTGCTGGAAGACCACGGCGAAGCGGTCGCGCACCTTCCGCAGAGCCGCCGCGCTGCCATAGTCGATCTGGGTGCCGGCGACATGGACGACGCCGGCATGCGGCTTGAGCAGCCCGGTCAGCACGCGCAGCAGCGTGCTTTTGCCCGAGCCGGAGGGGCCGATGATCGAGACGATCTCGCCGCGCTCGACCGACAGCGAGACATCCTGCAGGACCGGCGCCGTGCCGTAATTGGCGCTGAGCCTATCGATGACGAGATGGGGCAAGCCGACGCTCCAGATGCGATGCGAACAGGTTCATGGGATAGCAGAGGAGAAAATAGAGGATCAGAATGGTGCCGAAGCAGATCGCCGCCGAAAAACCCTTTTGGTTGAGGATTTTGGCGGCGTAGGTCAGTTCGAGCACGCCGATCTGCGAGGCGATCGAGGTGCTCTTCACCAGCCCGACCGAATAGGTCATCGAGGGTGGGATGATGATCGCCCAGGATTGCGGCAGGATGACCCGGCGCAGCGCGGTGAGACCACCCATGTTCATCGTCTCGGCCGCGTCCCACTGGTTCTTGTGCACGGATTCCAGCCCGGCTCGGATGTTCTCAGCCGAAAAGGCTGAGGCTGACAGCGCCACGGTCGTCGCGGCGACCGCGAACATGCTGGCGTCGAAGCCGGCGAGCTGAAAGCCGAAGAACACCACCATCAGCTTCACCAGAAAGGGGATCCGCCGGAAGATTTCGACATAGATCGTCGCAAACCAGCGCAATGGCGCGAAACCGACGATCCGGTCGTTTCGCAGTACGGCCAGCACGAAGCCGATCAGAAATCCCAGCCCGCAGCCGACGAGCGAGAGCAGCGCGGTGAAGGCGAAGGCCTGCCCCAGGAAGATCAGGTTGTAATAGCTGAAGAAGCGCGGGGCCTCCTCGATGAGCGAAGCCATCAGAACACCCGACCCTTGATGCGAAAAAAGTAGCGGCCGACGGCGTAGAGCGCCGCGCTCGCGACCAGGGTCAGGGCGATGTAGTAGAGCGCCGCGATCGAGAAGATCTCGAAGGACCGGAAGGTCTGGGCGTTGATGTTGTAGGTCCGCCCCGTCAACTCCTCGACGCCGAAGATGGCCGCGATCGAGGTCGTCATGGTCAGGATGATGTACTGGTTCGACAAGGGCGGAAACAGCACCTTGGCGATATGCGGCAGGACGACGTAGCGGATGATCTGGAGCCGCGAGAAGCCCAGCGTCTCGGCCGCCTCGACCTCGGCCTTGCGGATCGAACGGAAACCCGCGCGCTGGATCTCGGTCAGATAGGCCCCGGCATTGATCGCCATGCCCAGCAGCACGGCCTGGTAGGAGCCCAGCACGATGCCCCAGTCCGGCAGCGCGAAATACAGAAAGAAGATCTGCACCAGCAGGGGCGTGTTGAGGAAGAAGATCACATAGGCCTTCACCAGCCAGCGAAGCGGGCGGGGCCCGTATTCGAGGACGGACGCGCAGACGAGCCCGATCGCCCAGCCGATCACAAAAGCGATCGCCGCCAGTTGCAGAGCCAGCCAGGCGCCACCGGCGAGATAGCCGAGATACGGCGTCACCTGCCCGTATTGGAGGGTGTAGGACATCAGTATCCGCGCCTGTCGGCCAAATCGAACGCCGTCATTCCGGGCGAAGCGCAGCGGAGACCCGGAATCCCTCGTAGAGCGTCAGCGCCCTTCGATGGATTCCGGATCGGCGCGGCTCCGCCGCTTGTCCGGAATGACGGCGCTTGGATCACCAAGACCATCGGCTTAGGACGGCTCAAGCACATCAGAAATACGGCGTGACGGGCACTTTCGTGTCCATCGGCTTGAGGAACCACTTCTCCCAGATCGCCTCGACCGTCCCGGCGGTGTGGAGTTCGTAAAGCGCGATGTTGAGCCAGTCGCGTAAGGAGTGGTTGCCCTTGGCGACACCGAAGCTCGAATAGGTCACGCCATATTCCGGCGTCGCCACGACCTTCCATTTGATCGCCGGGAAGATCTTCAGCCGGTAGGCCACCGCGTCGATGCCGTCGAAGGAGGCGTCGCCGCGGCCCTGGGCCAGCGCCCGGTCGCGGTCGTTGTAGTTGTCGAGCAGGACGAGCTTCGCCTTGGGCAGGTTTTTCTGAATGAAGGGAATCGCGGTGGTGCCGCGCACCTGGATCAGCGTCACGCTTTCACTGTTGAGATCGGCGAGCTTCGTGAACGGCTTCGCATCCGTGGTGACGATGCCGTAATTCTCCGAATGGATCGGCGCGGTAAAGTCGATCACCTTGGCGCGCTCCGAGGTGCGGCTCATCGCGCCCATCACCACATCGACCTTGTCGGCCACGACGAAGGGGATGCGGTCGGGCGAACCGACCTGGACGAGCGTGAGCTTGACGCCGAGCTTGGCGGCGACCGCCTTCGCCAGTTCCGGCTCGAAGCCGTCGATCTCGTTCTTGTCGTTGAACAAGGCCCGCGGCGGCAGCGTCGGGTTGACGCCGACGCGCAGCTCGCCGGCCTTGAGGATATCGTCGAGCGACCGGGCCGAGGGGGGAACGGCCGAGCCGATTCCGACACAGGCGGCGAGCAGGCAGGCGAAGCGCGACATCGTCATTCAAGCCTCCTCACGAGATCGAGCGGTAGCGAACATTGTATACGTTCGGCATGCAATGAGGCCATTGCCCGGTGCGATTGTCAACGCGGGGCGCCGACTTTTTCGACATGGGCGAGCGCCTTTTCCAGCCGCCGGTATTCCTCCGGCGGTAGCGGCGCGAAGGGCGGACGGACGGCATCGCAGGCCAATCGACCGAGGATCTTCAAGCAGGCTTTGAGCCGGGTCGTGGCACGCCCGCCCGGCGCCTCGCGATAAACCGCGCAGGCGAGCGGGTAGATCGCATCATGCCAGTGCCGGGCCTCGTCCCAGTCGCCGACTTGGGCCGCACGCCAGAGCGCGACCAGCGGCGCCGGCGTCACCGCCGCGAGGCTGACCTGGCTGCCCTCGGACCCGATCAGATAGCTCGTCAGCAGATGCTCGTCGCCAGAGCCGAGGACCGCGAGGTCCGGCCGCAATCCCTTGGCCAGCCGCCTGTTGGCGTCGTAGGTCGCAACCTCCCAGCTGCCTTCCTTGATGCCGCAGACGCGCGGCAGGGCCACCAGCTCCGCCAGCGTCTGGGGATCATAGGGCATCGCGCCCGCCCCGACCGGCGCCTGATACAGCAGGAAGGGCAGGCTGCATCCGGCCATGGCGTGCCGGTGGTGCAGCAGCGCCGAGTCGCGGTCGCGAAACAGCCCCCAGGCATTGGGCGGGAATAGCAGAATCGCGTTCGCGCCGGCCTCTTCGGCGTCGCGCGCATGCAGTGCGGCGTCCAGGCTCGACTCCGCGTTGACTCCGCTGGTCAGGAAGACGCCCGGCCCCAGTACTTCGCGACAGATCGCGACGACGCGGCGCTTCTCCTCGCGTGTCAGCAGGAAGTTCTCGCCCGCATGGCCGTTGATCAGCAGCCCCTCGATGCCGTCATGCCCCGCCACCATCGCGACGTGGTCGGCCAGAGCCTGCTCGTCCAGACCGAAATCCGGCGTCATCGGGCAGATCGTCGCCGCATGGATGCCGGTCAGGCGCGCAATGGCCGCAGTGACCATGGGCGCGGTTTTGGGATCAGACATGCTGTGGCTGTTCATCGGTGGCTCTGTCTGCGGCGACGGACGGGGTGGACGCGGTATCGGCCGGCACCAGAAGCCGGTCGATCGGGAAGAGCGGATCGGCGGGCTTCTGCCCCAGGATGCGCTGGGCCAGCAGGCGCGCGATGTAGGGTCCGCTGGTGTAGCCGGAATGGACGCTGCCGCAGATATAGGCGTCCGGGATGCCCGGGATCGGCCCGGCGGCCGGCAGCGCGTCAGTCGTCTCAGCCTCCAGCCCCGCCCAGGCGCGGGCTAGCCTGGCGTTCCGCAAGGCCGGGATCGCATGGCAGGCAAGCCGCATATTGCCGATCAGGCTCTCGGGCACGATCTCGGCGCCGCCGCGCACACGGTCGCCCCTGCCCTGCCAGCCTCCGCCGATCACCACCGTGCCGTGCGGATATTGCTTGAGCGACAGGAGACCGCTGGCGATGCCGACCACGGTCCGCATCACTGGAGCCACGCGTTCGGTCACGGCGAGTTGGTTCACCAGCACCTTGATCGGCAGCTCGATGCCGAGCCAGGCCGCCATCTCCTCGAGCCAGACGCCGCCAGCCAGCACGAGCCGCTTCGCCCTGACCGGACCGGCAGCAGTCTGGACCGCAAATC
>QBLV01000183.1:0-715 GCA_003241815.1 Hyphomicrobiales bacterium | reverse complement strand
GCCGGACACAGGCGTCGCCTCGCGCAGGTCGACCCCCGCCTCGATCAGCGCGGCGCGATAGGCCTGCCCCGTCAGATAGGCGTTGGCGTAGCCGTCGACCTTGCAATGCCCGGCGAGCAGCACGCCCTCGCCGAGCCCGGGCTCGACCGCGCGCGCGGCCTGCTCCGAGATCAGCTCGATCGGCGCACCGGCCTCGCGGCGCTTGCCGGCACGGAAGCTGAGCAGCTCCGCCTCGCGCTGCGTGAAGGCGAGCGACAGCCCGTCGCAGACGACGACGCCGACATCGTGACCCAGCCAGTCCCGCGCCGAGGCCCACATCGCATGCGCCTGCAGCGCGTAGGGAATCAACGCCACCCGCGTCATCTGCATCGTCAGCGTGCCGGCATTCACGCCCGAGGCTTCGCGGCAAAGGCTGCCGCGCTCGAACAGCACGGTGCTCATGCCCGCCCGCGCGCAAAACAGCGCGACGGTCGCGCCATGGATACCGCCACCGACGACAGCGAGATCGAACGGTGCACTCATAGCGGGGCCGGCATCGGCACGGGGATGTCGGCATAGTCGAAGCGGCCGAGCAGATCGGCCAGCGGCACGGGTCGCAGCGGCGGGCGGCCCGTCCAGTATCCCGCCGCCTCGCGCGAGCCGAGATGGCGCGCCAGCAGGGTCGCCGCCGTCTCGCCGCACATCCGGCCCTGGCAGGGCCCCATGCCGCAGCGGG
>QBLV01000182.1:6099-6590 GCA_003241815.1 Hyphomicrobiales bacterium | reverse complement strand
CTCGAGGACAATCCGGGCCAGACCCAATGGCTCGACGCGATCGAGCGCGAGATCGCCGAACTGGGCGTCGCGGTGGCAGCCGCACGCGCCGAGACGGTGGCCAGGCTCTCGGCGATCATCGCCGAGACGCGCGACGACACCTCGCCCTTTCCCCATGCCGGCATCGCACTCTCGGGCGAGATCGACCTGCTCGTGTCGCGGGGGCCGGCGCTCGACGCCGAGGATGGCTACCGCGCGCTGCTGCGCCAAGGCCGCTCCCGCGACCGCGCGGCTGGCCGCACCCTCACCGGCCCGCAGGCTTCCGATCTGGAGGTCCGCCATGGTCCCAAGGGCATCCCGGCCGGACAGGGCTCGACCGGCGAGCAGAAGGCGCTGCTGATCGGGCTGGTCCTGGCGCATGCGCGGCTGGTCGCGGCGATGAGCGGCTTGAGCCCGCTGGTTCTGCTCGATGAGATTGCCGCTCATCTCGATCCCCGCCGGCGGGGCGCGCT
>QBLV01000182.1:0-6089 GCA_003241815.1 Hyphomicrobiales bacterium | reverse complement strand
CTCTATGAAGGGCTGACCGCTCTCGGCTGCCAGGTCTGGATGACGGGTGCCGACCCGGCGCTGTTCTCGGAACTGCCGCCGGGTTCGCAGAGGCTGGCGGTCAGGCCGGGACAGGTCGAGAGCCTCGACTGAGCGCGCCATGGCCGGCTGGGGCCGCACGTTATGATTGATGGGCGGTTAACCATTCTCTGTCAGGGTGTCTGCCCATGAAGCCGTCACCGAACATGTTCTCTGCGTCGGAGAAGGAGGTTGCTGGGCGCCTGCTTGCGCTGCTGGCGCCACATTTCGATTCGTCGATCGAGACGCTCTACAGCTCGACCTTCGGCCGCGACAAACTCAATCGGGATCGTCAGCTCCATGGCGACGAGCAGGCCAAATACCGCCTGCTCTTCAGCCTGCAGTTCGATGAGAGCTACGTTGCCGCCAAGCGGCGCATCGTCGCCCGTGCGAACCAGCATGACATCGTGCTGGCGGATTACCCGCTGTTCTTCCTCGAGGATTTCTCGAACTTCCTGGCGGTTATTTTTTCGCGCTGGAAGCGGCGCTGGGGGCCGGTCGACGAGGCGTTGCGCGTCTTCTGCAAGTTGATGCTGACGGACATCTCCTACTCCATCGCCCGCTTCGACGAGGCGATCGACGTCCAGATGGCCGAACGCATCGGGCAGGTGGAACAGGCTTTCCGAAGCGGCATCGCGCAGCGCATCTCCGCGATCGAGCTGAGCATGGGCGATATCTCCGGTTTCTCGAGCGAGCTTTCGGCAAAGGCCAGCGAGACGCTGTCTGCCGTTGCCGAAACCCAGCGCCGGCCCGAGCAGGTCGCGGCCTCCGTCGCCGAGATCGTTTCCGCCACCCGTGCCTTCGGTACATCCTGTGCCGAGATCACGGTCGAGACCGCCCAGTCCAGCCGCGCGGCGGATGAGGCCGGCGCCGGCTGCGAGGGCATCGCCAGCGATGTCGCCATGCTGCGTCAGGCGAATGGGCGCATCGGCAATGTCGTCGAGCTGATCCGCAGCCTGGCGGCCCAGACCAATCTGCTCGCGCTCAACGCCACCATCGAGGCGGCACGGGCCGGCGAGGCGGGGCGGGGCTTCGCCGTGGTGGCCGCCGAGGTCAAGTCGTTGGCGACGGCGACGAACAGCGCCACCGAAACCATTCGCCAGGGCATCGACGAGGTGGTGAGCGCGAGCCTCGCCATCGACGGCGCGGTGCGGCAGCTGGGCAGCACCATGCAGGCGATGCAGGCCAGTGCCCGGCTCGTGGCGCAGTCGGCCGCAGGCCAGCAGGAGAGGATCGGCGCGGTGGCGGCCCAGGCCGAGACCTCTTCGGTCGGTGTCGATGCAATCGCGCGCCATGCGGCTCTGGTCGAGGGGCTTGCGGGGGAAGCGGCCGTTCTGGCTCACCAGACGGATGAGCGCATCAAGGCGACCTCCCGCCTGGCGCAGGAACTCGAAAGCTCGATCGCCGTCTTTCTCGGTGTGGTCGGGCAGGTACGCGCCAAACGGCACCGCGGCGTCCTCAGCGAAACCGGCTGAGCGGACCGCCTGCAAAGCACCTCCGGGACTGGCAATACGCGGCCGCCTCGGGCAAACCCTGTTCCATGCCGCAGCCCTTCGAATCAGACGCCCGCGCGATCCTCAAATCCGTCTTCGGCTATGATGATTTCCGCCCGGGCCAGTGGGAGGTGATCGAGGCCGCGCTCAGTGGACGGGACGTCTTCGCGGTGATGCCCACCGGCTCCGGCAAATCGATGTGCTATCAGCTGCCGGCGCTGGTCGCGGGCGGGCTGACGCTGGTGGTCTCGCCGCTGATCGCGCTGATGCGCGATCAGGTCGGGCAGCTGACGCGGGCCGGCGTCGCGGCCGCCTCTTTGAACTCGATGAACAGCGAAGCGGAGGCGACGGACGCCTGGGACAAGCTGAATTCAGGCGATTTGCGCCTGCTTTTCGTCTCGCCCGAGCGCCTCGCCGGCGAAGGCCTGGTCTCACGCCTGCGCCGTCTCGGCGTAACGCGGCTGGCGATCGACGAGGCGCACTGCGTCTCGCAATGGGGCCATGATTTCCGGCCCGAGTACCGCCTGCTCGCCAAGACGCGCGAGGCGCTCGGCGGCGTGCCGGTCACGGCACTGACGGCGACCGCCGACCGGCAGACTCGCGAGGACATCGCCCAGCAGCTCTTTCCGAAGCCGCCGCATCTGGTGGTGCATTCCTTCGACCGGCCAAACCTGAAGCTGTCCTTCGCGCCCAAGGACCAGCCGCGGCGCCAGATCGACGAGTTCCTGCGCGGCCATCGCGGCGGCTCGGGCATCGTCTACTGCTCTTCGCGCAACCGCACCGAGAAGCTTGCGGAAGGCCTGCGCGAAAAGGGCTGGAATGCGCTGGCCTATCACGCGGGGCTTGATCAAGGCGTCCGCAATCGCAACCAGGACATCTTCCTGCAGGAGGATGGCGTCGTCGTCTGTGCCACCATCGCCTTCGGCATGGGCATCAACAAGCCCGATGTCCGCTTCGTGGTGCATGCCGACATGCCGGGCTCGATCGAAAGCTATTACCAGGAGATCGGCCGCGCCGGACGGGACGGCCTGAACGCCGACACGCTGACGCTCTACGGCATCGACGACATGTCGCTGCGTCGCCGTCAGATCGACGAGAAGGCGATCGACGACGAGCGCCGCCGTATCGAGCACAAGCGGCTCAACGCCATGATCGATCTCTGCGAGTCGGCGCTCTGTCGCCGCAGCGCGCTGCTGGCCTATTTCGGCGAGGAGACGCCAAGCTGCGTCCATGGCCAGACAAGTTTCGGGCACGCCCCGATCCGCTGCGATCTCTGCGGTACGGACGCCCCCGAACTCGCGGATGCGACGCTCGATGCGCGCAAGTTGCTCTCGGCTGTCGCGCGCTCCGGCCAGCGCTTCGGCGCCGCCCATCTCGCGGACATCCTGACCGGCACGGCGACGGAGGCCGTCCGTCGCCAGAACCATGACGGGCTCAAGACCTTCGGCGTCGGTCAGGACAAGCCCAAGAGTGCCTGGACGGCGCTGACCCGCAAGCTCTTCGCCGTCGGCGCACTCGCCGAGGCCAGCGTCGAGCATGGCGGCTTCTGCCTGACGGAGAAGGGCGAGGACATCCTGTTCGGGCGCGAGACGATCGCGCTGCGCGCCGATCCTCATGCCGACCGCCGCACCCGTCGCGCGGGGCGCGAATCGGCTCGCGCCGATGGGCTGGACGAGGGCACGGCCGGGCTGTTCGAACATCTGCGCCAGCTGCGCCTGACGCTCGCCCGCGAGGAAGGCGTCGCCGCCTACATCATCTTCACCGACCGCACGCTGATCGCCATGGCCCGCGCCCGGCCGGCCGGGGTGGAGGAGATGCGGGCGATCGAAGGCGTCGGCGAGCGCAAGCTGACGCAATATGGCGAGGCCTTCCTGGAGGCGATCGCGGGGTTTCGTGGCTGATGTTCAGCCGCTCTCGCGCACGCACGCGTAGGCGCGTGAAAAAGCCGCCTTCACCCCCTATATTCATGGTACGAATCAAGACGATCGCGGGTGCCCGCGCGCCCGCCGAAGGACCACGACATGAACGACGCTGCCCGCGACCTTGAAGACGCCGCCTATGGCGCCGATTCCATCAAGGTTCTCAAAGGCCTGGACGCGGTGCGCAAGCGCCCCGGCATGTATATCGGCGACACCGACGACGGCTCCGGCCTGCACCACATGGTCTATGAGGTCGTCGACAACGCGATCGACGAGGCGCTGGCCGGCCATGCCGACCTCGTGACCGTGACGCTGAACGCCGAAGGATCGGTCACGGTGACCGACAACGGTCGCGGTATCCCCACCAATATTCACACCGAAGAGGGCATCTCGGCGGCCGAGGTCATCATGACCCAGCTCCATGCCGGCGGTAAGTTCGACCAGAACTCCTACAAGGTCTCGGGCGGTCTGCACGGCGTCGGCGTCTCGGTGGTGAACGCGCTGTCGATCTCGCTGAAGCTGCGGATCTGGCGCGGCGGCAACGAGCACTTCATGGAATTCCGCCATGGCGATGCGATCGCCCCTTTGGCGATCGTTGGGCCTGCTGGCGACAAGCGCGGCACGGAGGTGACCTTCACCCCGTCCCAAGAAACCTTCACGATGATCGAGTTCGACTACAAGACGCTCGAACATCGCCTGCGCGAACTCGCCTTCCTCAATTCCGGTGTCCGCATCGTGCTGACCGACGCCCGTCGCGCCGAGGTGGTGCGCGAGGAGCTCATGTATGAGGGCGGCGTCGAGGCTTTCGTGCGCTATCTCGACCGCGCCAAGACGCCGGTGATCAGCCAGCCGATCATGCTCTCCAACGAGAAGGACGGCATTACCGTCGATGTCGCGCTCTGGTGGAACGATTCCTACCATGAGAACGTGCTCTGCTTCACCAACAACATCCCCCAGCGCGACGGTGGCACCCATCTCGCCGGCTTCCGCGCCGCGCTGACGCGCCAGGTCACGGGCTATGCCGAAAGCTCAGGCATCTCGAAGAAGGAGAAGGTCTCCCTCACCGGCGATGATTGCCGCGAGGGCCTGACCGCGATCGTCTCGGTCAAGGTGCCCGATCCGAAATTCTCCTCGCAGACCAAGGACAAGCTTGTCTCCTCCGAGGTCCGCCCCGTCGTCGAGAACGTCGTCAACCAGGCGCTCTCGACCTGGCTGGAAGAGCATCCGGGCGAGGCCAAGATCATCGTTGGCAAGGTGGCGGAAGCCGCCGCCGCCCGCGAGGCCGCCCGCAAGGCGCGCGATCTCACCCGCCGCAAGGGCGCGCTCGACATCGCGTCACTCCCAGGGAAACTGGCTGACTGCCAGGAAAGAGACCCGGCCAAGTCCGAACTCTTCATCGTCGAGGGTGACTCGGCCGGCGGCTCCGCCAAGCAGGGCCGCGCCCGCGAATATCAGGCCGTTCTGCCGCTGCGCGGCAAGATCCTCAATGTCGAGCGCGCGCGTTTCGACAAGATGCTCTCCTCAGACCAGGTCGGCACGCTGATCACGGCGCTGGGCGCCGGTATCGGCCGCGAGGAGTTCAACATCGAGAAGCTGCGCTACCACAAGATCATCATCATGACCGACGCGGACGTGGACGGCTCCCACATTCGCACGCTGCTTTTGACCTTCTTCTACCGGCAGATGCCGGAGGTGATCGAGCGCGGCCATCTCTTCATCGCCCAGCCGCCGCTCTACAAGGCGGCGCGCGGCAAGAGCCATGTCTATCTCAAGGACGAGCGCGCGCTCGAGGACTACCTCGTCGAGACGGCGCTGGACGGCGCCGTCTTCAAGACCAATGGCGGCGTCGAGCGCGGCGGTTCGGATTTGCGGGCTCTGATCGAGGAAGCACGCGGCATCCGCTTCACGCTCGGGCAGCTGCATTCGCGCTATGACCGGCGCGTCGTGGAGCAGATGGCGATCGCAGGCGCGCTTCATCCGGTCTCCGAGGAGAATGAGGCGCAGGCCAACGAAGCCGCGGCGAAAGTCGCCAGCCGGCTCGATGCGATCTCGGACGAACTCGAGCGTGGTTGGGAAGGCAAGGCGAGCGAAGGCGGCTTCCTGTTCTCGCGCATGGTCCGCGGCGTGAAGCAGGTCGCGGCCATCGATGTCGGCCTGCTCGCCAGTGCCGAGGCCCGCAAGCTCGATGCTGCGGCCGTCTCGCTGCAGGAGGCCTATTCGAAGCCCGGCGTGCTCAGCCGCAAGGGCGACGATCAGGCCGTCAACGGGCCGACCGACCTGTTCGATGCCGTCACTGCCATCGGCAAGAAGGGCGTCTCGCTGCAGCGCTACAAAGGTCTCGGCGAGATGAACCCCGACCAGCTCTGGGAGACGACGCTCGATCGGGACGTGCGCTCGCTGCTACGGGTCAAGAACGACCAGAACGACGAGGCCGACGATCTCTTCGTCAAGCTGATGGGAGACGTCGTCGAGCCCCGTCGCGAATTCATCCAGACCAACGCGCTGAACGCCACCGTCGATACCTGACGCCTGCGTCAGGGCGGCGGCGGATCGGTCCGCCGCGACCGCTCAGAACTCTTCCCAGCCGGAATCGCTGGCGCGGCTGTTGGCGACCTTTTTG
>QBLV01000181.1 GCA_003241815.1 Hyphomicrobiales bacterium | reverse complement strand
CAAGCGTCAGCGATCGCCGCCCAAAAGGCGTCGTCGAGAGTCGTGGTTCCATGATCCTTGCCTCGTTCAGGGCAAAGGAAAACGGCTCGCCAAAACGGCGCTGAATCTCGCAAGGGACTCTTGACGGTGATTCGTGGAAGTGCGATTCTGTGTTTGCTTAGGACACAGGAAAGGGCTTCCGGAACGTCGTTTCGGGGGCCTTTTTCTTTTGCGGGCTAATCTCCGTTTGTGGTTGCACCCGCCCGACGCCTGAAATCATCGTACAGACGATCCAGATTATCGGACAAATATCGGCCGAACGCCTTCGCATCCGGTCCCTTGGCCTTCATGGCCAAGGTGAATTTCCGCCCCGCTGCCAGCATTTCCACAGCGACCGTCCCGTCGCGTGGTGCCCACCTTTGCTTGTCGGGTTCGCTACGGCTGCGGCTCTGCTTCGCCTTTAACCGGCGTTCCACAGCAGTGAAGCGCTCTTCGGTGGGGAGGTCTGCAAAACCTTCGGCTTCGATCACGGCGATAGCCGCATCGTAATGGGATGGGCGTTCGAGCAGCAACTTCAACTCATACCAGCGATCGCGGCCGATCCCCTTCGCCGGCCCTATTGCCCGCAGCACCTTCTCAGGCAGGCCCGCAACAGCGAGCATTTTCGAAAGGGTCGATCTGTCCAGGGCAAGAGCGGTCATCACGATGGCGTTGTCATCGTCATAACGCAGCTTCACCAACTCGGACGCATACAGCGCCTTCTCGATAAAAGAGAGATTTGCGCGGGCCGAATTCTCCTGACCCTGTGCAACGACGTGCTCCTGGTCCTTCATCTCCTTGATGACGGCCCGGACCTTGCGGCCGAGGAGCTTGGCTACTTTCAGGCGGCGATGGCCGAAGACCACCATGTAGCGCTCGCTTGAGGCCGGGTGAGGGCGCACCAGTATCGGGCTGTCCTGTCCGCGCGCGCGGATAGCTTCGAGTATCTCGTTGAAGTCCTGCTCGTTCTCCTCAAGCCGATCCTTGACGAAGGAAGGATCGACGCTATCGGGATCGAGCTCGACTATCGGCTCGCCTTCCATGAGCCTGTCGGCCCGTGCCGTTATCTCATTGAGCGAATTCAGGAAGGACTTCGACGCCCCCTTGATTGCATAGTCGAGCGCAGGCTGCTCCTGGGAAAGAGCATCCTTGGCCATCAGGTTTGCGAAGGGATTTTTACGAGCCACTCCGCAGCCTCCTTATCGGACGCATACCGTTGAAATAGAAGGTGTTTTCATCCGTTTTTACGGCGGTCAACATCACAGCCGCCCCCATGCCTGATGAATGAGCCCTTGCACTTCGAAATTGACCGCATCCATGCAATCGATCGCGCGGTCATATGTTTCACGCGTAAAGTTCGCGCGCTCCACCTCATAGAGCGTCTGCTTAGTCAAACCGGCATCTGAAATCGCGGTCGACTTCACCATCTGTGCCTTGAGCATTTCCGCAGCGAGCATGCTCTGCATGAGACCGAGCATCTCGACCTGCGGCACGTCCGTCGGCTCGAAGCGGGTGATCAGATAGCGCAGCCAATCCATGCGAACCTCGGCGCCAGCATCCTTGATGGTCTTGGCGATATTCCCGAGCATCAACAGGAACTGGCTCATCGACATCAGATCCAGCATCTGCGGATGAACTGTGATGAGAACTGATGTCGCGGCGATCAAGGCCGTCAGCGTCAGGTAGCCGAGTTGGGGCGGACAATCGACGACGACGACGTCATAGGAGGAGTCGACATCCTTGAGCGCATTGCCGAAGCGCGTAAAGAAGCGCTTGCCCTCCGCCGAATTCTGCATGGCCAATGGCGTGTCGTATTCGTACTCCTGAAGCTCAAGGTTTGCAGGAATGACGTCCAGCGACGGGAAGTTCGTCGGCAGGATAACGGACCGAATGGACTTGCGCTGTTCATCATAGCGGATTGCGTCGTACAGGGATGGGTTCTTGTCGAGCTCCGGCTGAAATCCGTACAACGCCGATAGTGAAGCCTGCGGATCGAGATCGACGGCGAGGACCCTGTGTCCCGTCAGTGCGAGGTGCTGCGCCAGATGCGCAGCCGTCGTGGTCTTGCCCGAGCCGCCCTTGAAGTTGACGACTGCGATAACCTGCAGTTTCTCCCCTGGCTTGCGGTGAGGGACGTATTTCTTGACCTCTGATCGGCCATTCTTGTCGAGGTAATGCCGCAACTCAAGCATTTGCTCAGCGGTGTAGAAGCGGCGCCCGCCAGCGCCGGTCGAAGGCTCCGGCCCTTTGCCTTCAAGATGAAGGCGCTTGAGATTGTTGGGACTGACGCCCAGATAGTGGGCGACCTCCGCCATCGGAAAACGCCTCAGCGTCTTCTGGGCGCTTGGCGGAAACTTCTCCAAGCGAAGCTGATTAAGCTTGCGCGAGATCTCCGCGCCCTGCTGGAGAATTTTATCGTCAAACTCGAACGGAGCGAGAGCGTTCATACTTCGGATGCCTGGACCAAATAGCGCTAATTCGGTATCTTTCGCCGAATTGGCGCCAGTATGTCCGATTCTCCCGCTCGCACAACAAAAATTAGGTTAATTGAATCCTAACGAACGGGCTTGTGCGACAACGCAAACGCAGCCTCTCTATCGATTTTCTTAAGCAAAATCAGCCTACTAGGAGAGTGCCTCATCACCTTTTTTCGCTCCGATAACCTGTTATGAAATGCCGTTGTACAACCGGGCAACCATGACGCTGAGCCCATCCTCCATGAGCTTTCCGGGAACCGTTTCCGACTCAGATCGCCAACAGCCAACAGGCGGTATGGACCAATGGGATTGAAAAGAGGTCTGCTGCAAAGCTGACGATGGCCCGGAAAATCCGGGCTGTCCTTTCGCCGCGGAACATTCTTGGCGGATAATCGACCGCCCAAGTGCCGCATTTCGTCCGAGAGCGCTGGTGGTTGCGCAGCCCTTTGGGAAGAACCTATCCGCCACTCCAGATCGGCAATCATTGGCTCAGGTGCAAATCCGCACCTTGGGATCAACGAGTTCCTGGTTGGACGTCACCGAGCCTTGACCTTCTCGCAATCGAACCGCAAGCCGGGGAGGGGGCAACAAGCGAATGCGCTCCAGCGCCGTTTACGCCTTCGATCGCATTCCACATCAAAGGCGCGCGCGCCCGTCAGAAGGGCCCATCAGGCAGCGTCGGGCACCACCACCGGACTTGAATGAACAAAAAATGGACGCCGCTGTCCTGATCATGTGAAAAGACATAGGCCAGATCGGCCTTCTATGCTGTGAGGCCGCCTATAACCTGGGACCGATATGTGGGGCGCGCCGCCCTCATCCTCCGGGGTGGCATCGCGCGCTGGCTCCCATAAAAACGCGAGAAGGCAGTCATGGCAAAGCGGAAGAAGCCGACCGTCGTCAGCTCGGGTATTGCCGGGCTGGATGAAATTCTCCGCGGCGGCCTGCCGCCCTCGAACCTTTACATCTTGCAAGGGGCGCCTGGGGCGGGGAAGACAACGGCGGCGCTGCAGTTTCTGCGCGCCGGCGTTGAGGCGGGAGAGCGCTGCATCTATGTCAGCCTTTCGCAGACGGCCGCCGAACTCCAGTCCATCGCCGTTTCACATGGCTGGACCCTCGATGGAATCCGTGTCGAAGAGCTGTCGGCTTCGGAGGCTGTCACCGGCACTGCCGACCAAACCATTTTCCAGACCGCAGAGCTTCGGCTGGACGAAACGCGCATGGCCATCGAGCGCGCGATCGAAGAGCATAAGCCCCACAGGGTCGTCTATGATTCCCTGCTCGAAATCCGCCTCATTACCGGTGACTCTCCCCGTTTTCGGCGCGAACTCATTGGCTTCAAGGCGTTCATGGCGAAGAAGGGGATCATCGCCATGCTCCTCGATACGCAGACCAACGGCGGCGATCGAAGTGGCGAGGAAATCGAGGGTATCGCGCACGGCGTGATCCGTTTCGACAAATCGCTGGAAGACTATGGAGCCGTTCGCCGACGCATCGAAGTCAGCAAGATGCGGGGCGTGGCTTTCGCCGACGGGTACCATGACATGGCCATTCGGGAAGGGCAGGGCGTTGTCGTGTTTCCCCGTATCGTGCCGGGATCAGCCGCCGAAGTCGTCAAACCGCAGTTGATCAAATCCGGGATCGAGGCGCTCGATGAGATGTTCGGCGGCGGGCAGGAATCGGGAACGATCACGCTCGTCATCGGTCAGTCTGGCACCGGCAAATCGACGATGGCCTCACTTTACGCGACTGCGGCCCTGCAGCGAGGGGAAAGCGTTGCGCTGTTTCTGTTCGAGGAGCGGCTTGAAACCTTCTTCCGACGCTCGGAAGGGCTGGGCATGGCCCTGCGCCAGTTCCACAAGGATGGCCAACTCATCATCTGCGATTTCAGCCCGAATGAGATTTCCCCAGGTGAGTTCGGGCAGATCGTGCAGCGGGTCGTCGCTGACAACAAGACGCGCGTCGTCGTGATCGACAGCTTCACCGGTTATCTGAACTCGTTGCCGCATCGGGACAAGGCCGTGAGGGATATCCAGTCACTGCTGAAGCATCTGGCCCGCGCGAACGTTTTGACGATGCTGATCGTCGCGCAGCACGGGCTGCTCGGGCAAAATGTCGGCATCGACGTCGACGTCAGCTTCCTTGGCGATACCGTGCTCTTGCTTCGTATCGCAGAGCATGAGGGCCGGCTCAGGCGGAGCATCACCGTCGTCAAAAAGCGACACGGCCCGCATGATCTCGATGTACGAGAACTTGTGATCGCAAGCGGCGGGCTCTCGGTGGTTTCGTATAATCCTCTTCCAGACTCGTGAGCGTTTTTGCCGATAACAGTGTCGGAATGCTTGATTGGGTGCTCATCCTGGCACCCTATCGCAAGGACGCCTCTTACATGGCCTCGCTGCTGATCGAGCATGGGATCCATGCTCAGGCCGTGACCGCGATGGAATTGGCGGACCGCATCGCAGGGTTCCCGGGCGTTCTCGTCGTCACGCATGAGGCCCTGAACCCCGTCGCGATCAAGATCATCACCCAATTCCTGCAAGACCAGCCCAATTGGTCGGAAATTCCCATTGTCGTCCTGCTCGACCGCGCGGCCCCTCAAGCCCGCATCCAATCGACCCTCGCCGGTGCCTGGCCTCGTTCGCGCCAGACATTCTATCAGCGCCCCGTCGCTGCGCTCGAGCTGGTCAGCGGCATCCAGTCCGCGCTCCTGACCCGGTTTCGTCAGCGTGAGGTCCGGGACTATCTGGAGCGGGAAACGGAGCTGCGGCTTGAACTCAATCACCGCGTCAAGAACATCCTCGCCAGCGTGATTTCGATCTTCCAGATGACGCGTCGTGGCGCGGATACGGTCGATGGCTTGGCAGAGGACTTTGCCGGTCGCCTGACGGCGCTTTCGAACGTCCATTCCGTCGTTTTCAACGCCGGCGGCGACGAAGCCCCTTTGAATGACATCATCGACGCCACGGTCGCGCCTTACCGCGTCGAGGGGCGCTCGAACATCAAAACCGTCGGTCCCGACATTCTGGTGCCGCGTGGCGTGGGCACGACACTGGCTCTCTGTCTGCATGAACTCGCTACAAACGCGATCAAATATGGGGCCTTGTCGAGGCCAGAGGGCCAGATTGCCTTGACATGGGAGCTCTCCACGGATCCCGATCCGATCCTGACGATCACCTGGACCGAAAGTGGTGGCCCCCCTGTCGTGGAGCCGGCACGAGTTGGCTATGGAACTCGCTACATGCGCTCGGCGTTGACGAGCGTATTCGGAGAGCGGCCCGAATTTGTTTTTGATCCCAAAGGTTTCCGCTTCGTCGTACGTGGGCCGCTTTCCCGTCTCGCGCAAAAACCATGAGGGACCATGACCAAGCCTACCCCGCTGCGGATTTTCTATTTGGAGGATAATCCACTTATCGTCTTTCATGTCGAAGCCATGATTGAAGATCTTGGCCATATATTCGCAGGGTCACTGAGCAGCTTTGCAGAACTCAAAACGTCGTTCGACGAATTCGAGATGGACTGTGCACTGGTCGATATCGACCTCACCGATGGTTCAACGGGCCCTGAAGCTGCGGAGTGGCTGTTGAACAAAGGCATCCCGTCGATTTTTGTCACCGGCCAGGCGGCGGTTGCGGCTAAATACACTGATGTATCGCTGGGCATGATCGTCAAACCCGTTGCGGATAAGGACATGGCGACCAAATTGGAGCTGTTCAGGTCGGCTCTCGATACAAAAGGCTGAGCTTGCCAAATTGTCTTTGGTTTTGACCCCGGCTGCCGACTCGTCGAGCATGGTAGCTGTCGTCGGGATCGACTCCTGAGATGAACGCTATCGGCATCGAAACCAAAGTACAAAGACCATTCAGACAATCCAACCCGATTTCAGCGCGATGGCGGCGGCTTGAGGGAGAGTGTCAGCGCCGAGAGTCGATCGCGCGTTATCGAGTGGCCGGCTTCGCATCTCAGAAATACTCCGGAGAAAATCAGAAGCGCTCTCGCCCAACCAAGACCTAGAGTCGCTGGTCTGTTCCTGATCGAGGCAAACAGGAACAGGCGCCCCGATGACATCGACCCCTAAGAACAGGACCTCCAGAGCGCGGCTCTCTCGATCAGTCGGACTTTCGGCCTTCATGCTTGCCGTTACCGGTGGC
>QBLV01000180.1:4983-6801 GCA_003241815.1 Hyphomicrobiales bacterium | reverse complement strand
GGCTGGCCGCGCGCTGGTTCGAGCGTCGCGGCGATGTCGTCGGCCGCGACGCCGAGGCGCTGCCGCCGGAGATCATGGCGCTGGTTGCACCGTTTCGTCGCGCGAGGCTCTAAAGCCATGGCGAGTTTCGGAGCGGACGGGGCACCGGTTGGCGCATTGCGGCGCCGGCTCGTGCTCGAGGCACCGGTTGCAGCCCCGGATGGGCTCGGAGGAGCGACGCAAACCTTCGAGACGGTTGCGGCGCTTTGGGCGCAGGTCGAGTTTCTGGCGAGCACTGGCGCCGAGGCAGGCCCGAACAGGCCGCCACGCACCGCGTGACGATGCGCTGGCGACCCGGTGTCGATGCAGGCCAGCGCCTGCGTGATGGCGAGCGCATCTTCGACATCCGCGCGGTCGCCGATCCCGATGGCAGCCGACGCCGCCTGATCTGCCTGGTGGTGGAGATCACATCATGAGCGACGCGATCCTCAGCCTGCGCGCCGCGATCCAGGAACGGCTTGAGACAGATCCAGTCCTCACAACTCTGATCGGGGCAGGCCGCATTCACGACGAGGCGCCCCGCGCTGCGCGCGGCGTCTATGTCGTCCATGGCGATGTCGAGGCGCGCGACTGGTCGACCGGCAGCGACAGCGGCTGCGAGCAGGATGTCGGTCTGACCGTCTGGGCCGGCGAAAGCAGCTCGTCGCGGCAGGCGCTGGAGGCGGCGGCACGTGTCGCCGAGGCGCTGAACGAGGCGTCGCTGGCCGTAGACGGGCACGCTTTGATCAACCTCCGCTGGCAATCGAGCCGCCTGGCGCGCGACGCCCCGACCGGGCTGGCCTTTGTCGCCATCCGCGTCCGCGCCGTCACCGAGACGCTGTGATTCACCACTGAATGGGGAGAGGCCGAATGTCGGCACAAAAAGGCAAGGATCTGCTGCTTAAGGCGGCTGATGAGGAGGGGGCCTTCGTCACGGTCGCCGGGCTTCGCGCCCGCCAGATCGCCTTCAACGCTGAGACCGTGGATGTGACCCATTCCGAGTCGGCCGGGCGCTGGCGCGAATTGCTGGCCGGCGCAGGGATGCGGCGCGCTGCGATCAGCGGCGCCGGCATCTTCAAGGACGAGGCGTCGGACGCGCTGGTGCGCCAGATCTTCTTCGACGGGACGATCCGCGACTGGCAGGTGATCGTGCCCGATTTTGGAACGATCACAGGCGCGTTCCAGCTGTCGAGCCTGGAATATCGCGGCGACCATGCCGGCGAGGTCACCTTCGATCTCTCGCTGGAATCGGCGGGCCAGCTCGCCTTCGTCGCGCTGTGAGGAGCCGGTCATGATCAACCGCTACCGGGGTGAAACGGCCCTGATGGTCGATGGCGAGCCGCTGCCGATGCGCCTGACGCTCGGCGCGCTGGCCGAACTCGAACACGCCTTCAGCGTCGACAGCCTGCCGGCGCTGGGCGAGCGCTTCGCCGGTGGAAAGCTCTCGGCCCGCGACGTGACGCGCATCCTCGCGGCCGGCCTGCGCGGCGCCGGCAGCAGCGTCAGCGAGGATCAGGTCGCGGGGCTGGCTTTCGATGGCGGATTGAACGGCGCGATCAGGGCCGCGATCACGCTGCTCGATGCGACATTTGGAGACCCGGCCGGAGCATCGTCCCCGGAGGCCAAGGACATAGCCCGCCCTCCGCAGCCGCCGGCGGCCTGATCCCGCCGGCGGCGGCTGTCCCCTTTCCCTGGCGCGAGGTCATGGCCTTCGGGCTCGGCCGGCTCGGCTGGCCGCCGGCTGTTTTCTGGGCCGCGACACCGCGCGAAATCAGCGCGGCGCTGAGGGCTCACCAACCT
>QBLV01000180.1:1538-4973 GCA_003241815.1 Hyphomicrobiales bacterium | reverse complement strand
GAGGAGGCCGGCAACCTTTTTCCAATGCGAGGTCCACCATGGCTGACGATGATCTTGATCTGTCCTCCCGCCTCTCCGACATGCGCTCGCTCGGATCGCTGACCCAGAGCCTCAGCAAATCGGCCGAGAGCTTCGGCAAATCGATCACCAACGCCTTCGCCAAGGGAATCGTCGAGGGCAAGCGCTTCGAGGATGTGCTGCGCGGCGTCGGTCGCTCGATCACCGAAAGCCTGCTGAAATCCGCCCTGAAACCGCTTCAGACCAGCCTCTCCAACCTGTTTGGGACCGGGCTCAGCGGGCTCACCGGATTGTTCGGCGGCGGCCTGGGCGGGCTCGGTTTGGGCGGCGGCGTATCGGTGGCGCCCTTTGCCGATGGCGGCGTCATCGCGTCACCCGCCTATTTCCCGCTCGGGCGAGGGCTCGGCCTGATGGGCGAGCGTGGTGCTGAGGCAATCCTGCCCTTGTCGCGAGGGGCCGATGGCCGGCTCGGCGTGCGCTCGTCCGGCAGCGAGGCACGCCGCCCACTCAGCGTCGTCGTCCAGGTCTCGTCGCCCGACGCCGACAGCTTCCGCCGCTCGGAGGCGCAGGTCTCGGCTGCGATCGCGCGAGCCGTGGCGCGCGGCAGCCGCGCGCTATGAGGGAAAGAAGGCGATGACCGATTTCCACGAGATCCGCTTTCCCACCGATATCGCGCGTGGCGCGCGCGGCGGACCGGAGCGCCTGACGCAGATCGTGGCGCTGGCGTCCGGCCGCGAGGTCCGCAACAGCCGCTGGGCCCATTCGCGGCGGCGCTATGATGCCGGCGTCGGCATCCGCACGCTGGATGCGCTGGCTGCCGTGGTCGCCTTCTTCGAGGAGAGGCGCGGCCGTCTCTACGGTTTCCGCTGGCGCGACCGGCTCGACTGGAAGAGTGGCCCGCCCTCGCAGACGCCGGCCGCGACAGACCAGGTCATCGGTGCCGGCAACGGCGTCACCGCGACCTTCCAGCTCTGCAAGCACTACGGCACCGGCATCGCGACCTATCGCCGGCCGATCACCAAACCCCTGCCGGGCGAGGTGCTGATCGCGGTCGATGGCGTCGCCGTCACCGACCCCGCGCATGTCGGCTGCGACGCCACGACCGGGCTCGTCACCTTTGCCGCCGGCCATCTGCCGGGGCCGGGCGCCGTGGTCAGCGCCGGCTTCCTCTTCGACGTGCCGGTGCGGTTCGACATCGATGCGATCGAGGTCGACCTGTCGGCGTTCGATGCCGGCGAAATCCCCAGGATCCCGATCGTCGAGATCATGCCGTGAGGTCTGTCCATGCGCGACATCCAGTCCGAACTCGCAGCCCATCTCCTGGAGGGGGCGACCACGCTCTGCCGCTGCTGGAGCCTTACCCGCCGCGACGGCGCCGTGCTCGGCTTCACAGATCACGACGGGCCGCTGTCCTTCGACGGCATAGCCTTTGCGGCGACGACCGGGCTCGAGGCGGCCGAGACGACGGCCGAGCTCGGCTTCGCCATCGGCGGCGGCGAGGTCTCGGGCGCCTTCGCGGCTGTCGGCCTGAACGAGGCCGATCTGGCGCGCGGCCTTTATGACGATGCCCGGATCGCGATCTGGCTGGTGAACTGGGCCGACATTGCCCAGCGCCTGCTGCTGGAAACCGGCTTCGTCGGCGAGGTCAGGCGCGGCGATCTCGGCTTTACCGCCGAGGTGAGGGGGCTCGCCAAGGCCTTCGACGAGGAGCGCGGCCGGCTCTACATGCGCTCCTGCGCGGCCGATCTCGGCGATGCGCGCTGCGGCGTGGCCCTTGCGTCGGTTGCAGCCAGCGTGGCGACGAGCGACGGCCGCCTCGGGCTGACCGCGCCGGCGCTCGCGGCATTCGCCGATGGGCATTTCACCGGCGGGCGCCTCGTCTTCACCAGCGGCGGCAATGTCGGCTTCTCGACCGAGGTGAAGCGCCATGGCTCTGCCGGCGGCCTCGTCGCGCTCCAGCTCTGGCAGGGGCCGCCGGCACCGATCGCACCCGGCGACGCCTTCACGGTCTCGCCCGGCTGCGACAAGAGCTTCGCTACCTGCCAGGCGAAATTCGGCAACGGAATCAACTTCCGCGGCTTCCCGCACATTCCCGGCAACGACTTCATCATCGGCGGCGTCAGGCCGGGTGACGGCGCGCTCGACGGCGGGAGCCTGTTTCGATGAGCGGCAGCATCTCGCGGACGGATATCGTCGAGGCCGCCCGGCTCTGGCTCGGCACGCCCTATCATCATCAGGCCTCGCTGCGCGATGTCGGCTGCGACTGCCTCGGGCTGGTTCGCGGCGTCTGGCGGGACCTCTATGGCGCGGAGCCCGAAACGCCGCCGCCCTATTCGCAGAGCTGGGCGGAAAGCCTCGGTGCCGAGACGCTGGCCGCGGCGGCGCTGCGGCATCTGCAGCCCGTGGAGCGTGGCACGGAGCTGCCCGGCGATGTGCTGCTGTTCCGCTGGCGGCCGCATCTGCCGGCCAAGCACTGTGCGATCCTCAGCGCGTCCGATCGCATCATCCATGCCCATGACGGTGCGCAGGTCGGCGAGGTGGCGTTCTCGCCGTGGTGGCGGCGGCATCTGAGCCACGCCTTTTCCTTTCCCGGAGTAAGCGACTGATGGCCACACTTCTTCTGCAGGTCGCGGGCAGCGCGCTCGGCACGGCGCTGGGCGGGCCGATCGGCGCGGTCATCGGCCAGGCCATCGGCGGCATTGCCGGCGCGCGGATCGACCAGTCCCTGCTTGGCGGCTCGGGCGGCACGCGAAGGGTCGAGGGACCGCGCCTGACCGAGATCGACGGGCTGGCGTCGAGCGAGGGCGCGGCGATCCCGCGCGTCTATGGCCGCGCCCGCATCGGCGGGCAGCTGATCTGGGCGACGCGCTTCGAGGAGGAGATCAAGGTCTCGGTGACGCGCACCAAGAGCGGCGGCAAGGGCAGCCCGAAGCAGAAGACCGTCGAGACCACCTACAGCTATTTCGCCAATCTCGCGATCGGCCTGTGCGAGGGCCGCATCGCCTTCGTCCGTCGCATCTGGGTCGATGGTCGGGAACTCGACGTCACGACCGTCAACATGCGTGTCCATGACGGCGATGAGGGGCAGGAGTCCGACCCGCTCATCGCCGCCAAGGAAGCAGGCTTTACCCCGGCCTATCGCGGCCTCGCCTATGTCGTGTTCGAGCGCTTCCCGCTGGGCGACTATGGCAATCGCGTGCCGCAGTTCGCCTTCGAGGTGGTGCGCGCCGTCGAGGGGCTCGGCGGCATGATCCGGGCCGTGACGTTGATCCCGGGCGCGAGCGAGTTCGTCTACGAGATGGGCGCGGTCAGCCACGAGCCGGAGCCAGGCGTGACCGAGAGCCTGACGCGCCACCAACTCTACGGCGGCTCCGACATCGACACGGCACTCGGACATCTGACCACACTCTGCCCCAA
>QBLV01000180.1:0-1528 GCA_003241815.1 Hyphomicrobiales bacterium | reverse complement strand
TCCTGCACGCTGTCGCCGCGCGTCGAGATCGCGCACAAGCCGACAGTTGGCGCGGAGTGGGCGGTTGCGGGGCTTGACCGCACGACCGCGCGCGTCGTCAGCGAGGTCAATGGCCGTCCGGCCTTCGGCGGCACGCCTTCTGATGCGAGCGTGATCAGGCTGATCCGCCGCCTGCGCGAGGATTACGGCCTCGAGGTCGTGCTTTACCCCTTCGTGATGATGGATATCCCCGCTGGCAATACGCTGCCAGACCCTCAGTCCGGTGCAGCCGGTCAGCCTCAATACCCCTGGCGCGGGCGCGTCACCTGCATGCCGGCCCCGGGCTCCCCCGGCAGCGTCGATGGCACGGCCGAAGCGGACGCGCACGTCGATGCCTTGCTCGGCACGGTATCGGCCGCCGACATGTCGGCGGTGGGAGAGCAGATCGTCTGCGCGCTGCCCGACGAATGGAGCTACCGCCGCTTCGTGCTGCACCATGCCATGCTGGCGCAGGCGGCCGGAGGCGTCAGCGGGTTCGTGTTGGGCTCGGAACTGCCCGGCCTGACACGGGTGCGTGGCATGGCAGGCTACCCGATGGTGGATGGGCTCGTCGATCTCGCGGATGAGGTGAGGACGCTGCTGCCTGAAACCACCCTGACCTATGCGGCCGACTGGACCGAATACGGAGCCCATGTCCGCAATGGCGGGCAGGACGTCGGCTTTCCGCTCGACCCGCTCTGGGCCTCGCCGGCCATCGGCGCGATCGGCATCGATTTCTATCCGCCGCTCTCCGACTGGCGCGACAACAGCGACCACGCCGATACAGCCATCGCGAGCGGGCCGAGCGATCTCGGCTATCTCCGCGCCGGCCTGAATTCCGGCGAGTCCCATGATTGGTACTACGCCGATGCCGCCGGTCGTCTCGCCCAGACGCGGCTGCCAATCGCGGATGGCGCCTACGGCAAACCCTGGGTCTTCCGGCAGAAGGATCTGGTCGGCTGGTGGAGCAACCCGCATGTCGAGCGCGTCGGCGGTGTGGAGACGGTAGCGACCGCCTTCGTGCCGGGCGCCAAGCCGATCTGGCTCACCGAAATCGGCATTCCGGCCGTCGACAAGGGCGCCAACGCGCCCAACGTCTTCCCCGACGCGAAATCGGCCGAGAGCGGCTATCCGCATTTCTCCAGTGGTGCGCGCGACGATCTGGTGCAGGCGCGCGGCCTCGAGGCGATCATCTCCGGCTTCGACCCGGCGCGCGAGGGCTTCGAGGCCGCGCGCAATCCGGTTCATCCTGTGACCGGCATCCGCATGGTCGATCCCGCCAACATCTTCGTCTGGAGCTACGACGCCCGGCCGTTCCCGGCCTTTCCGGACCTCGGCGGCATCTGGGCCGATGGCGCCAGCTACGACACCGGCCACTGGCTCAACGGACGCATCGAGGGCACGCCAATCGATCGCCTCCTGCGGCGAATCCTCGCGGATTTCGGCCTCCCGGCGGCCGACGAGATCGCGGTCGATGGCTTCCTTGACGGCTACGTGCTCGACCGTCCGA
>QBLV01000017.1:50613-61910 GCA_003241815.1 Hyphomicrobiales bacterium | reverse complement strand
TCGTCATCGTGCTGTTCTCGCCCGACGGGCTGATCGGCATCTGGCAGCGTCTGCGCGAGCGCTATCGCCGCAGCGGCGATATCCGCGACAGCCAGATGGGCTCCGGCGGAGGCACGCCATGAGCGCGATCGCCACACGCGAACGCCTGACGGCGGCGGGCTCGGCCAATGCGCTCGAACTGCGCGGCGTGTCGCGCCTGTTCGGTGCTTTGGCAGCGCTCAGCGACATCACGCTTTCGGTGAAGCCGGGCGAGCGGCGAGCGGTGCTGGGCTCGAACGGCGCCGGCAAGACCACGCTGTTCAACTGCGTCACGGGCGATTTCGCGCCCAGTTCCGGCGTCATCCGCTTCTTCGGCGAGGATGTCACCGCCTTCCCGCCACAGGAGCGCATCCGCCGAGGTTTGCGGCGCACCTACCAGATTTCCTCGCTCTTCGTCGGGCTGTCGGTGCTCGACAATGTCTATCTCGCCTGCCGGGGCGTCTCGCGGAACCGCTTCTCAATGCTGCGCGCGCGCCGCGACGATGCGCTGGTCCATGCCGCAGAGACGCTGGTGGAGGCCGTGCATCTTGGTCCCGTCAAGAGCAGCTTGGTCGGCGAACTCGCCTATGGCCAGCAGCGCCAGCTCGAGATCGCGCTCGCCTTGTCGGGGGCTCCGCGCTTCATCCTGTTTGACGAGCCGGCGGCGGGCCTGTCGCCGACGGAGCGGCGCGACCTCGTCCATATCCTGACCTCGCTGCCGAGCCATATCGGCTACATCATCATCGAGCACGACATGGATGTGGCGCTGCGCGTCGTCGAGAGCGTGACGATGATGCACAATGGCCGCATCTTCAAGGAAGGCGCGCCGGAGGAGATCGAGTCCGACCCGGAGGTCCAGGAACTCTACCTCGGAGGCGGTCACGTCGGAGGTGGTCATGGCTGAGCGGCTCAAGGCCCCACCCGGCGTTGGCGTGCCGATCCTGCAGATCGCGGGCCTCAATGTCTTCTATGGCCGCTCCCATGCGCTGCAGGGCGTCGATCTCACGCTGCAGAGCGGCGTGCTCTCCGTCGTCGGCCGCAACGGCATGGGCAAGACGACCATGTGCAAGGCGATCATGGGGCTGGTGCCGATCAGCTCCGGCTCGATCCGCTTTTTCGGCGAGGAGATCGCCGGCCGCAGCCCCGCCGAGGTCGCGCGGCTCGGCATCGGCTATGTCCCGCAGGGCCGCCGCCTCTGGCGCTCGCTGACAGTGGACGAGCATTTGCGCCTGATGCAGCGCAGCAAGCGTGGCGCCTGGACGCCGGAGCGGATCTACGAGGCCTTCCCGCGACTGGCCGAACGCCGCAACAATGGCGGCGCCCAGCTTTCTGGCGGCGAGCAGCAGATGCTGGCGATCAGCCGCGCGCTGCTGATGAATCCGCGCCTCCTGATCATGGACGAGCCCACGGAAGGGCTTGCACCGGTCATCGTCTCGCATGTCGAGGAGATGCTCGTGCGCCTCGCCGATCAGGGCGACGTCGCCATCCTTGTGATCGAACAGAATATCGGCGTCGCGACCGAGATGTCGGACCCTGTCGCCATCATGGTCAATGGCCGGATCAACCGCATCATCGCCTCGGCGACACTGGCGGGCGACCGAGAATTGCAGCAGCGCCTGCTCGGCGTCGGCCGTCATGGCCATGACGAAACCGATGGCGCGCAAAGCGAGGCTCAGGCTCCCGAGAGCGGGGCGCCGCGTGCCCCCTCCCCGCCGACCGGGCCGATGCGGGTCTACAACGCCAATCCGGTCATCCCCACGCGCTGGTCACAACCGGTCCCGGCAGCGCGCATCGAGGCACAGGCCCGAACGATCTCGCGCCCGACGCTGGCGACGCTCGACGGCAGGACCGTCACGGATGGACGCCGCCATGCGCCCTCGGCCAGCGGCGAGCCGCATGTCATCGTCGTCGGCACGCTCGATACCAAGGGCGACGAGTTGCGCTTCATCCGCGACCTCGTTCTGGCCGAGGGCGTGCGGGCGCGGCTGGTCGATATCTCGACCTCGGGCCGCAGCGCGGGCGGCGACGTCACCCCACAGGAGATCGCGCTCGCCCATCCACGCGGCTCGGCCGGCATCGCATCGGGCGACCGCGGCGCGGCAGTGGCGGCAATGACGGAGGCGTTCAAGGCCTGGCTCCCGCGCCAGCAAGGCGTGCTCGGCGTGATCTCGGCCGGCGGTTCGGGGGCGACCGCAATGGTGACGCCGGCGATGCAGGGCCTCCCCATCGGCCTGCCGAAGCTGATGATCTCGACCATGGCTTCGGGTGATGTCGCGGCTTACGTCGGCGCCGCCGACATCACCATGATGCATGCCGTCACCGATGTGCAGGGGCTGAACCGCGTTTCCCGGCTGGTGCTCGGCAATGGCGCGCGCGCCATGGCCGCCATGGCCAAGGCGCGGCTGGCCGATCTGACCAGGCCCGCGACGGCCCGGCGCGCCGAGCCCGAGAAGCCGCTCGTCGGGCTCACCATGTTCGGCGTCACGACGCCCTGCGTGCAGCAGGTCTCGAAGCTGCTGGAGGCCGATTGGGAACCGCTGGTCTTCCACGCCACCGGCACGGGCGGCCGGGCGATGGAGAAGCTCGTCGAATCCGGACTGATCGGCGCCGTCATCGACGTCTCCACCACCGAGATTTGCGACATGATGATGGGCGGGTTCCTGCCGGCGACCGAGGACCGGTTCGGAGCCATCATCCGCACGCGTATCCCCTATGTCGGCTCGGTGGGCGCGCTCGACATGGTCAATTTCTTCGCACCGGAAACGGTGCCGGAGCGCTATCGCGGCCGCAATCTCTACCCGCACAATCCGCAGATCACGCTGATGCGCACGACGGCGGAAGAGAATGCGCGGATGGGCCGCTGGATCGGCGAGCGGCTGAACCAGATGGAAGGACCGGTGCGGTTCCTCCTGCCCGAGCGGGGCGTTTCCGCGCTCGATGCGCCGGGTCAGCCCTTCCACGATCCCGCTGCCGATGCGGCCCTTTTCCAGGCACTGGAACAGACCGTGCGCCAGACGCCGACAAGACAGCTCATCCGTTGCCCGCATCACATCAACGACCCGGCCTTCGCCGCCGCCCTCGTGCAGCAGTTCCGCGCGCTGCATGCCGGGCGCCGGCGCGAGCGGGCGAAGGCATGAGGAGCATGATGGTGAGCTTCGATAAGAAGAGCCTGCTGAAGCGCTTCCGGGCGATGGTGAAGGCTGGCGAGCCGATCGTGGGCGGTGGCGCGGGCACGGGCCTGTCGGCCAAATGCGAGGAGGCCGGCGGGATCGACCTCATCGTCATCTACAATTCCGGCCGCTACCGCATGGCAGGCCGTGGCTCGCTCTCAGGGATGATGCCCTATGGCGACGCCAATGCCATCGTCATGGAGATGGCGGCCGAGGTGCTGCCGGTTGTGAAGTCCACGCCGGTCGTCGCCGGCGTCTGCGGCACCGACCCCTTCCGGCGCATGGATGTCTTCCTCGACGAGGTGGCGCGCATCGGCTTTGCCGGCGTGCAGAACTTCCCGACGGTTGGGCTGATCGACGGCGTCTTCCGCAAGAACCTCGAAGAGACTGGCATGGGCTACGGCCTCGAGGTCGAGATGATCGCGCTCGCCAACCAGAAGGGCCTGCTGACAACGCCTTACGTCTTCAGCGAGGACGATGCGCGCGCCATGGCAAAGGCTGGCGCCGACATCATCGTCTGCCATCTCGGGCTGACCACCGGCGGGGCGATCGGCGCCGGGACGGCGCTGAAGCTCGCCGACTGCCCGGCGCTGGTCGATGCCTGGGCGGCGGCCGCGCTGGCGGTGAAGAAGGATGCGCTGATCCTCGTTCATGGCGGCCCAGTCGCCGAACCGGCGGATGCCGACTTCATCATGAGGAACACGAAGCACTGCCACGGCTTCTACGGCGCCTCCTCGATGGAGCGCCTGCCGGTCGAGGTCGCGATCCGCGAACAGACCCGCGCCTTCAAGCGCATCGGGCGCGATCTCACAGTCAAGAAGCCCGCCGGCAAGGCGGGCAAAGCGAAATGACCCAGGCTATGGGCGGGAGGATGAGGACATGACGGGACAGCTGATCGGATCGCTGATCCTCTGGCTGATCGTGGCGGTGATCGTCATCGCCATCATCGTCTATCTGGTGAACTGGCTGTATCGGCGCTCGTCGAAGGAGGTCTCCTTCGTCCGCACCGGCCTGTTCGGCGAGCGCGTGGTGATCAATGGCGGCGCCTTCGTGCTGCCGATCATCCACGACGTCACCCCCGTCAACATGAACGTGCTGCAGCTCGCCGTGACGCGCGCCAACAACGATGCGCTGATCACCCGCGACCGGATGCGGGTCGATATCGACGCGGAATTCTATGTCCGGGTGAAGCCGGAACGCGACTCCGTCTCGATTGCCGCCGCAACGCTGGGCCGGCGCACGCTGCAGCCCGACCAACTCCACGCGCTCCTGTCCGGCAAGTTCATCTCGGCGCTTCGCACCGTCGCCTCCGAAATGACGATGGAGGAGATGCACGAGCAGCGCGGAACCTATGTCCAGCGCGTCAAGGAAGCCGCCGCCGAGGCGCTCGACCAGAACGGCCTGCTGTTGGAATCGGTCGCGCTGACCGATCTCGACCAGACCGACCTGCAATATTTCAACCCGTCCAACCGCTTCGACGCCGCCGGTCTGACGCGGATCATCGAGGAGATCGAAGACAAGCGGAAGCTGCGTAACGACATCGAGCAGGATTCGATGATCCGAATCCGCACCCGCAATCTCGAAGCCGAGCGCCAGGCGCTCGACATCGAGCGCGACAGCGAGGCGGCACGGCTCGAACAGCAGCGCGAGATCGAGATCAAGCGCGCCGTCCAGCGCGCCGAGGTGGCCCGCGAGCGCGCCGCACGCGACACCGAGGCCGAGCAGGCGCAGATCCTCTCCCGCGAAGAGATCGAGAAGTCGCGCATCTCCAACGAACGCGCGATCAGCGAGGCGCGCATCGCGTCAGACCGTGACATCCGCCAGCAGGAGATCGCCCGGACGCAAGCCGTCGAGGAGGCGGAGATCGCCTCGCGCGAACTCGTCGAGAAAGCCCGCATCGCCAATGAGCAGGCGATCAGCGCGGCCCGCATCGCCTCCGAGCGCGACATCCGCCAGAAGGAGATCGAGCGCGCGCAGACGCTCGAAGCCGCCGAGATCGCGGCGCGGGAAGCGACCGAGAAGGCGCGGATCCTCCAGGAAAGCGCGATCAGCGCCGAGCGCATCATTCGCGAGCAGGAGATCCGCAACCGCGAGATCGAGCGCACCCGCGTGCTCGATCAGGAGGACATCGCAGCGCGCGAAGCGGTCGACACCGCCCGCATCGGCCAGGAGGAGCGCGTCCGCGCGCTCGGTATCGCCCGCAACCGTGCGCTGGACGAAGCCGAGATCGCCGCCCGCGAGGCTGTGGAGAAGGCCCGCATCGCCCAGGAAAACGTGCTGACGGCAGACCGCATTGCGCTCGAGCAGCGCAAGCGCCTGCTGGAAATCGAGCAGAGCGAGACGATCGAGGCAGCCGAGATTTCGGCGCGCGAGACGGTCGAGAAGGCGCGCATCAGCCAGGAGCGCATCGTCGCCAGCGAGCGCATCCGCCGCGACGAGGACATCCGCAATCTCGAGATCGCCCGCAACCAGGCAATCGACACCGCCGAGATCGCCGCACGCGAGGCCACGGAAGCGGCCCGCATCGCCCAGGAGAAGGTCGTCGCCGCAGAGCGCATCGCCGCCGAACTTTCGACCAAGGAACTGGAGATCCGCCGCAATGCCGATCTCGACACGGCCGAGCTGAAGCGTCGCGACACGGTCGAACGTCAGCGCATCGCCACAGAACTCGCCCTCGACGAGGAGCGCATTAACTCGGCGAAATCGCGCGAAATGCTGCAGATCGCGCAGAAAAAGGCCGTCGAGGTGGCAGAGGAAGACCGCGCCATCGTTCTCGCCGCCAAGAAGGTCGAGCGCACGGACGCCGACAGCGCGCTGCGCCAGGCCGAGATCACCGCCAGGCAGCAGGTCGAGACCGTCGATATCGTCCGCGAGCAGGCGCTCGAGACCACGCGCATCGAACGTCGCCGCGCCCTGGAGCAGCTCGAGATCGCGCGCACGCAGGCGCTGCAGGAGGCGCAGATCGCCTCCAACGAAGAGGTCGAGCGCGCCCGCATCTCGTCGGATCGCGGGCTCGACGAGGCCCGTGTCGGGCGCCAGCGCGAGCTGCGCAAGCTGGAAATCGCCCGCGAGCGCGATGTCGAGGCCGCAGCGATGGACAAGGCGATCGCGCTCTACACCAAGTCGCTCGAGGAATCCGCCGCCCAGGCCAATGCCGAGATCGCCCGCGCCAAGGCGGTCGAGGCCGAGGAACAGGTCAAGACGGTGCGGGAAAGCGAAGGCGCGCGCCGGCGCAAGACCGTCGAGGTCCTGCTCGCCGAGAAGGCGGCCGAAGAATCCAACATCGCCGCGGCCGCAGACAAGATCCGTCGCACCGTCGAGGCGGATGCGCAGAAGCTGCTCTACGAGGCCGAGAACGTGCTCACGGACGGCTCCCGCTACGGGCTGTTCCGCCGCCGCCTGCTCGACAAGATCGAGGGCATCGTGCGCGAGAGCGTCAAGCCGATGGAGAAGATCGAGGGCATCCGCATCCTCCATGTCGACGGGCTCGCCGGCGGTGGGGGCTCGGGCGGCACAGGGGGCGCGGCGCGCTCGCCTACCGACGAGGTGATCGAATCCGCGCTGCGCTACCGCGTGCAGGCACCGATGATCGACCAGGTGCTGAAGGAGATCGGCATCGAAGGCGGCAACCTCGCCAAGATGGGCGGGCTGATGCGCGAGGCCTCCGACATGCAGCGCGTTGCCAAGGATGCGCAGCCGGCCAAGCCGAAAGAAGCCGGCGAGGCCAAGGGTGAGGCACAGACTGGCGACACCAAGACCGGCGGCGGGGGCAGAGCGCCCAAGGCCGGCCCCGGCAAGACCTCCTGAGGCTGAAGCATCATGGCCCGCGTCTACGTCTCCAGCGTCATTTCCGCCCCGGCTGCCAAGGTCTGGGCCCGTGTGCGCGATTTCAACGGCCTGCCGAACTGGCATCCGCGCATCGCCGAGAGCCGGATCGAGAATGGCGAGCCCGCCGACAAGGTCGGCTGCATCCGCGCCTTCTCGCTGCGCAGCGGCGACCGCTTGCGCGAGCAGCTTCTCGGCCTCTCCGACTACGACATGTTCTGCACCTACGCGATCCTGGATTCGCCCATGCCCCTGACGAATTACGTCGCGACGCTGAGGCTGACGCCGATCACCGACCAGGAGCGTACCTTCATCGAATGGTCGGCCGATTTCGACTGCGCGCCCGAACGCGAGGCGGAGCTGATCGAGGGCATCGGCACGAACGTCTTCCAGGGCGGCTTCGACGCGCTCAAGCGCGCATTCGGGGGATGAGACCATGCCCCATGTCGTCCGCAGCACGATCATCGACGCGCCGGTTGACCTGCTCTGGTCGGTGCTGCGCGACTTCAACGGCCATGACCGCTGGCACCCGATCGTCGCCAAGAGCGAGATCGAGCGCGGGCACCCGTCCGACAAGATCGGCTGCGTGCGCCGGTTTTGGCTGCAGGACGGCAGCGAACTGCGCGAGCAGCTCCTCACGCTTTCGGACCTCGAAATGACCTTCAGCTACTGCCTGCTCGACACGCCGATCCCCCTGTTCAACTACGTCGCCCATGTCCGTCTGCTGCCGGTGACCGACGGCAACCGCGCCTTCTGGCACTGGGAAAGCCGCTTCACCACGCCGCGCGGGCGCGAGGCCGAACTCGCCCGGATCGTCGGCGACGAAGTCTACACCAACGGCATCGAGGCGGTGCGCCGCCTGCCCGAACTGGCGAGGGAGGCCGTCTGACATGCTTGATGTGAGAAGCTGCGCCACGCTGTCCGAAGCCGCCGGCGTCCTCTCCGGGGACCGGCAGGCGGTGCTGATCGGCGGCGGGACGCTCGTCATGCGCGACGTCAATGAGGGCCGACTGACGGAGGGCACGCTGCTGCGCGTCACCGACCCGGCCTTCCGGCGCATCGAGGCCGGCGGCGGGCGCATCGAACTGGGCGCTGGCGTTACCATGGGCATGATCCTGGCCAGCCGGGAACTAGCCTTCCTCCATCCGGCGGCCCGCGCCATCGGCGGCCCGGCCGTGCGCAACATGGCCTCCGTCGGGGGCAACCTGTTTGCGGCCTCACCTTACGGCGATTTCACCGTCGCGTTGCTCGCGCTCGATGCGCAGGTCGTCGTGCAGGCGGGCTTCGGCTCCGGCCGGGCGACGCCGCTGGAGGAGTTTCTGGCCGCGCGCGAGCGCTCGGGTTCGGCGCTGGTGACGTCGGTCCAATTCTCCCGGCCGGCCAATCCCGGCGATTTCCATTTCCGCAAGATCAGCCGGGTCAAGCCCAAGGGCATCTCGGTGATGTCGATCGCCGCGCATCTGCCGCTGGCAGGCGGGCGGGTGAGTCAGGCGCGGGTCGCCTATGGCGCGATGGCGCCGATGCCGATCCGCGCGCGCGGCGTTGAGCGCGCGCTGGAGGGCAAGAGCCTGGATGCCGCCGCCATCGCCGCCGCAAAGGCAGGCGCGCTCGAAGGCTGCCGCCCCGCCACCGATGCGATCGCGAGCGAATGGTATCGCCGCGAGGTGCTGCCCGTTCATCTCGGCCGGCTGCTCGCCGGCGAGCCCCGCTGAGGAGCGCGCGATGGCCAAGATCCCCGTCCAGTTCCGCCTCAACGGCACCGATCGCGCCGCCTTCGTCAATGCGCCCGAAACCCTGCTCAACACCCTGCGGAGGAGCCTCGGCGATTTCGCGCCGAAATATGGCTGCGGCCAGGGGGCGTGTGGCGTCTGCACGGTGCTGATCGATGGCGAGCCGCATTTGTCCTGCCTGACGCTGTCGATCGCCTGCGAAGGCCGGCAGGTCGAGACCGCCTCGGGCATGGCCGACGGCCCCGACCTGCACCCGCTGCAGGCCCAGTTCATGGAGCATTTCGCTGCGCAGTGCGGCTTCTGCACGCCCGGCATGCTGACGTCGGCGCGCGCGCTTTTGGACAAAAACCCCAACCCCACCCGCGACGAGGTCATCGAGGCCATCAGCGGCAATATCTGCCGCTGCACCGGCTACGAGCCGATCGTCACTGCCATCCTCGCCGCCGCCGGTTCGCCCGGCCTGCGACGCGCCTGAGGGAGGACGACATGCTGGAACTCCGCAAGGACCTCTTCGCCGATGAGCGCGACGACAACCTCAACGTCGTCGGCAAAGGCATCCAGCGTCAGGACATGCCGGGCCATGTCACCGGGCTGACGCGCTATTTCGACGACCATGCCTTCGACGGCATGCTGCATCTCAAGGTGGTGCGCAGCCCCCATGCCAGCGCCCGCATCCGCTCGATCGACGTCTCCGCGGCGGCCCGTGCGCCGGGCGTCAAGCGCGTGCTGCGCGCCGCCGACGTGCCCGTCAACAAGAACACGCTGCTGAGCCTGATCAATTTCGGCAAGGACGACGAGCCGTCTCTGGCTGTCGACAAGGTCCACTACAAGGGCGAACCGGTCGTCGCGATCATCGCCGAAACCGAGGCGCAGGCGCTCGCCGCCAGGAAGCTCGTGCGCATCGACTACGAGCCGATGCCCGCCGTCTTCGATGTCGAGGAGGCGCTGAAGCCGGGTGCGCCGGTCGTCAACGAAACCTATCCGGCGAACTACTTCGAGTATCACGAGCGCTTCGACCACCAGAAGCTGCGCTTCGGCGATGTCGAGCGCGCCCTTGCTGGCGCCGACATGGTGCTGGAGCATCGCTACCAGATGTCGCCGATCGAGCATGCGCCGACCGAGACAAACGGCTCGATCGCCGCTCCCGAGCAGAACGGCCGCTTCGTCGTGCATTCCTGCGCGCAGGGGCTGTTCTTCGCGCTCGGCACGGCGGCCAAGATCGTCGCGGTCGAATCCAACCGGCTGCATTTCATCGGCGGCACGGTCGGAGGCGGCTTCGGCGGCAAGGTCGATTCGCTGACCGAGCCGCTCGCCGTGCTCGGCGCAATGGTGACGGGGCGCCCGGTGCGCTTCGTGCTCGATCGGGAGGAGGAGATGCTCTACGGCTCCCCGCGCGGGGCCGAGCGCATCTACATCAAGGATGGGCTGATGCGCGACGGGCGCATCGTCGCGCGACAGATCCGCAGCTATTTCGACGCCGGCGCCTATACGCGGCTGTCGAGCTATGCCGCGATCAAATGCACCGCGCATCTGCCGGGCCCCTACTGGATCCCCAACGTCTCCTCAGACGTCCATGTCGCCTACACCAACCGCTGCCCCTCCACCGCCATGCGCGGCTTCGGCATCACGGCGGTGGATTTCGCGCTGGAGGTCCAGATGGACCGGCTCGCCGAGGCCGCCGCGATGGACCCGATGGAATTCCGCCTGCTCAACGCCTATCGCGACGGCGATATGAAGCCGCATCGGCGCAAGGCCTCGAACACGGCGCTGATCGAATGCGTTCAGGTCGCGGCCGAAAAGGCCAACTGGCCGATTTCGGAACAGGGCAAGCGGCAGTCGTCGCTGGCGGGCGGCGGCGCGGGCGAGCGCTCCCAGATTCCGGCGACCGTGCTCGATGCACGCGGCCAGATCGGCCGGCCCGACACGCGCAACGCAGGCCCGACCCAGACCCTGCCGGCGGGGACCTCTCGCATCGCGCCGAGCAAGCAGCCGGTGATGGAAGGCGCGCGCGATGGCCGCGCCGCACCGACGCAGGTTCCGCGCTACGAGGCGCCCCCGGCAACAGTCGCTCCTCCAACCTATGCGGCGCAGCCGGCCTATCCGCCGCCACCTCCGCCCTACCAAGCCCCCCCGCCCTATCAGCCGGTGGCAGGCCAGCAGCCGCCACCTTATCAGCCACCTCCGGCTCCGCCTTCGCCCGCACCGGCGCCGGCCACCCAGACCCAGCATGGCGCGGTCCGTTTCTCATCTGTCTTCGGCAGGAGGCGCTGACATGGCCCGTCACGAAGGTCGCGGCATGGCGTCCGTCAACTATCCGATCGGCATGAATCTCGGCGGCGATCCGAGCCAGGCGCTGATCCATTCCAACCCCGACGGCAAGTTCACCGTCGCGCTCTCGGCGATCGATCTCGGCCAGGGCATGAAGCAGGTCTCGCGGCAGATCGCGGCCGAGACACTCGGCGTGCCGGTCGAGGACGTCTATGTCGACACCGCCGACAGCGACACCGGCCCCCACGACATGGGCTCGTTTGCCTCGCGCGGCACACACCGCATG
>QBLV01000017.1:48473-50603 GCA_003241815.1 Hyphomicrobiales bacterium | reverse complement strand
GGCAACGCCATCATCGTCGCGGCGCGCGAGGCGCGCGGCGTGCTGCTGGAGGCGGCGGCCGAGGAACTCGAGGTCGATGCCGGCGACCTCGTCACCGACGGGCGCGGCAACATCCATGTCCGGGGCGCGCCCTCGCGCTCGATCACGGTCAAGGCCACCGCGCAGGCGGCGCAGTTCAAACAGGGCAAGACCATCGCCGGGCGCGGCATCTTCCTGATCCCGCTTTCGGCCGTCGATGCCGAGACCGGCGAGATGAACCCCAACACCGCCTTCGCCCATGCCTGCCTCGTCGCCGATGTCGCCGTCGACGACGAGACCGGCGAGGTCGAGGTGCTCAGGATGACCAGCGCCTATGAGCTCGGCCGGGTGATCAATCCGCGCATGGTCGAGCAGCAGCTCGTCGGCGGCGCCTGGATGGGCATGAGTCATGCGCTCTACGAGACGCCCGAGCCCTATTATCCTAATCCCGAGCACGGCCCGCGCGATTTCAACGAGTATCTGATGCCGGGTCCGGGCGAGATCGCGCCCTACCATGTCACGGTGCTGGAGCGCCCGGCGCCGGACGGGCCGTTCGGGGGCAAGGGGCCGGGCGAGATGTGCGCCAACCCGGTCCTGCCGGCGATCGCCAACGCCGTCTACAATGCGGTCGGCGTGCGCGTCGACGAGCTGCCGATCACGCCCGAGAAGATCCTGCGCGGACTCAAGGCCAATGGCGGGGTCAAGCCCGGCCCGCGTCGCGGCGGCCCCGTGAACTGGCGGTGACGGCATGGCGCTGAGGACGACCGTCGCCGGCATATCGAGCCCCGAGGACCTCGCTTTGGCCCTGACGGGAGCGATGTATCTCGCCGATGACGGCATCGCCACCGCCGGCTATCTGGCGCTGGCGCTCGGCAAGCCGCTTTTGTTGGAGGGCGCGCCCGGCGTCGGCAAGACCGAGGCCGCCAAGGCCATCGCCGGCATCCTCGGGCGCCAACTGATCCGCCTGCAGTGTTTTGAGGGCATCGACGCGTCGGCCGCGCTCTATGAGTGGAACTATCCGCGCCAGATGCTGGCGATTCGGCAGGCCCGCGAGGGCGAGACGCTCGATATCTACCGCGACGATTTCCTGATCGAGCGGCCGATGCTGACGGCTTTGCGCCGCCCTGAATCCACCGTCCTGCTGATCGACGAAATCGACCGCTCCGACCATGAATTCGAAGCCTTCCTGCTCGAATTCCTCTCCGATTTCTCGATTTCAATTCCGGAGCGCGGCACGTTGCGCGCCGCCGAACGCCCGGTCGTGGTCCTGACCTCCAACCGTACGCGCGAGTTGCACGAGGCGCTGCGCCGCCGCTGCGTCTACCACTACATCGCCTATCCAGAGCCGGAGCGCGAAGCACAGATCATCATGATGCGCTCGTCCGCCGTCGCCGAGGGCACGGCGCGCGCCGTCGTCCACGCCATCGGTCTGCTGCGTCAGGAGCCGCTGGCCAAACCGCCTGGCGTGGCGGAAGCCGTCGACTGGGCCGAAGCCGCGACCGCGCTCGCCCAGGCCGGCGCGCCTTGGCCGGAGGCATTTCGACGCTCGCTGGGCGCCGCGATCAAGGACGAGGAAGATTTCGTTCATTTGCGGCCGCGCCTGCCGCTGATCATCCCGGGACTGGCGGCATGACCGCCCCCCTCCCCGCAGCCGCGCGCCTCTTCGTCGCCTTCCCGACATTGCTGCGCAGCCATGGCTTTGCGGTCGCGCCCGAGCAGACGACGAGCTTCCTGATGGCGATCGAACTGCTCGGCCCGCGCAGCTTCGACCACATCCGCAAAGCGGCGGTCGCCACGCTCAGCCCCCATCCCGAGCAGCGCGACCTGTTCGACGCGCTGTTCGATCTGCATTTCCTCGGCGCGATCGCCGAGCCCGGCGACGAGGATTTCGCGCCCGACGAGGAGATGTCGGTCCAGGAGGATACGGGCTCGCGCGAGATCCTGGTCGGCGAGGAGGTCAATGAGACCGGCCAGGCGGCGACCGGGGCCGAGGCTCTGTCGGTGCGAGCACTGGCGCCGCTCGATGAGAGCGAGACGCTGCGTCGCTTCGCCCGTGCGCTGCCGGCCGCCCTGCCCCGCCGGCGCGGCTATCGCCATCGCGGCGCCAGACGC
>QBLV01000017.1:48019-48440 GCA_003241815.1 Hyphomicrobiales bacterium | reverse complement strand
CACGCAGCCTGCGCGCTGCGATCCGCCATGACGGCGAGGTGATGAGCCTGAAGAAGCTCAAGCGCGTGACCCGTCCGCGCCCTATCCTGCTGCTGATCGACGTCTCGGGCTCGATGAAGCAGCGCAGCGACGCCAATCTCGCGCTGGCACACACGATCGTCCAGACGACGCCGCGCGTCGAGGTCTTCACCTTCGGCACGCGACTGACGCGGGTGACGCGCGCGCTGCGCCGGAAGCGCCGCGAGCAGGCGCTGACGGAAGCGTCCGGGCTGGTCGCCGACTGGGATGGCGGCACCCGTATCGGCGATGCGCTGCAGGCCTTCCTCGCCGTGCCGCGCTTTGCCTCCTATGCGCGCGGCGCGGTCGTGGTCGTGCTGTCGGACGGTCTCGAACGTGGCGATCCGGCGGCGCTGGTCTCGGC
>QBLV01000017.1:29064-48009 GCA_003241815.1 Hyphomicrobiales bacterium | reverse complement strand
CTATCGGCCCGAGACCGAGGCGCTGCGGCTGATCGCGCCGCGCCTGGCAAGCCTCGGCAACGGCGCCAGCACGGCGCGCATCTGCCGCCACATCCTTTCGCTCGGAGGCTCGGTAGCTGCATGAACGGCATCATCGATTCGCATTTCCATATCTGGCGCCAGGCCGATCTGCCTTGGCTCGTCGGCCCGATGCAGCCGCGCATCTTCGGCCCCTATGAGCCGATCCGGCGCGATTATCCGGTTGCCGAATATCTCGCGGATTGCCGGCCCGCGGGCGTGACCGAGGCCGTCTATGTCCAGGCCAACTGGGCGCCCGCACGCTTCCTGGACGAGGTCGCCTTCGTGTCACAGGCGTCGGAGGAATCGGGCTTTCCGATCGCGATCGTCGCCTATGCCGACATGCTTGCCCAAGACGTCCGCCCGCAGCTCGATGCCTTGGCGAAGAACCCGCGGGTGCGCGGCGTGCGGATGCAACTGCACTGGCACGACAACCCGCTTTACCGCTTTGCCAGCGGCGCCGATCTCTGCCGGGACCCCAGGCTGCAGGCCAATGTCGCGCTCCTGGCCGATTACGGCTTCAGCTTCGACCTGCAGGTCTTCGCCCCGCAGATGGAGGGGGCGGCCGCACTCGCGTTCAACTGCCCGAAGGTGAGCTTCGTCCTCCAGCATGCCGGCATGCTGGAGGACCTCTCGCCGGAGGGTGTCGAGCAATGGCGCGACGGCATGCGGATGCTCGCAGGCCAGCCCAACATCGTCAGCAAGCTCTCGGGGCTGGGCACCTTCCTGCGTCGCAACGACCAGCAACACATCACCTTCGTCGTCCAGGAGACGCTCGCGCTGTTTGGCGCGGATCGCTGCCTGTTCGGCTCCAATTTTCCGATCGAGAAGCTCTGGACGACCTATCGCGAGCTGATCGGCGCCCATCGCGCCGCTGTGCCGGAAGGCGCGGTCGATCACATCTTCAGCCACACCGCGCGGCGGGTCTACCGCCTCGCCCAGCACTGACGGGAGAACCTCCATGGCGCTCGAAATCAAGATCCTCGACTATGGCGACATCGAGCTGGAATCGAGCTTCCTCGTGCTCGGCCGCGATTGTGGCCGCACCCGTCGTGTCCCGACCTATGGCTTCCTGATCCTCGGCGGCCCGTGGCCGGTCGTCGTCGACACCGGCTATCGCCACAACCAGATCATGGAAAGCCTCGGCATGCGGGGTCTCCAGTTCCACGAGAACATGATCGAGAACCAGCTCGCCAAGCACGGCGTGCGCATGGGCGACGTGCGCTATGTCATGCACACCCATCTCCATATCGACCATGCCGGGAAGGACGAGCTCTTCCCGATGAACACAACCGTGATCCTCAACCGGCGCGAGCTCGAATACTCCGTCTCAGGGCTGATGCATCCGCAATATCCGGCCCCCGACATCAAGCACTTGATCGACCGGCTGCATACGCGCGACGCCTTGCGCTTCGAGGATCTCGAATTGTCGGGGATGATCGAGCTGTTCCCCGGCTGCTATCTGGAGGCCGCAGGCGCTCATACCGAAGGCTCGATGAACGTGCATGTCGACACGGTCGAGGGGCGAGCGATCCTCTGCGGCGACGTGATCTATGATTTCAACGACCAGATCGTGACCCCTTTCCACGAACTCCAGGCCAACGAGCCGCGCACCACCGGCAATCACGGTGTCTCCAAGCGCGAGGAGAAGGCGGCCATCAAGAAGCTCCTGTCCGTGGGCAAGTTCCTGCTGCCGGTCCATGACAAGCCGGCCAAGATCGCCCATGGCCAGGTCGTCGGCCGCATGGACATGGCGGTTCCGGGCCCGGTGGTGCAGTCGCTGCCGCCGCGCAACTGGTTCGCGGCCTGAGCGGGGGGCCAGCATGACCACGCACACAGCCATCCGCCCAGCCTTCGCCGAGCTGATCGATCTCTGGGCGCCGGTGCGCCAACTCGGGAGCGGCTTCGAGTTCTGCGAAGGTCCGGTCTGGCATCCGCGAGAACAGCACCTGCTGTTCTCCGACATGCCCGGCGACGTGCGCCGCCGCTGGGACAAAAGCGGCGTGCGCGAGGTCAAGCGGCCGGCCAACAAATGCAACGGCATGACCTACGACGCCGACCTCAACCTCATCGTCTGCGAGCACGCGACCTCCTCGCTGATCCGCGAGCGGCCGGACGGCCAGCGCGAGGTGCTGGCCTCGCATTTCGAGGGGCAGGAGCTCAACAGCCCCAACGACGTCGTGGTGAAATCGGACGGCTCGATCTATTTCTCCGATCCCTGGTATGGCCGCATGCCGGTGTTCGGTGTCGAGCGGCCGCGTCAATTGGGGTTTCAGGGCGTCTATCGCATTCCGCCGGGCGGCGGCGAGCCGCAGCTCCTGGTCGACCGCTATCTCTTCGATCAGCCCAACGGGCTCTGCTTCTGCCCGACGGAGGATAGGCTCTTCGTCAACGACACCGTCCAGCACAACATCCGCGTCTTCCCGATCCTGGCCGACGGGCGGCTCGGACCGGGGCGCATCTTCGCCTCCGGCATCGTCTCGGCCAGCGAACCCGGCGTGCCCGACGGCATGAAATGCGATGCGCAGGGCAATCTCTGGGTGACTGGGCCAGGCGGCGTGTGGGTCTACACCATCAAGGGCGAACTCATCGGCAAGCTGCGCGTGCCCGAACTCGTCGGCAACCTGACCTGGGGTGGGCCGAACTGGCGCACGCTGTTCCTGACCGCGACGCACTCGCTCTACGCTGTCGAGACCAAGATCGGCCCGCGCATGGAGCCCTATATGAAGGCTGGCGGCACGGTGCGCGGCGGCCATTCCCCGTCCGAGCCGGTCTCGGGCGTCAAGCCCGCGGCGACGGTCGCGCCCAGCGGGGCGAAGAAGGCCGCTGCCGGCTATCGCCTCGATCCAGCGCGCTGCGCGCTGATCATCCAGGACATGCAGAACGACGTCGTCATGGAGGGCGGCGCCTTCGCGTCATCGGGCTCGCCAGAGCACTGTAAACAGCAAAACGCCATCGCCAATGGAGCCCGGCTGGCGCAGGCGGCACGCGCCCGCAGCATTCCGGTGATCCATGTCTGGTTCGTAGTCGAGCCCGGCGCGCCGGGCGTCACCATGAACGCACCGCTGTTCGAAGGGCTGGCCGATGCCAAGGCGCTGGTGCGCGGCACCTGGGGCTGCGCGCCCGTGCCGGGGCTAGAGGCGCAAGGTGGCGACCATGTCGTCGAAAAATGCCGCATGAGCGCCTGGGAGGGCACGCGGCTGGAAACCGTGCTCAAGGCGCTGGGCCGCGACGTCGTCATCGTCACGGGCGCCTGGACCAACATGTCGATCGAGCACACGGCGCGCACCGGCGCCGACAAGGGCTATTTCATGCTGGTGCCGGAAGATGCCTGCTCGACCATGAACGCCGAATGGCACGCGGCCTCGGTCAACTATGCTCTGCAGAATGTCTGCGTCGTCACCGATATCGACGCCGTCATCGCCGCGACGTCATGAGCGTGCGGGCGCCTTGACGAAGCGCCATTACGCAGATGGCTGAGAAACCCGGCAGGGAAGCCTGATCAGAAGCTTTAGACGGCTCCGTCCTGCCGCGTTATGTGAAAATCCGGAGCTCGCGACAAACGTTCCTGACAGGAACCGGAAACTGGAGCTTGCAGAGCGGGAAAGCTGCCACTATACCTCGCCCCGCTTCGACACGAGCCTAGCGGCTCGGAAGCCCGCGACCTTCGTCTATCGGTTAGGACACCAGCCTTTCACGCTGGGGAGACGGGTTCGACTCCCGTAGGTCGCGCCACTTTGTGGCTAAGTTGTCGGTTTCCAATACAATATCTCGTACAAGACGGGCTGAAATCAGCTGTATCAGGGTTCCTGACATGAATCCCCGTGCAAGCGCCGCACGAGGTGCGGATCGGACGCTCGGCCTCGTGAATGGTACGTCTGGTAGGGCGGCTGCCGACGCGGACGGTACTCGGCCTGCGGTCCCTGCGCTCAGGCCGAGCGCGCCAGGTCCAGTACCCGCAGTTCTGCCGATTCGTTGCCACCCCAGCGATTGAGCGTCAGGGTCGCCGCGAGATGGACGCTTTCGCCGCGTGCCGCCAGCAGGGCTCGCCCGAGCGGCTCCTGCGCGACGCGGAAAGCAATACCGCCGATCGTTGCGCCATCCCCGCTGCGGAGCTTGACGCGGACATGGCCGCCGCTGCCGATCTCGATCACCTCCGTCAGCCGATGCGCCGGGAAGACGAAGACCGGTTCCGGGCTGCCCGCGCCGAAGGGACCCGCCCGGTCGATCTCCGCCAGCAGGCGCGGCGTGGCGCCGCCGGCACTCAGCGCCGCATCGATCAGCAACGCCTCGGAAGCTCCTGCCGCGTCGACATCGGATGCCAAGCGCTGCGTCAGGAACGCGTGGAAGGCCTCGCTTTGCCCAGCCGCCAGGGTGACGCCGGCCGCCATGGCGTGGCCCCCGCCCTTGACCGCGAGCCCGGCCTCGACAGCCGCACGCACGGCGCGGCCGAGATCGACGCCGGCCACCGAGCGGCCCGAGCCCGTCGCACCGCCCTCCCCGTTCAGCGCCAGCGCGAAGGCTGGCCGGCGGAAGCGCTCCTTCAGCCGGGCGGCGACGAGCCCGACGATGCCGGGATGCCAGTCCGGCGAACCGGCGAGCAGCACGGCCGCATCGGCATCGCGCATGAGCGCGTGCTCGGCCTGTGATGTCGCCTCGATCACCGCCTGTCGCTCGATCTCCTGTCGCTCCTGATTCAGCCGGTTGAGTTCAGCGGCGATGCCGCGCGCCTCGATCTCGTCCTGGGTCAGCAGCAGACGCGCACCCAGCGCCGCATCGCCGATCCGGCCTCCGGCATTGATGCGCGGGCCGAGCAAGAAACCGAGATGCCAGGGCTGCACCGGCCCGTCGAGGCCAGCGACATCCATCAGGGCCACCAGCCCCGGCCGGGCGCGGCCGCGCAGGATGGCGAGGCCCTGGCGCACGAAGGCGCGGTTGAGGCCGCGCAGCGGCACGACATCGGCCACCGTCGCCAGCGCCACGAGATCGAGCGAGGCCAGCAGATCGGGCTCGGCGCCGCGCGCGGCCCAGACGCCCTGGCGGCGCAGTTCAGCCCGGGTCGCTACCAGCGCGAGTAAGACAACGCCGGCGGCGCAGAGATGGCCGAGCCCCGAGAGATCGTCCTGGCGGTTGGGATTGACCAGCGCCTCGACCTCCGGCAGCCGCTCGGGCGCCTGGTGATGGTCGAGCACCACGACATCGAGTCCCAGTCGCTTCGCCTCCGCCAATGGCTCATGGCTGGTCGTGCCGCAATCGACCGTGACCAGCAGCGTCGCGCCCTCGGCAGCGAGTTGGCGGATGGCCTCGCTATTGGGGCCGTATCCCTCGATCAGCCGGTCGGGAATGTGGATGCGGGGCCGCGCGCCGGCCTCCGTCAGGAAGCCCGCGAGCAGCGCGGACGAGCAGGCGCCGTCGACGTCGTAATCGCCGAAGATCGCGACCTGCTCGCGTGCCGTGACGGCTCTGGCGAGCCGAAGGGCGGCGGCATCCATGCCGACCAGTGATCCGGGATCGGGCAGCAGATCGCGCAGCTTGGGCTCGAGATAGAGCGATGCTTCATGGGCCTCGACACCCCGCCCCGCCAGCAGCCGCGCGAGGATGTCGGGAATGCCCTCGAGCTGTGACAGCGCCTCGGCGCGGCCGAGGCCTGCCGCATCGAGCCGATCGCGCCAGGGCCTGCCCAGGACGGAACGGGTGACGCCGAGAAAGGCGCGCGGGGGTTCGAGACTCATGGGTGGAGGGCGTCGCGCAGGCAGACGCTTTCGTCAACCGCGGTATTGCCTAAGGCGCCGCGAGCCGTCCCCAACCCGCGATCAGGCCGACTTGGCGCGAGCGAGATCGAGCGCCGATCGAACCGCCACCGCGTAACCCTGCGCCCCGAGCCCGGCGATGATTGCGGTCGCGGCCAGCGAGACATAGGAGCGATGATAGATCGGCTCGCGGCGATGGATGTTGGTGATATGCAGCTCGATGATCGGACCCGAAAACATCTTGAGCGCGTCGAGGATGGCCATCGAGGTGAAGGTGAAGGCGGCGGGGTTGATGACGATGGCGCAGCCATTGTCGATCGCTTCGTGGATCCAGTCGATCAACTCGTATTCGCGATTCGACTGGTGGAATTCGAGCGCGGTGCCGCCGGCCGCCGCGCGGCACATCGCCTCGACCTCGGCGAGCGTCGTCGAGCCATAGAGATGCGGTTCGCGCGTGCCGAGCCGATTGAGATTGGGACCGTTGAGGACGTAGATGGGCTTGGTCACGCTGGAACCTGTGATGTGTTGGTTCGGCCTGGACCGCCGATCAGCCCGGATAGCCCATCAGGCGCGGCAGCCAGAGGACGATGTCCGGCATGAGGGTGATCACCCCCAGCGCCACGCCCATCGCGAGCAGGAAGGGCATGCACTCCTTCACGATATCCCTGAGCGGAACGCCGGTGATGTTGTTCATGACGAAAAGCAGCAGGCCATAAGGCGGCGTGATCAGCCCGAGCATGATGTTGACCACCACGACGATGCCGAAATGCACCATGTCGATGCCGAGCGCCTTCGCCGTCGGGATGAAGACGGGCACGACGATGAGCAGGATCGCGGTGCCTTCGAGCAGGCAACCCAGCACCAGCAGAATGACGTTGACGAGGAGCAGGAAGCCAAGCGGCGACAGGTTCCAGCCCGAGAGCAGGACTTTCAGGCTTTCGGGAATGTTCTCGATCGTGACGACATAGTTGAACACCAGCGCACCGGCGATGAGCATGCCGATGGCAGCGGTGGTACGCGCGCTATAGGCGAGAGAGCCGTAGAAGGAGTGCAGGGACACGCTGCGGTAGAGCAGCACCGATATCGCCAGCGCATAGGCCGCTGCCACGGCTGCCGCCTCAGTCGGCGTGGTCGCGCCGCCATAGATGCCACCGAGCAGGACGACCGGCATCATCAGCGCCGGGAAGGCGCTCCAGGTGATGCCCGGCAGTTCGCGCAACGGGATCGGCGGCTCGACCGGGAAATCGCGGCGCTTCGCCGCCAAAGCGACGATCACCATCTGCGCCAGCGCCATCAGCAGACCGGGCACGACCCCGGCCAGGAACAGGAAACCGATCGAGGCGTCCGAGACCAGCGCATAGAGCACCATCGGGATGGATGGCGGGATGATCGGCCCGACGACCGCCGTCGCGGCGGTGAGCGCCGCGGCGAAGCTCGCCGGGTACTTGCCGTCCTTGGTCATCATCGCCTGCATCATCCGGCCCGTGCCGGCGGCGTCCGCGATGGCCGAGCCGGACATGCCCGCGAAGATCAGGCTCTGGACGATATTGACATGGGCGAGCCCTCCCCTGAATCGCCCGACCAGGGCGTTGCAGAAGCGCAGCAGGCGTTCGGTCATCGAGCCGATGTTCATTAACTCGGCGGCGAGGATGAACAGCGGGACGGCGAGGATGACGTAGTTCGTGTACATGCCGTTGAGCAGTTGCTCGGCGGCGATGCTGAGATCCTGGCCGGCCATCAACAGATAGACGATCGAGCCCGCGATCATGGCATGGCCGATCGGCAGTCCAAGCAGCGACAGCGTGACGATTGCGAGGATGCACAGCGAGAACGGGCTGGTCATACCCCCGATCCCGCCTTGGTCGGATCGAAGGCCTCGGGTGCGGTGCCCCGCAGCGCCTGCCAGCCGAGCCAGAGATAGCGGGCGATCGCGGCCACGGCGAAGGCGAGATAGATCGCATAGACCCAATTGAACGGCAGCTTGAGATAGGCCGTGCGCTCGACCTTCATGAAGGTGACGTAATCGACCATGGCAGGCAGGGAGATGGTGTAGACCACCACGAGCGCGACGGCCGTGACCACCGCCATCACCCGCCGGGCGCGGGCACCGACCGCGCCATAGATGATGTCGAAGCGGATTTCGTCGCTTTCGCGCGTGACGAAGGCCGCTCCGAACAGCACGATCCAGAGCCAGAGGATCACGCTGATTTCATGCGTCCAGCCGATCGGCAGGTTGAGCAGGTAGCGGAAGACGATCTGCAGGATGAAGACGGCAAACATCGCGCCGAGCATCAGCACCAGCACATTCTCGGCTCGGCGGGAAAGCCACCCGCCAAGCGCTCTCAGCCGATCCATCACGCGCCCGCCCTCACCGCCCCCGATCGATCAGAGCTTGTTGATCTTCTCGACCATGCCGGGCTTCCAGCTCTTGGCAAGGTCGGAAGCGAGATATTTCTTCTGGGCGAAGTCGCGGAAGGCGGCGACATCGGGGGTATAGACCTCCAGGCCCTGCTTCTTGAAGAAATCGACCAGTTCCTTCTCCTTGTCGACGTGCTGCTTGGCGCTCCAGTCCATGGCGGCGTCGGCAGCCGCCTGGAAGGCGGCCTGCTTCTGTGGCGACATCGCCTTCCAGACGCGATCGGTGACGCAGAGCAGGTCGAAGCCGACGAGATGGGAGGTCAGCACGATCTGCGAGGAGACCTCGTAGAACTTCATATTCTGGACGTTCGGCAGCGGGTTGTCCTGGCCGTCGATCGCACCGCTCTGCAGGCCGGTATAGACCTCGGCATAGGCCATCGGCGTCGGGTTGGCGCCGACCGACTGTCCGAGGAACTGCCAGGCGTCGCCGCCGGGCATACGCAGCTTGATGCCGGCCATGTCGGCGGGGGTCATGATCTTCTTCTTGGGCTTCAGACCGATTTGGCGCGCGCCGAAATAGGTAGGCCCCAGAATCTTGATGTTGAGCTTGTCTTCGGCGGCCTTTTTGAGATCGGCGCCGACATCGCTGGCGAAGACCTTCTTGAGATGGTCAGCATCGCGGAAGAGATAGGCCGAGGTCACGATCGACCATTCCGGGATTTGGTTCGAGATGTCCTGCGGCGCGATGTTGCCCATCTCGAGGTTGTTGCGCTGCATGGCGACCAGTTCGGTGCCCTGCTTGAAGAGGTTGCCGCCGTAATAGGGCTGGAGCGTGAAGTCCTCTTTGATCGCGTCGCCGAAGCGCTTCATCATCTCGGCACGAATGTCCTGCTCGGAAAATACCGCCGAGAAGCGCAGATTGGGCTTGGCTTGCGCAAAGGCGCCGCCGCTGAAGCCAGCCGTCGCTACGGCCGCGCCGCCGGCGATCAGAGCACGCCTGTCGATTGAAATGGCCATGGTGAACCTCCCCGGATGAGCGGACTGTGACGCCGCCTTGTGAGCGCAGTATCGCCGCGAGCGCGCCAGGGCGCAACATGGATTTGCCATTTCATATGAGGTTTTTGGTTTTACCCTATGAATTGATCCCAACGCAGCTTGCGCTATGATGCGTTGCCGTTCGGCGCAAAATGGATTGCTCCCTCCGCACCGGACACCGAGTCCAAGGCAGATCATGCTCAGCATCACGCCCCCACCGCCCTCCATCGGCGAGACGGCCTACAGGCGCATACGTGCCGACATCATCTTCGGGCGCCTCGCTCCCGGACAAAAGCTGAGGCTAGAGTTGTTGCGCGAGAGCTATGGCGCGAGCGTCAGCACGCTGCGCGAACTGCTCAACCGGCTCGCCTCGGAAGGGCTGATCGAGGCGGAGGGGCAAAAGGGCTTCGCGGTGGCGCCCGTATCAGCCACCAATCTGCGGGAAATTGCGGCGATGCGGCTGCTACTGGAAGGGCACGCGCTGGCGCAGTCCTTCGAAGCCGGCGACATGGAATGGGAGGGTCGCGTCGTCGCGGCGCATCACAAGCTCGCCCGGATGGAGCGGCGGATGCTGGCTCAGGATCGCGGCGAGCCCGAACTCTGGAAGCGCTATGACTGGGAGTTCCATCACGCGCTGATTTCGGCCTGCGGCTCCCAGGTGCTTCTGGAGACCCATGCTGCGATCTACGACAAGTATCTGCGCTACCAGATGGTCGCGGTGATCTTCCGGGGCGAGATCGCGGCGCAGGAGCACCAGACCCTGCTCGACTGCGCGATGCGACGCGACACCGCCCGCGCCAAAGCCGTGCTCGCCCGCCATGTCGATGGCTGCGTCGAGCACACGCTGGCCGGGGGGGCGCTGTCGGAGCGCACGCTGCCGAATGGCGCGATCGAGGCTTGAACCGCCCGTCGACGCGAAAGAGCGGCCGGGAGGCCCGACCGCTCTTCACTCATTGTCCGATCGGCGGCGGCGAAGGCAAGCGCCGCCCGGTTTTGCTCAATCGAGCTTGAACTTGCCGAAGTCGCGATGCTCGCCATGGATGCGGCGCACCGTGCCGGTGATCGAGCGATAGACGATCGTCTCGGTCTCGATGACCTCCCGGCCAAACTTCACGCCCTTCAGCATGCCGCCATCGGTGACGCCGGTGGCGCAGACGATGGTGTCGCCCGAGGCCATCTCTTCCATGCTGTACTTCTTGTTGGGGTCGGTGATGCCCATGGTCAGGGCGCGCGCGCGCTTCTCCTCGGTGTCGAGAATCAGGCGGCCCTGCATCTGGCCACCGACGCAGCGCAAGGCTGCTGCCGCCAGCACGCCCTCGGGCGCGCCGCCGATGCCGAGATAGAGATCGATGCCGGTCTTGTGCGGCTCGGTGCAGTAGATCACGCCAGCGACGTCGCCATCGGTGATCAGGCGGATCGAGCAACCGGTCTTGCGGACCTCCTCGATCAACTTGGCGTGGCGCGGACGGTCCATGATCAGCGTCGAGATTTCGCTTGGCTTGACGCCCTTGGCCTTGGCGAGCGCATGGATATTGTCGGTCGCCGAGGCGTCAAGATCGACGACGCCGCGAGCATAACCCGGGCCGATCGCGATCTTGTCCATATAGACGTCAGGCGCGTTCAGGAGCTTTCCGGCCTCGGCCATCGCCATCACGGCGATCGAATCAGGCATGTCCTTGGCGCAGAGCGTCGTGCCTTCGAGCGGATCGACCGCGATATGGACCTTGGGGCCCTGCCTGGTACCGACCCTTTCGCCGATGAAGAGCATCGGAGCCTCGTCGCGCTCGCCCTCGCCGATGACGATTTCGCCGTCGATCGGCAAGCGATTGAGTTCGCGCCGCATCGCGTCCACCGCCGCCTGGTCCGCTGCCTTCTCGTTGCCATGGCCTCGAAGGCGCGCCGCCGAGACCGCCGCGCGCTCGGTGACGCGCACCAACTCCATCGAGAGATAGCGCTCGATGATCTGGGACGAGGAAATTCGGAGATCTTCAGACATAGGTGGCTCCTTTGGCAGTCGGAATGGGCGGACGGCAATCGGACGAACTTCTGCCGACTGCCTTTTGCCTATTCCCGCTCGATCCTGATGACCTGCGGCGGTTCGGCGACATGGCCGTCGGCGGTGACCTTTTCCAGCGCCGCACGGATCGCAGCCTCGCTGGTGGCGTAGGTGATCAGCACGACGGGCACGGGCGCGCCGGAGCGGCCAGCCGGATCCTGCGCGGCGGCGGCCGCCGAGCGGCGCTGCACGATGCTTTCCAGCGAGATCTCGGCTTCAGCCATGCGCGTCGCGATGGCGGCGGCGGACCCCGGCCGGTCAATGACCGAGAGGCGGACATAGTAGCCGCCCTCATGGCGCTGCATCGCCGCCCGCGCCGCCGTCTCCAGCCGCGCGACCGGCAGGCCAAAGGGCAGCCCCGCGGTGCCGCGCGCAACGTCGGCGATATCGGCGACGACGGCCGAGGCTGTCGGGTCGCCGCCGGCACCGGGGCCGACCAGCGTGAGTTCGCGCACCGCATCGGCATCGACGGTGACGGCGTTGAGCACACCCATCACCTGCGCGATGGCGGACGACTTCGGCACCATGGTCGGGTGGACGCGCTGCTCGATGCCGGTCTTCGTGCGTTCGGCGACGCCGAGCAGTTTGATCCGGTAACCAAGCTCATCGGACATTTTCAGATCGAGCGGTGTGATCGAGGAAATGCCTTCGACATGAATCGCTTCGGCGTCGATCTTCGTCCCGAATGCGAGGCTGGTGAGGATGGCGAGCTTATGGGCCGTGTCGTAGCCTTCGACGTCGAAAGTCGGATCGGCCTCGGCATAGCCCAGGCGCTGCGCGTCCTTGAGGCAAGCCTCGAAGGTCAGCCCTTCAAGCTCCATGCGGGAGAGGATGTAGTTGCAGGTGCCGTTGAGAATTCCGTAGATTCGCGTGACGGTGTTGCCGGCCAGCGCCTCGCGCAGCGTCTTGACGATCGGGATGCCACCAGCCGACGAGGCCTCGAAGGCAAGCGCGACGCCGTTCTGCTCGGCAAGCGTCGCCAGCGCAATACCGTGATGGGCGAGCAGGGCTTTGTTGGCCGTGACGACCGATTTACCCGCCGCCAGCGCAGCCTCGACGGCGGCCTTGGCCGGGCCGTCCGAGCCGCCGATCAGCTCGACCAGACAATCGATCTCATCGGATTTCGCCAGCGCCACGGGATCGTCGAACCAGGTCAGGCCCCCGAGATCGATGCCGCGATCACGCGTGCGGTCGCGGGCCGAGACGGCGGTGACGCGGATCGCGCGGCCGCAGCGCTCGCTCAACGCGTTTTCCTGCCGGCGCAGGATGCGCAGCACGGAGGCGCCGACGGTTCCCAGCCCGACAAGGCCAATTCGCAGGGGCTGGGAGGCGGTCTGGGCGGTCTCTTTTGTCATGGTCGCGGCGTCGCATGAGGCGAGGCCGCGAGTCAACGGCGAAGCTTTTTTCGGGCTTCACCCGAAGCGGCACACCACTTCTGCTGCGAGCCGCTGCAGCTTGCCGTCCGTGAAGGTCAGGTGGATGCGCAGCAGATTGGTGCCGAAGGCCGTGGCCTTGATGGTGTGCAGAGCCTCCAGCGTGTCGCCGGTCCAGGTCGTGGCGTTCTCGATCGCCGGAGTCCAGAACCAGGGCTGCGGCGGCACGATGCCGACCGTTGCGAGAATCTTCTCGGCTGCCGCCCGTTCGATACCCGGCGGCAGGTGACGCGCGACGATCTCGGTCGCGTCGCGACCGCATTCGCGCGCGACGGTCGCAGTCAGGACGTCGGCGACGAGGGGGGAGTTTGTCTGCGGCACGCGTCCGCGCGAATAATCATAAGTGGCGACCAGACAGACCAGCGCGAACAGGCCGACACCGATAGCGACCAGACGGCCTTTGCTGAACATCGCGCGCTGAAACCCCGAGCCGGACGAGCCTGTCCGTTACGAAGCAGTTCCCATGTTTTCCGGGCGGGGTCCAGCCTTCTGACTGTCAGCCCGTCACTCGTACGCGCCGTCATTCCGGGCGCAGGGAAGCGGAGGCCCGGAATCCATCGTAAGGCACGATGGCGCTCTATGATGGATTCCGGATTGGCGCCGCTAAAGCGGCCTGTCCGGAATGACGGCGGGGTGGAGCGGCGTTGAGAAGAGCCCCGATGTCGAGAGAAGCCCCCTACCCCGCCTTCGGCATCTGGATGACGTTGTGGAGCCGCTCATCAGCCGTCTTGAGAAAGCGGCCGACATTGCGGGCGGCCTGGCGGATGCGCTGCTCGTTCTCGACGATGGCGATGCGGACATAGTCGTCGCCGTGCTCGCCGAAGCCGATGCCCGGCGCGACAGCGACCTCCGCCTTCTCGATCAGCAGTTTGGAGAACTCCAGCGAGCCGAGATGGCGGAACTTCTCGGGGATCGGCACCCAGGCGAACATGGAAGCGGCAGGCGCGGGAAACTCCCAGCCGGCCTTGCCGAAGCTCTCGACCAGCGCATCGCGGCGCTTGCGGTAGATGTCGCGCATCTCGCGGATGCAGTCGTCGGGGCCGTTCAGGGCGGCAGCCGCCGCGACCTGGATCGGCGTATAGGCGCCATAGTCGAGATAGGACTTCACGCGCGCCAGCGCCGCCAGCAGGCGCTCATTGCCGACAGCGAAGCCCATCCGCCAGCCCGCCATCGAGAAGGTCTTCGACATTGAGGTGAACTCGACGGTGACGTCCATCGCGCCGGGAACCTGGAGCATCGAGGGCGGCGGGTCGTTCTCGTCGAAATAGACCTCGGCATAGGCGAGGTCGGAGAGAAGAATCAGCTCATGCTTCTTCGCGAAGGCGACGAGATCCCGGTAGAAATCCAGCGAGGCCGTGTAGGCAGTCGGGTTTGCGGGGTAGCAGGTGACGAGCGCGATCGGCTTGGGCACCGAATGGATCATCGCCCGCTCCAGGGCCGGGAAGAAGGCCGGCGTCGGCTCGGCGGGCACGGAGCGGATGACGCCACCCGCCATCAGGAAGCCGAAGGCGTGGATCGGATAGCTCGGATTGGGGACGAGCACCACATCGCCAGGGCCGGTGATAGCCTGCGCCATATTGGCGAAGCCTTCCTTCGAGCCCAGCGTGGCGACGACCTGCGTCTCGGGGTTGAGCTTCACGCCGAAGCGGCGCTCGTAATAACCAGCCTGGGCGCGGCGCAGGCCGCCGATACCCTTGGAGGCCGAATAGCGATCCGTGCGCGGCTTGCCGGCCGTCTCGATCAGCTTCTCGATGACATGCTTGGGCGCCGGCAGGTCCGGATTGCCCATGCCGAGATCGACGATGTCGACGCCCTTGGCGCGCTCGGCGGCCTTGATCTTGTTGACCTGCTCGAAAACATAAGGCGGCAGGCGCTTGATGCGGTGAAAATCGGCCATCTCGAACAGGTCCTTCGCCGGATCCGGCACATCTCAAATTCAGCGAGGCTTGGCTCGTGGCGTCCTGCCAATGCCCTTGTCTGCCAAGCACGGCATCAGAAGGTTGCGTCGCAGCCGCCTCGCGCCGCATCTTTGGTCACGAGACCCCGCGAAACGCAAGATTCAATCACAGGCGACTCCGGCATCGCCAACTCCGGCCGTATCGCATTCGGGCGGTGCCTGATGCGTGACGGCGGAGCCGATAGCAACAGGGGGGCATCGCTCAGTCGCGTTCCCGCTCGCGTTCCTGGACGAATCTCTTGGCTTGCCGTGATCGTCTTGGCGCCCTGCGGCGACATGGTCACGCCCCTGAACGGCCTGGAGCGTTCCGGCGCGGTTGCGGAATTCCCTGTGCCGAATTCTCTTTGTCAAAGATATCCGCTACGTCCTTAATAGGTCCAAAAGGGGGAGCATGAGCATCCCCGCAGAAGAATGCGACGGGGAGAACGCGATGAACCGGCGAGCGGACGAAAAGCCCGCGGATGCAGCCCCCTCGGGCGGGGCGCCGGTGCCGGATTTGGACCAGTTCGCGCAGAATATGGGCCGGCTCGTCGAGGAATACGGCAAGGTCACGGCCGCCTATCTCAAACCGATCGAGCGCGGCGAGGCCAAGGGCGGCCAGGCCGACGAGGCCAGCGAGATGGTCAAGACGCTGGGGCGCGTCGCTGAAAGCTGGGTCTCCGATCCCCGCAAGATCATCGAGGCGCAGGCCTCGTTGACCGGCGATTTCCTCAATCTCTGGAGCACGATGCTCAAGCGCGCCAATGGCGAGGACGCCCAGCCGGTTGCCGAGCCCGACAAGCGCGACGCCCGCTTCGCCGACCCGGACTGGTCGGGCCATCCGATGTTCGACTTCATCAAGCAGGCCTATCTCATCGGCTCGCGCTGGGCCGAAACGATGGTCGACAAGGCCGAGGATCTCGATCCGCACACCCGCGAGAAGGCGCGCTTCTACGTCAAGCAGATCGCCAGCGCGCTCTCGCCCTCAAACTTCATCGCGACCAACCCCGAACTCCTGCGCGAGACGCTGCGGGAAAATGGCGAGAACCTGGTACGCGGCATGAAGATGCTGGCCGAGGACATCGAGGCGGGCCGTGGCGAACTCAAGATCCGCCAGTCGGATCCGGGCGCCTTCCAGATCGGCGTCAACATCGCCTCCACGCCCGGGAAGGTGATCTTCCGCAACGACATCATGGAGCTGATCCAGTACGCGCCTTCAACCGAGACCGTGCTGAAGCGCCCTCTCCTGATCGTGCCGCCCTGGATCAACAAGTTCTACATCCTCGATCTCAATGCCGAAAAGAGTTTCATCCGCTGGTGCGTAGCGCAGGGGCTGACCGTATTCTGCATCTCCTGGGTCAACCCGGACGAGCGCCACGCGGCCAAGGATTTCGAGAGCTACATGCGCGAGGGCATCTTCGCGGCGCTGGACGCGATCGAGTTGGCGACGGGCGAGAAAAAGGTCAGCGCGATCGGCTACTGCGTCGGCGGCACCCTGCTGGGCGTCACGCTGGCCTATATGGCCGCAGTGAAGGACAAGCGCATCGACAGCGCGACCTTCTTCACGACGCAGGTCGATTTCTCGCAGGCCGGCGAACTCTCCGTCTTCGTCGACGAGGAGCAGATCCGCGCGATCGAGGAGCAGATGACCAAGAGCGGCTATCTCGATGGGGCGAAGATGGCCGGCGCCTTCAACATGCTGCGGCCCAATGACCTGATCTGGTCCTATGCGGTGAACAACTACCTCAAGGGAAAGGCGCCGACACCGTTCGACCTGCTCTACTGGAATTCGGATTCGACGCGGATGCCGGCGGCCAACCACTCCTTCTACCTGCGCAACTGCTATCTCGAAAACCGGCTCTCGAAGGGCCAGATGACGATCGGCGGCAAGACGCTGGACCTCGGGAAGGTCAGGATTCCCGTCTACAATCTCGCGACGCGGGAGGACCATATCGCCCCGGCTCAGTCGGTCTTCATCGGCTCGCAATGCTTCGGTGGCCCGGTCGAATATGTGGTGGCGGGATCTGGGCACATCGCAGGCGTGGTCAACCCCCCGGCCAAGGTGAAGTATCAGTACTGGACCGGCGGGGTTGCCACCGGCGCCTACGAGGACTGGATCGCCAGGGCCAGCGAACATCCCGGCTCCTGGTGGCCGCACTGGGCTGCATGGCTGGAAAAGCAGGCACCAGCGCGCGTACCGGCGCGCGAGCCGGGCACTGGGAAACTGTCGGCGCTGGAGGATGCGCCGGGAACCTATGTGCTGACGAAGGCGTGAGCCAAGACAGGCCGGCACGGCTGTTTGCTTCTCCCGCTACATCCGCGTCGTTCCGGATCGGCGCGGCTTCGCGGCTCATCCGCAACGACGCGGAGCGATTGCGGCGGCTGTGGGGCACGCCCACGACCGCCGTCGGCGGCGCGCCTGAAAAACCCAGACAAGCCATTGATATCGAAGGGCTTTAATTTCACGGGAGAAATGAGCCTTTCGCTGGCCTAAACCACCGAAATCGGTTAGCCAGAAGGCTGAAAAATAGCAGGAATCGGGACCCAATCCCTTGAGCGACGACAAAGACGACAAGCGCCCGGACGAGCCGCATTTCGGCGGCGACATCAAGCCGATCGCCATCACCGACGAGATGAAGAAGAGCTATCTCGATTACGCCATGAGCGTGATCGTGAGTCGCGCTCTGCCCGACGTTCGCGACGGCCTCAAGCCCGTGCACCGGCGCATCCTGTTCTCGATGCACGAGAACAAGAACCTGCCCGACCGGCCCTACACCAAATGCGCCCGCATCGTCGGCGACACGATGGGTAAATACCATCCGCACGGCAATCTCGCGGTCTATGACGCCTTGGTGCGCATGGCGCAGGATTTCTCGCTGCGCCTGCCGCTGATCGACGGCCAGGGCAATTTCGGCTCGATGGACGGCGATTCACCCGCCGCCGATCGTTACACCGAAGCCCGGCTCGACAAGGCGGCGATGCCGCTCCTGGAAGATCTCGATCTCGACACCGTCGAGTTCCAGCCCAACTACGACGGCAAGGAACGCGAGCCCAAGGTTCTGCCGGCGCGCTATCCGAACCTGCTCGTCAACGGCGCCGGCGGCATCGCGGTCGGCATGGCGACCAATATCCCGCCCCATAATCTCGGCGAGGTCATCGACGCCTGCGTCGCGCTGATCGACAATCCCGAGATCACCATCGACGAGCTGATCGAGATCGTGCCCGGGCCGGACTTCCCGACCGGCGCCTCGATCATGGGCCGCAGCGGCATCCACTCGGCCTATCACACCGGCCGCGGCTCGGTCGTGATGCGCTCCAAGACGCATATCGAGGAGCTGCGCAAGGAGCGCGAGGCGATCATCGTCACCGAGGTTCCCTATCAGGTGAACAAGGCCTCGATGGTCGAGAAGATCGCCGACATGGTGCGCGAGAAGCGCATCGAGGGCATCTCGGACCTCCGCGACGAATCCAGCCGCGAGGGCGTGCGCGTCGTCATCGAGATCAAGCGCGACGCGCTGGCCGATGTGGTGCTCAACCAGCTCTTCCGCTTCACCCAGTTGCAGACCTCGTTCGGCTGCAACTTCGTCGCGCTGACCGGCGGGCGCCCCGAAGTCCTGAACCTGAAGGACTTCATCGTCGCCTTCGTCGAGTTCCGCGAGGAGGTCGTCTCACGGCGCACCCGCTTCCTGCTCAACAAGGCCCGCGAGCGCGCCCATGTGCTCTGCGGCCTGGCGACGGCGGTGGCCAATATCGACGAGGTCATCCGCCTGATCCGCACCGCGCCGACGCCGGCCGCAGCCCATGCCTCGCTGATGGACCGCGACTGGCCGGCCGAGGACATCGCCCCGCTGATCGCGCTGGTCGATGATCCGCGCCACCCGATCAACGCAGACGGCACCTATCGCCTGTCGGACGCTCAGGCCCGCGCCATCCTCGAGCTGCGCCTCGCCCGCCTGACCGCTCTGGGGCGCGACGAGATCGGCGACGAGTTGCAGAAGCTCGCCACCGAGATCGCCGATTACCTCGACATCCTGCGCTCGCGAATCCGCATCCAGGACATCATCAAGACCGAGCTCGCCGAGGTGAAGGCTGCCTTTGCAACGCCGCGCCGCACCGTGATCCAGGATTGGGGCTCCGACCTTGACGACGAAGATCTGATCGCCCGCGAGGACATGGTCGTGACCGTGTCCCATGCCGGCTACATCAAGCGGGTGCCGCTTTCGACCTATCGGGCGCAAAAGCGTGGCGGCAAGGGCCGCTCCGGCATGGCGACCCGCGACGAGGATTTCGTCGCCCGCCTCTTTGTCGCCAACACGCATA
>QBLV01000017.1:10236-29054 GCA_003241815.1 Hyphomicrobiales bacterium | reverse complement strand
CGCATACGCCGGTCCTGTTCTTCTCCTCGCTCGGCCAAGTCTACAAGGAGAAGGTCTGGCGGCTGCCGCTGGCGGCGCCGAACGCCAAGGGCAAGGCGCTGGTCAACATGCTGCCGCTGGAAAAGGGCGAGCGCATCACCACGATCATGCCGCTGCCGGAGGACGAGGAGAGCTGGGAGACGCTCGACGTGATGTTCGCCACCGCCTCGGGCGGCGTCCGGCGCAACAAGCTGTCGGACTTCGTCAATGTCAACCGCGCCGGCAAGATCGCGATGAAGCTCGACGAGGGCGACGCCATCGTCGATGTGCAGATCTGCACCGAGGGCAACGACGTGCTGCTGACGACCGCGCTCGGCCAGTGCATCCGCTTTGCCGTGCCGGAGGTGCGTGTCTTCAAGGGCCGCGACTCGACCGGCGTGCGCGGCATCAATCTGGGCAAGGGCGATATCGTCATCTCGATGGCGATCCTGCACCATCTCGACGCGACGCCGGAGGAAAGGGCGACCTACCTCAAGGACGCCGCCGCCCAGCGCCGCGCCCTCACCGGCGAAGGCGAGGATGTGGCGGAGGTCGCGACCGATGGCGAAGAGACGGCCGGCGAGGTCGAACTCGGCGCCAAGCGCGTCGAGATGCAGCTGGCCGAGCAGTTCATCCTGACCCTGTCGGAGAAGGGCTACGGCAAGCGCACCTCGTCCTTCGAGTACCGGGTCACCGGGCGCGGCGGCAAGGGCATCGTCGCCATGGTCGTCAACGACCGCAACGGCAAGCTGATCGCCTCCTTCCCGGTCGACGACCGCGACCAGATCATGCTGGTGACCGATGGCGGCCAGGTCATCCGCGTGCCGGTCGATGCCGGCCCGGGCAACCGCATCCGCATCGCCGGCCGCTCGACGCAGGGCGTCACGGTGTTCAACACCGACGCCAGCGAGAAGGTCGTCTCCGTCGAGCGCATCGGCGACGAGGGCGAGAGCGAAGAGGCCGAAGTCGAGGCCGGCCCGGCTCCGGAGGAGAATGGCGAGGCGTGATCGCCTCGCCGGCCGGCGCCGTCCAAATCGATCGGAGCCTCTCGCGCTTTGGTTGAAGCTGCGGTTGCCTCATCGTTGCAGAGCGGATTCAATCGGACGACCGGAGGGCGGCAGTGCGTCGCCTTCCGGCGAAAACGTCAGAATCCAGATCAAAGGCCGCGGTCAAACCCGCGTTCAGGCGGTCCTCGCCGTCATGCCGGAACCCGGATCGCTCGATCGGCGCAAGGTCGCGGCATGGGCGGGGCGTCGCGCTTACCCACGGCAACGCTGTACGAAAGACGCCGATCGCGCAATCCGCGGCGGCATCGCGTCGTCATCGCAGACACCAACGAGCGGCAGATCAAAGCGCTCGAGCAGGTCGATGACGCGCCCGGCCGCAACTCATCACAGACAAAAACGCCGGCCCGAAGGCCGGCGTTTCCGTTGAAGGGGACCGTGCGCTCAGTACTTGCGGACGACCGGCTGCACCGGGATCGTCTCCGCCGGATTGTCCCAGCGATAGGTCAGGCCTGCAGAAACGATGTGGATATGGGGCTTGGCCTCGGCGGTGTAGAAGACGGCGGCCTGCTGCGGATGGGCGCCGGTGTAGCTCACCCGCGCCTTGTTCACATGAATATAGGTGTAGCCGAGATCGAGCTTCAGCTTGTCGGTGACCTGATAGCTGGCGCCGGCCGAGAGCCAGAGCCGGTCGTTGTCGGAGATGTAGATCGTCCGATTCTGGTCGTTGACGGCCGAGAGTTCGTAGGCGACGCCGGCTCGCAGCGTCAGGTCGCGGTTGTACTTGTATTCAAGACCGGTGCTGAAGAACCAGGAATCGTCATAGACGAAGTTCAGGCTGGGCAAAGCCGCGAGTGGCCCGCCGGTGAGTTCGTTGACCAGCGGAATGCGCCGGAAGCGGCTCCAGTTCGTCCACTCGACGCCGAGATGGGCCTGCCACTGGTCGTTGATGACCTGCGAGACGCCAAACACGACCGAATCCGGCAGGTTGAGATTGGCCTTGATCGGGACGATGCCGAGAGGCGTGCGGAAGCTGCCCTCCAGGGTCTGCCTGATCGACGAGCGATAGGCGATACCGATGGTGGTGCCGTCCCTCGGCGTCAGCGTCGCGCCGATGCGATAGCCGAAATCGATCGTATCGCCTTCGATGATGACGGGTGCCGCCGTCGGAGCGATGCCGGAAGCTGTCTTCAGCTTGGTGTCCAAATACTGGACCTGCAATGCGGCGCCGACGGAAAGCCAGTCGCTGACCTTGTAGCCGATCGTTGGGGAGACGTTGATCGTCATCAACTTGGCGGAGCGGCCATAGACCTGCGCGGCATGGACCTGATTCTCTGGCTTGGAGCGCAGCCCATAGGGGGCGCCCGTGGTCAGGCCGATCCAGAACCGGTCGGTCAGCTGCCAGGCGGAATAGGAGGCCGGGATGCCGGCGCCGTCGCCGCCGATATTGCCGGTGCCATTCTGGACCGGGCTCGCCGGGCCGTTCGGTGCACCCAGCCGTGTCGTCGAGGTCGGGTCATACGACGCGCTGGCATTGAGATAGGTGTAGTTCCACTGGCTGTTGCGGCCCGGGAACATCGTGATCGTCGCGGGGTTCCAGGCCATCGCGCCCATGCCGATGCCGCCCGAGGCGGCACCCGCATAGGCCATGCCGAGGCCCTCGGCGCTCTGGCCGCTGCGGATGGCAAAGGAACTCGCCTGAGCCGCGCCGGCGGCGAGAAGGGCTGCGACCGAAACCGTGGCGGCAGCAGCAGCTTTGCGAACGATGCCCTTCATCGAATCCATCCCGTCTCTCGCTTTGTCCGGGGCTTCATCGCCCCGCTCGATCAGGAGCATGGCCTGAGCCGTTGGCCGCCGCAATCCCGCCTTTAATGCCGCGATTCCGCCACGGACAGGCCTCTTTCCGCAAGGGAAGGCGCGAAATTGGTCCAAATCGGAGGTTTTTTGCATTGCCGGCTCGAAAGGTCGCCCAAAAAGATCGTTTATATAAGAACTATCGAGCCTTTTCGGGATTCCGGTCCGAATCCGAACAGCCTCGGCACAATTTGCAGGCATGCGGATTTCAGCGTGCTCGTGGCATTCGCGCAACAATCGAACCGGGGCCGCCATGCAGCAGCGCCATGCGTGCGAACAGGCTTGTCTTTGGCGACGCCATCTTGTCAGGTTCGCCTCCCAATTAGATCGTTTGAAACGGGGGAAACGACGTGAAACTGCTACGCTACGGTGCGCTGGGCCAGGAAAAGCCGGCCTTGCTCGATTCAAAGGGCGTCCTGCGCGACCTCTCGGGCACCATTCCGGACCTGGCCGGCAAGGCCCTGACCGCCGCCTCGCTGGCGAAGATCAAGGCACTGGACCCCGAATCGCTGCCTGCCGTGTCGGGGTCGCCTCGGCTTGGCGCCTGCGTTGGCGATGTGCGCAATTTCATCGCAGTCGGGCTCAACTTCGCCGACCACGCCGCCGAGACCGGCGCAGCGATTCCCGCCGAGCCGATTCTCTTCAACAAGGCCCCCAACTGCATCGTCGGCCCCAATGACGACGTCATGATTCCCAAGGGCTCGGTGAAAACGGACTGGGAGGTCGAGCTCGCGATCGTGATCGGCGATGGCGGGTCCTATATCGAGGAGAAGGATGCGATGGCCGCTATCGCCGGCTTCTGCGTCTGCAACGACGTCTCGGAGCGCGAGTTCCAGACCGAGCGCGGCGGGCAATGGGCCAAGGGCAAGGGCTGCCCGACCTTCGGCCCGCTCGGCCCCTGGCTGGTCACGCCCGACGAGATCGCGGACGTCCAGAACCTCGGCATGTGGCTCGAAGTCGATGGCGAGCGCGTCCAGAACGGCTCGACCAAGACGATGATCTTCGGCGCCGCCTATCTCGTCCACTACATCAGCCAGTTCATGCGACTGGATCCGGGCGACGTCATCACGACCGGCACGCCTCCCGGCGTCGGGCTCGGCTTCAAGCCGCCCCGCTTCCTGAAGGGCGGCGAGGTCGTCAAGCTCGGCATCGAGGGTCTCGGCACGCAGCAGCAGAATTTCGTCGCTTACAAGGGCTGAGGCGTTTTCCCTTCTCCCCTGGGGGGAAGGTGTCTGCGCAGCAGACGGATGAGGGAAGGGTCGCGCGAGCGGCCCTTTTCTTGTTTACGGTCGAGGCTCTGTCCTCATCCGTCACGAATTTACCGTGCCGCCTTCTCCCGCGAGGCGAGAAGGAAAGCGCCCTACTTCTCAGCCAGTCCCAGCATCAGGCGGATGTTCTGGACGGCGGCACCAGAGGCGCCCTTGCCGAGGTTGTCGAGCTTCGCGACCATCACGGCTTGGCGCAGATCGTCATCGCCGAAGACGCGCAGTTCCAGCCTGTTGGTGTCGTTCAGCGCCTCGGGCTCCAGCTTGCCGCCCGCCTGGCTCGCCGGCACGACGCTCACATAGGTCGAGCCGGCATAGTGCTCAGCCAGCGCATCCTGCAGATCGGCTGCTTTCGGTTTACCGGGCAACAGGTCGAGATGCAGCGGGATCGAGACCAGCATGCCCTGCCGGAAATCGCCGACCGAAGGAATGAAGATCGGCCGCCGCGTCAGCCGGGCATATTCCTGCAGTTCGGGCAGGTGCTTGTGCTTGAGGCCGAGGCCGTAAAGCTCGAAGGCCGGTGCCGTGCCCGCCTCATAGGCTTCGATCATGCTCTTGCCGCCGCCGGAATAACCCGAGACCGCGTTGATGGTGATCGGATGGTCCTGAGCCAGCAGCCCGGCATCGACCAGCGGCCGCAACAGGGCGATGGCGCCGGTTGGATAGCACCCGGGGTTCGAGACGCGATTGGCGTTAGCGATCTTCGCGGCGTGGCCCGGCGCAAGCTCGGCAAAGCCATAGACCCAGTCCGGCGCGACGCGATAGGCGGTCGAGGCATCGACGATCTTCGGCGAGGCGCCGCCGAGTTCGTCGGCGAGCGCGACCGATTCCTTGGCCGCGTCGTCGGGCAGGCAGAGGACGACGAGATCGACATCCGCCATCATCTGTTTGCGCGCGGCGGGGTCCTTGCGCTTGTCGGGATCGATGCTCTTGACCACCACCTCGGGCACAGCCGCCAGCCGCTCGCGGATGCCGAGCCCCGTGGTGCCGGCCTCTCCGTCGATGAAAATGGATTTCAGGTTCTGGCTCATCTGGACCCCCGATGGGTGCGAAAGCGAAGTGCTTGGCAGGTGTGAAGTCTTTGGCAGGTATGAATTACTTGGCCGGCTTCAGGCATAAAAAAACCGCGCTCGGGGCGCGGTCGCGGACATTCGGACGAACAGCCGAGCATCATCGCGGTCGCGCAAGGGCGGCCTGGTTCGTGCGACGTCGGGACAGCTTCGTGATCATGGAGCTGGATATGATGGAGGGACGGCGTGCTGTCAATGATGCGTTCTCCGCGAATTGGATCCAGCGCGGGGAGCCCCTTGCATGTTGGTTTGGCGCCCTCACATCCCGATTCAACCGCTCTTCTTCAGCGCCAGCGCCTGGATGTAGTGCTGCGCCACGGCCGCGCCCGCGATCGCAGTCGCATCCGCATGGTCGTAGGGCGGAGAGACCTCGACGACGTCCATGCCCCGAAAGTCGAGGTCGCGGATGCCCCAGACCATCCGCAGCGCCTGATCCGAGGTGAAGCCGCCGGCGACCGGCGTTCCCGTGCCCGGCGCAAAAGCAGGGTCGAGCGCGTCGATGTCGAATGTGAGATAGGCCGGGCCTGCGCCGACGCGCTGCCTGATTCGCGCGATCGTGCCGGTGACCCCCAGCTCATGCGCGGCGTAGGCGTCGAGCACATCGATGCCGCAATCGCGCGGCGCGACGGTGCGGATGCCGATCTGGATCGAGCGATCCGTGTCGATCAGCCCTTCGCGGACCGCCTCCAGCACGAAGGCGCCGTGGCTGATCGCGCCGACGCCGTCGTCCCAGGTGTCCTGATGGGCGTCGAACTGCACCAGCGCGAGCTTGCCATGGCGGGCGACATGGGCGCGCAGCAGCGGCAGCGTAATGAAATGGTCGCCGCCCAGCGTGACCAGATGCGCGCCCGAGGCGAGAATGCCGGCCGCCTCCTGCTCGATCGCCCGCGCACAACCCTGCAGATCACTGCGTGGCAGCAGACAGTCGCCATAATCGACGGCGCTCAGCTGCTCGAACGGATCGGTGCGTGAGGGATATTGCGCATCGCCGTCAAAGATGACGCTGGCCCGGCGCAGCGCCTGTGGTCCAAAGCGCGTGCCCGGCCGGTTCGAGACGGCGAGATCGAAGGGCACGCCCCAGATGACCAGATCGCAGCCGGAGACATCCTTGGAATAGCGCCGCCGCATGAAGGAGAGCGCGCCGGCATAGGTTGGGTCCTGGGCCGGGCCGCGCTTGTCGCCGGTGAAGGCATGGTCGATCGGGGGTTTATCGGCGGGCTCGGTCATGGTCATGGTCCGTGATGTCAGGGCTCGCGGCGTCAGGGCCTGCGACCGACGAGCCAGACGTAAAGGCACCAGGGCAGGATCAAAGCCAGGCCCGACAGTACCAGCCGCAGCGTCGTCCAGGCGACCGGGTTCTGCAGGGCGCGACCGTCGAGTTCCGGCACGCCATGGATCAGCCCGAGCGCAAAGGCCGGCGCGAGAAAGATCACCAGCGCGTTGAAGATGCGCCGCCCGCGCGGCAGATCGCGCCGCGCCAGCGCGATGAGGGCCGGTACGGCGATCATGCCGAAGGCGATCAGGATCAAGAGGACGCGCATGGGCCGGGGTCCGGACTGTTGGAAGGGGGTCTCATGGCCGAGCCTGCGGTGGCCGCGACATGAGTTGGGCGCGGAGATCGAGCGTCACGATGCTGCGCTCGATCGGAGAGGGATCGGCACTCTGATCGCCGAGAAAGGGCCGGTCCATCACGAACAACAGGCCGATCAGGAGGCCGACCGCGCCGGAATAGCCGGCCAGCGGCAGGATCACCGGCCATCTTGGCACGATCATCGCCGCTTCGGCCACCATCAGCAGCAAAAGCAGAATGACCGCGAGCCAGAACGTGTCCGGCAAACCACCTGCCGCCGCCGCCTCGATCTGCGACTGGACATCGCCGATCGCTTCCAGGCCGGCCGAGATCAATTCGAGCGCGCTGCGGTCTCCCGCCGACGCTCGAGCCAGCGCGTCGATACGCTCCGACAACACACCCAGAGCCGTCGCGACATCGGGGCTCGGCCGCTGGGCACGCATCGCCGGCCAGCCGCGATCGACCAGGATGCGGGCATAGTCGCGCACCGATTGGCGCGCCAGGACGGCCTCACTGGACTCGACGCGGCCCAGCGCACGGTCGAGCTGCAACAGGTTCATCGCCTGGCTCTCGACCAGCTTGCGTGCATCGTTCAGGCGATTGACCGATTGAAGGAGCAGGAATGCGGTGAAGATCCCGGTAAGCGGGCCGATGAGCTTGAACGCGTCGAGCGCGGCCGACGATCGCTCATCGTTGGGCTTCAGCCGAAACGCGCGATGCGCCACCCAGGGCGCGGCGATGCAGATTCCGAGCGCCAGCATCACCGCCAGGCTGATGAGCACGGTGGACGGTATCTGATAGAGCCATGCGGCCATCGCTTCGCTCATGTCCCTGCTGCAAGGCTACGGGCCGGAGCTATACCTGTCGCCCGCCCAACGGCAAACCGCCCTGTTGCCGGGCCGCAGCCCCTTGGCGGCACGGCGAGCGGCCCGAAGGCTACCGTCCGCCGCCGACGCGCAGGATCGAGCCAACGACATAAGAGGCCGCGTCCGACAGGGCGAAGAGCACCACCTCCGCGATCTCGTCGGCCTGCGCCGCGCGCTTGAGCGGGATCGACGGTGCGATGCGCGCGACGCGGCCGGGCTCGCCCGACGACAGGGCGTGGATGTCGGTCTCGGTCATGCCGGGCGCCACCGCATTGACCCGGATGCCGGCGGGCGCCAGCTCCTTGGCCATGCCCAGCGTGAGGGAATCGATCGCGCCCTTCGACGCCGCATACCAGACGAATTCGTCGGGCGAGCCCAACCCGGCCGCGATCGAGGAGATGTTGACGATGGCCCTGCCCTCTGCCGCAACATTGGCGAGCAACGCGCGCGTCGCCTCGCGCGCGACGAGGATCGCGCCGGTGACGTTGACGTCGATGCAGGTGCGGATGGTCTGCGGATCGGCCTCGGCCAGCTTGCTCGCCGGCCCGGTGATGCCGGCATTGTTGACCACATGGGTCAGCGGGCCGAGCGCGGACTGGGCTTCCGCGAAGACGCGGGCTATGTCGGCGTCGTCGGCCATGTCGCCTTGCAGCGCGACCGCCTTCGCACCGGCTGCCTCACAACCCGCGACGACCTCGGCGGCTGCGCCGGCATTCGCCTGGTAGTTGACCGCGACGTCATAGCCGCGCTGCGCGGCCATCACGCAGATGGCGGCGCCGATGCCTCGACTGCCGCCGGTGACGAGAAGGACGGGGCGGGACATGGGTGGCTCCTTGGCAAGTCACATTCAAATCCAAGCCCTTATCCTGAGGAGCGGACCAATGGCCGCGTCTCGAAGGATGAGGGCTGAGCAGATGCAGTGAATACGAAAAGGGCGGCCCTTGCGAGCCGCCCCTTCCACATATCGGACGTTCTGGAAACGATCAGCGCTTCGAGAACTGGAAGCTGCGGCGGGCCTTGGCCTTGCCGAACTTCTTGCGCTCGACGACGCGCGAGTCGCGGGTCAGGAAGCCGCCCTTCTTGAGCGGGCCGCGAAGCTCGGGCTCGTAGAAGGTCAGGGCCTTCGAGATGCCATGGCGCACCGCACCAGCCTGGCCCGAAAGTCCGCCGCCCTTGACCGTGACGACGACGTCGTACTGGGTCAGGCGCTCGACGAGCTGCAGCGGCTGCTGCAGGACCATGCGCAGCACGGGACGGGCGAAGTAGACCTCCTGGTCACGGGTGTTGACCGTGATCTTGCCGGAGCCGGGCTTGATCCAGACGCGGGCGATGGCGTTCTTGCGCTTGCCGGTGGCATAGGCGCGGCCCTGCGCATCGATCTTCTTGACGTGGACGGGAGCCTCGGGCTGGGTCGACGTGGCGACCTGGCCGAGCTGCTCGAGAGACTGAAGAACCTCGGCCATGGTCAGACCCTCGCATTCTTGCTGTTGAGCGCGGCGACGTCGAGCGCCTCCGGCATTTGGGCTGCGTGGGGATGCTCGGCGCCCTTGTAGACGCGCAGGTTGCCGAGGATCTGGCGGAACAGCGGGCCGCGGGGCAGCATGCGCTCGACAGCCTTCTCGACGATCCGCTCCGGGAAGCGCCCTTCGAGAATGAATTTGGCGGAGCGTTCCTTGATGCCGCCGGCATAGCCGGTGTGATGATAATAGACCTTCTGGTCGCGCTTGCGGCCGGTCAGGACGATCTTGTCGGCGTTGATGACGATGATGTTGTCGCCGCAGTCGACATGGGGGGTGTACGCCGGCTTGTGCTTGCCGCGCAGACGCAACGCCACAACTGCGGCGAGACGACCCACGACGAGCCCGGAGGCGTCGATCACAACCCACTTCTTTTCGACATCGGCGGGCTTGAGCGAGATGGTCTTCATCGCGGGCACCCTTCGGAGCGTTGAAAAAAGGACAAGCCGCCGGAGGGCCGGCGGCGGTGTGTGGCGTGAGTAGGGGCGGCGGCACGGGATGTCAAGCGACGTTCGGCGGTCCCGACCCCGAAAAACGCATTGTTTTCAGTGAAATGCTAAAAGCGGTATTCAGATACCGCGCTTCCATCCGTCATTCTCGGGCTTGACCCGAGCATCTCGTGCAGGAGATTCTCGGGTCAGGCCCGAGAATGACGGCGAGCTGTCCTCAGCGCTCGGCGGGAATCGAATAGGTGCCCGTCGCATGGGCGACCATCTCGCTCTCGCCCTGCGAATAGAGCGCGACCTCCCCCACCGCCAGCCGCTTGCCGAGCTTGAGCAGCTTCGCCTCGCCGATCAGGGCGGCGGGCCCCGGCTTGCGCAGGAAGTTGAAGTTCAGGCTCGTGGTCACCGCGAGCGCGACGGGGCCGATCTCGCCGAGGATCGCGGCATAGAGCGCGAGGTCGGCGAGCGCCATCATCGTCGGGCCCGAAATCGTGCCGCCGGGCCGCAGGTGCTTCTCATGGTAGTCGCAGCGCATACGGGCGCTCATCGGCCCGACCTCCTCGACGAAATAAGTGCGCCCGCCGAGATGAAGCTGCGGAAAGACCTCGTCGAGATAAGCCTCGAGCTGCGAGGCGGTCATGGCGGTGGTCATGGCGGGCAGAGGCTCATGTCTGGGGCCGCGTAGCCCGCTGTGAGGATATGCCCCCTTGCAGCATGGGGACGCGCGGCCGACAATACGGCAAAAGACAAAGGGAAACGCGCATGAATGCCCATCACCGGCCCGATGCCGCGCCCGCGCTGCGGCGCGAGGATTCGGACGGCGTCGCGACCCTGACGCTCGACCGGCCGCAATCGCGCAACCCGCTGAGCGAGGCGATGCTGGGCGCGCTCGCCGACGCGTTCACCGCCATCGCCGCCGACCGTGCGATCAAGGCGGTCGTGCTGGCCGCGGAAGGCCCGGTCTTCTGCGCCGGCCACGACCTCAAGGAGATGAGCGCGCATCGCGCCGATGCTGACCGTGGCCGCACCTATTTCACGGAGATCCTCCGGCGCTGCTCGGGCGTGATGCAGCAGATCACCGCCCTGCCCCAGCCTGTGATCGCCGCCGTCGAAGGCACGGCGACCGCCGCCGGCTGCCAGTTGGTCGCCAGTTGCGATCTCGCCGTTGCGGGCGAGGCCGCCCGCTTCTGCACGCCCGGCGTCCATATCGGCCTGTTCTGCTCGACGCCGATGGTGGCGCTGACGCGCAATCTCGGCGCCAAGCACGCGATGGAGATGCTGCTGCTCGGCGAGATGGTGCCGGCCGACGAGGCCGCGCGGATGGGGCTGGTCAACCGGGTCGTGCCGACGGGTGGCGCGCTGGCGGAGGCGCAACGGCTCGCGGACGTCATCGCCTCAAAATCGCCCGCGACGATCCGGATCGGCAAGCGCGCCTTCTACGAGCAGCGCGAGATGGGGTTGGCCGCAGCCTATGATCATGCCTCGGCGGTGATGGTCGAAAACATGCTGGCGCGCGATGCCGAGGAAGGCATCGGGGCGTTCGTGGAGAAGCGTGCGCCGGTCTGGGAAGGATAGGCGCGGGGAACCCCTCTCCTGTAAGGAGAGGGGTAGGGATGAGGTGTCGGCCCTTGGACCAGTTTGTCACGCCTATCCAAATCAATTTTTGCTGGTTTTCCGCCCGGCCCTCACCCCTGCCCCTCTCCCACACGGGAGAGGGGTTCCCCGCGCCACTCTTTGCCGGACCTGAGCCCTTTCCATGACCCACGACGCCTACCCAGACACCCAGATCCGCGACATCCTCAAGAGCGTGAAGCGCATTGCGCTGGTCGGCGCCTCCGCCAGCGAGGCCCGGCCGAGCTGGATCGTGACGAAATACCTGATCGACCGCGGCTATGACGTCGTGCCCGTCAATCCCGGCCTCGCCGGCCAGACTCTGCTGGGCAGGACGGTCTATGGCTCGCTGAAAGAGATTCCCGGCGCGATCGACATGGTCGAGATCTTCCGCAATTCGGAGGCGGCGGGGCCGATCACCGACGAGGCGCTGACGCTCGATCCTTTGCCCAAAGTCATCTGGATGCAGCTTTCGGTGCGCAATGACGAGGCGGCGGCGCGGGCCGAGGCGAAGGGCCTGACCGTCATCATGAACCGCTGCCCCAAGATCGAATATGGCCGGTTCTCCGGCGAGATCGGCTGGCAGGGCATCAATTCGCGGCTGCTCTCGTCGAAGAAGCCGGTTCTGGCCGGGAAGGGCTTCCAGAAGCTGACGATCCACCGGCCGGGGACATGAGCGTTGGGGGCACGCTGCGCTCGCAATGACGGCCAACGCGGAGGCGGCAAGGATGCGTGAACTCACCACCACCTGCGCCATCGCCGGGGGCGGCCCGGCCGGGATGATGCTCGGCTTCCTGCTGGCACGGGCGGGCATCGATGTCATCGTGCTGGAGAAGCATGCAGACTTCCTGCGCGACTTCCGCGGCGACACGATCCACCCCTCCACCCTGCAACTGATGCATGAGCTCGGCCTGCTCCATGACTTCCTGAAGCTGCCCCACTCGAAAATGGCAGACATCGCCATGCGGTTCGGGGCCGAGACGATCAAGTTCGCGGACTTTTCTCATCTGCCCGTAGCCGCCCCCTATATCGCGATGATGCCGCAATGGGATTTTCTCGATTTCCTCGCCGATCGCGGACGCGAGCAACCGCGCTTCATTCTGATGATGAATGCGAAAGCCGAGGGGCTGATCGAGGATGCCGGCAGGATCGTCGGACTGGCGGGAACCGGAGAGGAAGGCCCGTTCTCGATCCGGGCGGACCTCGTCGTCGCAGCGGATGGTCGCCGCTCCGACATCCGCGCCGCATCGGGGCTGACAGGCATCGACATCGGCGCGCCAATGGACGTGCTCTGGTTCAAACTGCCTCGAGAGCCGGGCGACCCCGACCAGACCGGCGGCCAGATCGCAAACGGCCGGCTTCTGGTGACGCTCAACCGCGGCGACTATTGGCAAAGCGCCTTCGTTATTCCGAAAGGCACGTTCGCGAATCTGCGTGCGGGGGGCCTGCAGGCGTTCCGCGACGGCATCGTCAAGTTGGCTCCCTGGTTCGCCAATCGCATGCAGGCGATTGAGGACTGGGACGAGATCAAGCTCCTGACCGTCTCAGTCGACCGGCTCGAAAAATGGTGGCGCCCCGGTCTGCTCTGCATCGGCGACGCGGCGCATGCGATGTCGCCCATCGGCGGCGTCGGCGTCAATCTAGCCGTTCAGGATGCCGTCGCGGCGGCCAATCGCCTCGCCGCTCCCCTGCGCGAGAAGCGCCTGAGCGACGGCGACCTCGCCGCCGTGCAGGAGCGTCGCGAATTCCCGACCCGAGCCACGCAACGGATGCAGGTGATCGCGCAGAACCGGATCATCACGCCGCTTTTGGCGCGCCCCGAAAGCGATGCGCCGCTGCGCCCGCCCTTCGTCGTACGGCTTTTCGACAGATTTCCTGTTCTACGTCGTCTGCCAGCGCGCCTCGTCGGCATGGGCGTCCGGCCGGAGCATATCGGGCTGGACCTCGCGCCCCGCCCCTGAATTGACGCCTTCCGGAGCGTTCGTTAAAACGAACGCAATGTCGCATTCAGAAGATCGCAGGGAGTAGGCCATGACCGACCGGGCACCGGGTTTCCACACGCTCGCCATCCACGCTGGAGCAGCCCCCGACGCCGCGACTGGCGCGCGCGCCACGCCGATCTACCAGACGACGTCCTTCGTCTTCGACGATGTCGACCACGCCGCATCGCTCTTCGGCCTGCAGGCCTTCGGCAACATCTACACCCGCATCGGCAACCCGACCAACGCGGTGCTGGAGGAGCGCGTCGCGGCGCTGGAGGGCGGCACGGCGGCGCTCGCGGTCGCGTCGGGCCATGCGGCCGAGTTCCTGTGCTTCCACGCGCTGATGCAGCCGGGCGACGAGTTCGTCGCGGCCAAGAAGCTGTATGGCGGCTCGATCAACCAGTTCAACCACTCCTACAAGAACTTCGGCTGGAACGTGATCTGGGCCGATTCCGACGATCTGGAGGCCTTCGCGGCCGCCGTGACGCCGAAGACCAAGGCGATCTTCATCGAATCCATCGCCAATCCGGGCGGTGTCGTCGTCGACATCGCCGGCATTTCAGCGATCGCCAAGAAGCACAACATCCCGCTGATCGTCGACAACACCATGGCGACGCCCTATCTGATCCGCCCCTTCGAGCATGGCGCCGACATCGTCGTGCACTCGCTGACCAAGTTCCTGGGCGGCCACGGCAATTCGATCGGCGGCATCATCGTCGATGGCGGCTCGTTCAACTGGGTCGGCGACGAACGCTACCCGATGCTGTCGAAGCCCCGCCCGGAATATAACGGCATGGTACTGGGCGAGACCTTCGGGAATTTCGCCTTCGCGATCGCGACCCGCGTGCTCGGCCTGCGCGACATGGGGCCGGCGCTCTCGCCCTTCAACGCCTTCATGATTCTGACCGGTATCGAGACCCTGCCCCTGCGCATGCAGCGCCATTGCGACAGCGCCCTTTGGGTGGCTTCGCATCTGGCGAAGCACCCGGCAGTCGAATGGGTCAGCTATCCCGGCCTGGTCGGCGACAAATATCACGAGCTCGCCAAGCGCTATTCGCCCAAGGGCGCGGGCGCGGTCTTCACCTTCGGGCTGAAGGGCGGTTACGACGCCGGCGTCAAGCTCGTCACCGAGCTGAAGCTGTTCTCGCATCTCGCCAATATCGGCGACACGCGCTCGCTGGTGATTCACCCGGCCTCGACGACGCATCGCCAGCTCACCGACGAGCAGAAGACGGCGTCGGGCGCTGGCCCGCAGGTGATCCGCCTCTCGATCGGGCTGGAGGATGTGCAGGATCTGATCGACGATCTGGATCAGGCGCTGGCCTGAGTTCGACGGCCGTCGATTTACCGTGCGTCATCCCGGACGCAGCGAAGCGCGGCTCCGGGATGACGCGGAGGGTGTCGCATAAGGCGCAGAGCCTCAGCCGCGCGCGGCACCTTCCGTCCGTGTCACATGCACGACGCCCATCGCCAGCACCATGAAGCCGAGCGCCTGATGCGCGAGGCCGGCCCAGAGCGGCACGACCAGCAGCAGCGTGACGATGCCGAGCGCCGACTGGGCGATCACGAGACCGGAGATGGCAGTCGCGCGCTTGGCCCCGCCCGACTCCGGCGCGACCCGGCGCATCGAGACCATGTGCCAGAGGGCCAAGGCGAGCAGCAGATAGGCGCCGAGGCGGTGGTTGAACTGGACCAAAGCCGCGTTGTCGACGAAATTTTCCCAGAAGGCCGGACGCACGAACAGCGTCTCCGCGCCCGGCATCAGCGCGCCGTCCATCAGCGGCCAGGTGTTGTAGACAAAGCCGGCACGCGAACCGGCGACCAGCCCGCCGAGCGCGATCTGCCCGAACAGCAACGCCAGCAGCATNGGCCATGGCCCGTCCCCTCGCCCGCTCGACCCGGCGCGGCGGCGTCAGCGCGGTCGCGAAGGCGACGACCGAGGCAAAGAACAGCGCAGCGAAGGTGAGGTGCAGCGTCAGCTTCACCGGCGCGACGGCGATCATGCCGGGCTGCAGGCCCGACGCGACCATGATCCAGCCGATCGCGCCCTGGAGGCCGAGCAGCAGCCCCATGCTGAAGAGGACCAGCGTCTGGCGCCAGGGCAGGAGGCGCATCGCCGCCACGACGAGGAAGCCGCCGAGATAGACCAGCCCGATGAAGCGGCCGAGCTGGCGGTGGCCCCATTCCCACCAGTAGATGAACTGGAACTCGCCGAGGCTCATGCCCTGGTTCAGCAGCTTGTATTGCGGGCTCTCACGGTATTTGGCGAACTCATCCGCCCAGACTTCAGCCGACAGCGGCGGCAGCGCGCCGGTGATCGGTTTCCATTCGGTGATCGAGAGGCGCCGCGACGATCCAGAGCCAGCGGCGGATGCCGACGTGCTTCCCGCCCTGCAGGATGATGGAAGCGGGTTTTTCGATAGCAATCGTCACGGGGGCGGGGCCTTGCGTCGCATCGGTCGCGCTTCACAAGCGCGTTCGCAGGTGACAGATAGTCCGCGCGCCCAAACCGGACAACGCCCGCATTGCCGCAGGCCGGAGCAGCGCTCGGAGATTGCAGGATGAGGCAGACACACCGCAAGCTGATCGGCACCGTCGCCATCCTGGTCTTCGTCTGCGTCTACGCGCTCGTGGCGATGGCGCTGGCGCAGGGACGGATCACCGAAGCGCCCAAGCTCGTGCAGACGATCGCCTATGTCGCGCTCGGGCTGGCCTGGGTGCTGCCGCTGCTGCCGCTGATCAAATGGATGGAGCGGAAGGACGGGGTTTAAGGCGCTCGCTCATCATCCGACGTTGATCCGCCGCGCCCGGTTCCAGAGCCAAAACGGCAACCCCGACAGCAGCGCCCGTACAGCCGCTTCGCTCTGATGCAGCCCGTTGAGCGAGACGCGCGGCAGGGCGTGGAGGTGGTCGGCATGTTCGGCGAAGAGATGCCCCGGCCGCGTCGTTACGGCGCTGTCATAGCCCGCCGCCTTGGCCAGCGCGAAATCGCGCGGGCCGGCCGAGGTCGGATCGCCGACGGGATAGGCGAAATGGCGGATGGCAACGCCGAGTTCGGTCTCCAGCCGTGCCTTGCCCTCGGCGATCTCGGCCTGTGCAAAGGCCGTGTCATGCTTGGCCAGCATCGGATGGGTCAGCGTATGCGCGCCGATGGTGACGCCCGGCGCTCCGGCCAGGGCGCGCAAAGTCTCCCAGGGCAGGCATTCGCGCTCGACCAGCGCGGCGGGGTCGATGCCTGCCTGCTTCGCCAACTCGGAAATGGCTGACAGCAGAATCGCTTCCGGCTGTTTGCGCAGACGCCAGTAGAGCCTGTCGAAGGCGCGCTGCTTCTCATTGTCGTTGGCAGTTGGAGCCGTGAACGGACCATCCGGCAGCGTGACGTTCACCTGCGGCAATGCCCGGATCGTCTCCTCCAGCTCCAGCCACCACAGCCGCGCGGTGCGGTCGGCGAAGCCCGTCGTGACGAAGAGTGTCCAGGGCGCGCCATGCTTCGCCAGCACCGGCCAGGCATGCTCGACATTGTCGCGGTAGCCGTCGTCGAAGGTCAGCGCGACGAAGAAGCGACCTTTTCGCGGATCGGACAGACGGGCGACCGCCTCGTCCAGCGAAACGAGGTCGTAGCCCTCGGCGCGGATCAGCGTCAGCGTTTGGTCGAGGAAATCGGGTGTGACCTCCAGCAGGCCGTTGGGCCGGAAGGTGGTCTGCCCCTGAGGTCTGACATGGTGCAGCGTCAGGATGACGCCCGCGCCCTGCGCGAGCCCCCTGCCCCAGCGGTCGGCATGCATTGCCGCGATCGCGCCGAAAACGGCGGAGTAGGCTTGATGGCGCAGGTTCATATCGCGACGTTCATCGGCTCGATCCGCGGCAACCGCTCGCTAACGCTGTTCGCCGAAGCTTCCGGCGATGAGCTGTGATCTTGCCCAGTCTGTTCACAATGGCGGGGTAAAAAGGTGTCCGCAGTTGCCGAGTCCGGTCTGGCCCAGCGCCCTTTGGCCCCGCTCCCAAGCGAGAGCCATGGCGGCAGCGCTGCGCGGCCCTGGCACAGCATCGCAATCAGCGACGACATCGCCGCAGTCGCGGGGGACTGGGGCGCTCTCGAGGCATACGCGCTGGTGACGCCCTATCAGGCCCATGGCTGGGTCGCGCCTTTCGTCGAGACGGTCGGCGCCGCCGAGCGGATGCAATTTCGCCATGTCCTGCTGCGCGATGCCGCCGAGCAGCCGCTCGCGCTCCTGCCGCTGGTGATCACGCGCCGCAACGGCATCCGCTTTGCCGAATTCATCGGCGGCAAGCACGCCAACTATCATATGGGCCTCTATGCACCCGAGTTTGCCGCCGCGCTCGACGCGGGCTCGACGCGGCAGATGCTCGCCGAGATCGGCGCCGCGATCGGCGGGCTCGATGCCTTCATCTTCGTCAACCAGCCGACGCAATGGGAGNCAATGGGAGGGCGTCGCCAACCCGCTCGCTGCGCTGGCGGCGGGGCCCAGCCCAAGCGGGGCCTACAAGCTCGGCCTCGTTCCGGGCGACGGCGACGGCTCGTTGCGGCGCTCGATGAGCAGCCATGCCCACAAGAAGCTGAAGAACAAGCGCAACCGCTTCGCCACCTTCGGCGCCTCCGAGGTCGTGCGGGCGCGCGAGCCGGCGCAGATCGCGCGGGTGATCGACGCATTCTTGCGCCAGAAGGCGGCGCGCTTTGCAATGATGGGCGTGCCAGATCCGTTCGCGCAGCCGTCGGTCCGCCGCTTTCTGGAGCGGGGCGCGCAGTCGGACGGCGTCCTTCCGCCGGTGCTGGAACTCTATTCGCTCGACGTGGCGGGCGACTCGGTCGCAACCTATGTCGGCGCGGTCCAGGCCGGGCGCTTTTCCGGTATGGCGACCTCTTTTGCGATGGACAGCGAGATCGCCAAGACCAGCCCCGGCGAGATCCTGTTGATCGAACTGATCAAGCTGAAATGCCGCGAAGGGACGACCGTGTTCGATCTCGGTGTCGGCGAAGCCCGCTACAAGACCACGATCTGCAATGAGCGCGACGAGTTGGTCGACAGCTTTCTGCCGCTGACGGCGAAGGGACACGCCTTCGCCGCCATCGCCCGCGCCAAGCGCTGGGCCAAGCGGCGCATCAAGGCTTCGCCCTTTGCGCTGAAGCTGGCGCACCGGGTCTCGGGCTGGCTCAACCGCGGCCGCAGACCGGCGATCGAGGATTAGATCGAGGATGAGGGAGAGCTCCCCACAGCTCTGATCTTGAGGAGCCGCGAAGCAGCGTCGCGAAGGCTGCTTCAGGAGTTCCCGGAAACATCTGGGACATCCTTCGAGCCACGCCAGCGGAGCTCCTCAGAATAAGGGCTGAGGGACGATCAGACCGGCGCCGGATCGCGCTCGCGCAGGTCGCGCATCGGCGCGGTCTCGGGTGAATCGAGCATCAGCGTCACGGGTGCTTTCGTCATTTCAGCCAGCCTGTAGGCCGCCTCGACGGCATGGCCGTTGCCGAGTTGGCCCGCCATGACCAGACCGCCCTGCGCCCGATTGGCCAACGGCGCCAGCACCGAAGCCTCGTCGTTCGAGGCGGCTGCGACCAGCACCCAGTCATAGGTTTCGCACAGCGCGTCCAGCGCGAC
>QBLV01000017.1:4515-10226 GCA_003241815.1 Hyphomicrobiales bacterium | reverse complement strand
GCCAGAACGGCGTCGCGCCCGGCCCGGCCGGGGCCGATGCGGTGCAGCCGCGAGCCCGGCTCGCGGGTGATGATGTCGGAGAACAGCGCCTCCCCGGCCAGGAGCTCGGAGAAGCCCGGCTCGCGCCGGCCCCGGTCGGCCGCGAGATCGACGATGATGCAGCGGCAGCGCTGCGACAGAAGCTCGGCCAGGTCGGCCGGCGTCGCCGCGCCCTCGCCCGCGCCGTCGAGCACGAGCACCATCGGCGCCATGCCGCGCGCCGGTTCTTCGATACGCTCGGCCAGATCGGCCAGCGTCTGTTCGGGGTGGGCGAGGTCGAGGGTGATCTGGCCGAGACGGCCGCCATGCGTCAGCAGGCCGGCGACACGCTCGCGGCGCGGATCGACCGGGCTGTGCTGGGGTCGCGGCGCACCGCTGGCAGCGCCCCCGACCCAGCCCGGCGCACCGCGCCGCTGCGGGGCGGGCGCATCGCGGCGGCCATTGAGGAGTTCACGCGAGACCACCGTGGCCAGCGCGGCCAGGAAGGTCGCCAGCGTCGCCACCAGCACCGTCGGCAACTTCTTCGGAAAGGACGGCTCGGTCGGCTCGATCGCACGCGAGATCACGCGGGCATCGGCGGGCGTCGCGTTCTGGCTGTCGCGGGCGACGGCCTCGCGATAGCGCAGCATGTATTGTTCGAGCTGCTCGCGCAGCGTGCGGGCCTCGCGTTCGAGCGCACGCAGCTGTACCTCGCTGTCATTGCCGGTCGAGACGCTCTTCTTCTGCCCGTCGAGCGCGGCGGTGAAGCTCTCGACACGCTGGCCGGCGATCTTGGCCTCGTTCTCCAGCGTCCTCACCGTGCGCTCGGCGGCGGCGCGAAGCTGGCCCTCGAGATCGGCGAGCTGGGCGTTGAGCTCCTTGATGCGGGGATGCTCCGACAGCAGGTTGCGCGATTCGAGCGCGATCTGGGCGCGCAGGTTGACGCGCTGCTCGATCAGACGGCGCACCAGCTCATTATTGGCGACATCGGGAATCTCGAAGGTCCGGCCCTGCTTGATCGCGTCGCGGATCAACCCGGCCTTGGCCTGGGATTCGGCCTGCTGGCTGCGGGCTGCTGATAGCTGCGTCGAGAGATCGCCGAGCTGCTGGGCGTTGATCGTGGTGTTGTTGGCGCCCATCAGCAGGCCGTTGCGCGAGCGAAACTCCTCGACCTTGGCCTCGGCCTCGGCGAGGCGCTTGCGCAGCGGCTCGATCGTGGTCGAGAGCCAGGACGATGCGCTGCGCGCCGTGTCCTGCTTGGCGGCCTCCTGCAGCTCCAAATAGGCGTTGGCGATGATGTTGGCGCCCTTCGCGGCGAGCGCAGGATCCTGCGAGGTGAACTCGACCGCGACGATGCGCGAGCGCCCGACGGGATAGACCAGGAGCCGGTCGTAGTACTTCTCCAGAACGCGGTCTTCCGGCGAGCGATCGGCCGGGTGGCCGCCGAGCCCGACCAGCACGCCGACCTTCTTGAGGGCGTTCAGCGCTCCGGCACCCGAATCGAACTCGGAATTCCCGACGAGCCCCATGCGCTTGATCGCCTCACGTGCGAGGTCGCGCGACATGATGATCTGAACCTGGCTCTGGACGGCCTCGCTGTCGAACTGGCCTGCGGTCTCGACCGAGGACTGCCCCGGCAGCGTGAAGAATCCCCCCCGGTTTTCGAGCAGGATGCGGGCCTCGCCGGTATAGCGCGGCGTGACCAGGTTCACGGCCACGAAGGACAGGCCCAGCACCGCGACGGTCGGACCGATGATCCACATCCGACGCCGCTTGATCGCAGCCCAGAGAGCCGAGAGATCGAGCATGTCGCCACGATCCTCATGGCCGCGCGCAGAATGCTCGCGCTGCTGCTCCCTGACGTGGCTCTCGGTGTGAGCAGTCATGACCCATCCATTCACGCAAAACTCTCGCGCCCTGGACAGGACGCAGCGTCAATGAAAGCGCAGTAAGGTTATTGCCCGGTTAAGAGCGGGCCGGCGCACGCTTGCCCCACCGCCTTGCCAACGGTGCGCGAACGCGCCGTCTGAAGCCTTTGTTAACCATATACAGCCCATGCTCCCGCAGGGTTTACGCATGGGTATCGCTTGTGATGAGTCGACGTCTCGCCTCTTTCGCCTTGGCCGTCGCCATGACGGCGGGCGCATGCGCGCCGCGCTATGCCGCATCCGATTACGCGCTCGCGCAGCCGGCCGGTCCCTATCGCCTCGCCAGCGGCGACCGCCTGCGCGTCATCGTCTTCGGCCAGGACAATCTTTCCAACATCTACGCGGTCGACGGCTCGGGCCGGATCTCGATGCCGCTGATCGACACCGTCGATGCGCAGGGGCGCACGACCCAACAGCTTGAGAAGGCGATCGAGGCCAAGCTGCGCGGCGGCTTCCTGCGTGAGCCGAAAGTCTCGGTCGAGGTCGATACCTACCGACCCTTCTTCGTCCTCGGAGAAGTCACCAATTCCGGCCAGTTTCCCTATGTGAACGGCATGACGGTGCAGACGGCTGTCGCCATAGCCGGCGGATTCACGCCGCGCGGCCTGCGGACCTCGGCCGAGGTGACGCGTCAGGTCGAGGACCAGCTCGTCACGGCGAGCGTGCCGATCACCTATCCGGTCCAGCCGGGGGACACGATCGTCATCAAGGAACGCTGGTTTTAGAGCGGCTGCGGAGTTTTGCCATGACGGACGCCTCGCGGCCGCCGCTGCGTATCCTGCATGTCTTCCGGGCCCCGCTCGGCGGGCTGTTTCGCCATGTGCTCGACCTCGCGCGCGGCCAGGCGCGGCGCGGCCACGATGTCGGCATCTTCTGCGATTCCACGACCGGCGGCAGCCGCGCCGACGACGTCTTCGCGGAGCTCTCGGGCCAGCTGACGCTCGGCATCACGCGCGTGCCGATGTCGCGCTATCCCAGCATCATGGATGCCAAGGCACAGATCAGTGCGATCTCGGTGCGGTCCCGGCTCGATCCCGACGTCGTGCATTGCCACGGCTCGAAGGGAGGGCTCTACGGGCGGCTCCCGGCTCTCGTCAGTCCGGGGCGTCGCTACGTCACGGCCTATACACCCCATGGCGGCAGCTTCAATTACAAGCCGGGCGGCACCGAACATAAGGTCTATATGGCCGTCGAGCGGCTGCTCGAAGGCGCGACCGACATGTTCCTGTTCGAAAGCCGCTTCATCGCCGGCCGCTTCGAAGCCCATATCGGCCATCTGCCGCGGACCGACTATCGTGTCGTCCTGAACGGCATCTCGGAGCCCGAATTCGAGCCGATCGACCATACGAACGCGACCTTCGATCTCGTTTATCTCGGCGAACTGCGCTCGGCCAAGGGCATCGACACGCTGATCGACGCGATCAGCCTGCTCAAGAGGCGCGACGGCCTGACGCCGCGTATCCTGATCGTCGGCTCGGGGCCGGACGAAGCGGCGCTTCGTGCCCTGACGGTGTCGCGCGGCATCGCCGGACAATGCATCTTCGAGCCGCCCGGCCCGATCCGCAAGGCCCTATCGCGGGCGCATGTCATGGTCGTGCCGTCACGGGCTGAATCGCTGCCCTATGTCATCCTGGAGGCGGCAGCGGCGGCACAACCGCTGGTTTCCACCGATGTCGGCGGGATCAACGAGATCTATGGGCCGCGCCACAGGGACCGCCTGATCCCGACCAACGATCCCGTCATCCTTGCCGGCGCGATCGCGAAAGCACTCGCGACGCCGGATGCCGAGCGCAGCGCCGAGGCCGCCGATCTCGCGCAGCATGTCCGCGAGAACTTCCAGCTCGATGCGATGGTCGACGGCGTCATCACGGCCTATCACGACGCGATGGCGAAGCGGGTCAGGGCCTGATCGGCCGACGCTTCAGAGCAGCTTGAGCGCAACGACGCCCACGATCACCAGCCCGATGCCGGCCCAGCCCGTCGGCCTGATGCGCTGACCGAAAGCCAGCGCGCCGACCAGCGCGGTGATCACAAGCCCCGCCCCGCCCCAGACGGCATAGGCGACCGAGAGGTCCATGCCGCGGATGGCCTGTGCCAGTGCAGCGAAGGCGCCGATCACCAGGACGATTCCGAGCAGTCCCGGCAGACGTCGGCGCATGCCGTCGGACAGCTTGAGCAGGCAGGAGCCCGAGACCTCTAGCACCACGGCCAGCGCCAGCCAGGCGATGGCGAGCGTTTGGGGCATCATGAGGTTGGGCACCAAGGGGGCGATCATGCCAACCTCCCGTTGACGAGAGGGTCCTGGACGCAAGCGTCCTGGGGCTCGCCGGATTTCTCTTCGCCAACACCCCGTTCGAGCAGGAGGATGCCGGCGAGGATTGCGGCGAGCGACAGCATGCGCCCGGCGGTCAAATGCTCTCCGAAGAGCAGATGCCCGATCACGGCGATGCCGACGATCCCGAGCCCCTCCCAGACCGCATAGGCGACCGCAAGAGGAATGACGCGCAGTGCGATGCTGAGCAGCGCGAAGGACAGGCCGATCAAGGCGAGCGGCAGAAGCGCCACCAGCCAGGGAGCGGAGACAACCGATTTCAGCGCGGCCGTCGCGACGATCTCGACGGCGATGGCCGCGAGCAGAAAAAGCCAATGGGAAGGCATGGAGCACACAGGCGAAGCCGGCAACGGTCATCGCGGGGGCGATGCCAGGCAGCTCAGCAAAAGTTCGAGTTGAAAATAGAGGTCCGGATCGAAAGGCTCTCGGTGGCGACCACCACGAAAGCAGCACGTCGAACATGTCCCGACCGCAAGGTCGAAAACGTGATCGCGCAAAAATGTGCTTCTCAGACACTCATCACGGCAACGCTTAGACAAGTCGTTGCTTCCCGTCAACCCACATCAACTTTTCAGCGATTTCCATCGTGACAATTCGGGCAAAATCGACGCGATTTCGACTGAAGCAATACCTTGATCGGTCGAGGAAAAAACGCGTTTCCGACGACAGGCCCGCAGCACCCGGAATTCGCCCCTTAAGCGATGCCTGGAGCCATGCGCCGCCTGCAGAAACAGCAACCGGTCCGATTAAGCCTTCCGTGAGCATTTTCGGATAAGCCAGACCCAAGATCGGCAGGCCGACCAAGGCAACAGGCCCGGCCGCGCCGACCACGATCAGGGATTAAACGTCATGGGTGCCTTCGATGTCCGCGATCTGATCAAGGCGGACGCGGCTGCCGCGGCAACGCCGGAGATGTTCGGCTCGGCCAGCAGCGGCACGCGCGTCTTCCACCCGCTGGCCGAGCGCATCGCCGCCATGCCGGTCAAGCCGACGCTCTCGCCGGTGATGATTGAGGGGCTGGTGCGCTTCCTCGACGTGCTCGCCGTGGTCGCGACGGGCGGGTTGATCTACTGGCTCTATGCCGCCGGCAATGTCGACAGCACCCTGCCCTACCAGATCACCATTCCGGCGCTCGCGGTCGGCGCGCTCGCGGTCTTCCAGGCGCTGCATCTCTATCATGTCGGCGCGCTGCGCAATTTCATTGCCATGGCAGTCAGGCTCGCAACCGGCTGGACCCTGTTGTTCCTGATCACGCTGGCGGCCTTCTTCTTCCTCAAGATCGGCGATCAGGTTTCGCGCGTCTGGTTGCTCGGATTTTATGGAGCCGGCGCTGCTGCGCTGCTCGGCGAACGCCTCATCGTGACGATCGGCGTGCGGCATCTGACGCGGACCGGCCGGCTGGAACGACGCACGGCCATCGTCGGCGGCGGTGA
>QBLV01000017.1:0-4505 GCA_003241815.1 Hyphomicrobiales bacterium | reverse complement strand
GGAAGCACAGCGCGACACGGGCCTGCGCATCTGCGGCGTCTTCGACGACCGCAATGACGACCGCTCCCCCGATCTCGTCGCTGGCTACCCGAAACTCGGCACGATCGACGATCTCGTCGAGTTCGCCCGCCGCACCAAGCTCGACCTCGTGATCTTCACCCTGCCGATCTCGGCGGAGGCGCGGCTGCTGACCATGCTGCGCAAGCTCTGGGTGCTGCCGATCGACATCCGGCTCTCGGCGCATATGTCGAAGCTGCGCTTCCGTCCCCGCTCCTATTCCTATTTCGGCGCGGTGCCGGTGCTCGACGTCTTCGACCGCCCCATCGCGGACTGGGACATCCTCGTCAAATGGGTTTTCGACAAGATTGTCGGCACGCTCGCGCTGATCGTGCTCTCGCCAGTGATGCTTGCGACGGCCCTCGCGATCAAACTCGACTCGAAGGGGCCGGTGCTGTTTCGCCAGAAGCGCTACGGCTTCAACAACGAGCAGATCGACGTGCTGAAGTTTCGCTCCCTCTACCATGAGATGGCGGACCAAAAGGCCGCCAGGCAGGTGACGAGGGACGACCCCCGCGTCACCCGCGTCGGCCGTTTCATCCGCAAGACCTCGCTCGACGAACTGCCGCAACTGTTCAACGTCGTGCTGAGGGGCAACCTCTCGCTGGTCGGCCCGCGCCCGCATGCGCTCCACGCCACCGCCTCGAACCGTGCCTACGAGCAGGTGGTCGACGGCTATTTCGCCCGCCACAAGGTCAAGCCCGGTATCACCGGCTGGGCCCAGGTCAATGGCTGGCGCGGCGAGACGGACACTGAGGACAAGATCCAAAGGCGCGTCGAGCACGACCTTTACTACATCGAGAACTGGTCGGTGCTGCTGGACCTCTACATCCTCGTGAAGACGCCGTTCTCGCTGATGACCAAGACCGAGAATGCTTATTGAGCGCGCTCGCCGACAGGGCCAGGCCGGAGCCTGAACGCCGCCGCAGCCTGCGGATCTCCCATGCCGCGATCAAGCGCGGCGTGCTCTGGCTGCTGACGGCGTGCAGCGGGCTCGCTTTGATCGAACCCTCGCCCTATGAGCTGGTCTTCCTGCTGGCCGTGTTTGTCTTTGCCCTGACCGGCATCCGCTTCTCGCAGAAGCTGCTGCCGATGGCGCTGCTGCTGCTGCTCTACAATATCGGCGGCACCTTCTCGCTGATCCCGTGGATGGACGACGCGGCCGCCGTGCGTTTCACCGCCGTCTCGGTCTACCTGATGGTGACCGCGATCTTCCTCGCCGCGATCATGGCCGACGACGCTGTGGGCCGATTGGAGACGCTGCGCCGGGGCTATCTCTTCGCGGCCTGGTTCGCCGGCGCGGCCGCCATTCTCGGTTATTTCGACATCGGCGGGCTGAGTTCCATCTTTTCGCTCTATGGACGAGCGTCGGGCACCTTCAAGGACCCTAATGTGCTGGGCCCCTTCCTGGTGCTGCCGATCATCTATGTGCTGCAGCATATCCTGACCGGGCGGCTCGGCCTGATGCGCGGCCTTCTGGTGATGAGCGTGCCGCTCGCGGCGCTGTTCCTGACCTTCTCGCGCGGCGCCTGGGGCAATCTCGTCGCCGCAGCCCTGCTGATGATCGCGCTGACCTTCCTGACCGCGCCGACCGCCGCCGGACGGGCCCGCATCGTCGCGCTGACCCTGACCGCGGTGGGACTGCTTACCGTCGCGCTTTTGGTCGCGCTGTCCTTCGAGAGCATCCGCAGTGTCTTCGAGGTGCGCGCCAGCCTCGACCAGAGCTACGATCAGGGCGTGACCGGCCGCTTCGGCAACCAGTTGCGTTCGATCCCGCTGTTGCTGGACGAGCCCAACGGCTTCGGGCCGCTGCGGTTCCGCTGGCTGTTCCCCGAAGACCCGCACAACGTCTACATCAACGCCTTCGCGTCCTATGGCTGGCTCGGCGGCATTTCGTGGCTTGCCCTGATGGCCGCGACCTGCCTCGTCGGCTGGCGGCTGGTGTTCCAGCGCTCTGCCCGGCAGAATCACGCCATCGTTCTCTGGTCGGTGCTGTTCATCACGATCCTGCAGGGACTTCAGATCGACACCGATCACTGGCGCCATATGTATCTGATGCTTGGCCTGATCTGGGGGCTCGCGGCGCTGCCGGCGCCCTCCGAGGAGTTGCCTCAGCCGCGATCCTTGCGCACGACGACATAGGCGTAGGTCGTCACGAAATCCCAGCCAACCTTCGCAGCGAGCGCATTGAAGGCGTGGTCTGCCTGCTTGAGGCCGGGCATGCGGTCGAAATAGCCATGCCCCCAGAAGCGCTGGATGTGCACGTCCCTGAAGCCCGCGCGATTGAGCATCGGCGTGAGCGTCGTGCGGCTGCCGCGGCACCAATCGTAATGGGCGGGGAATTTTGGATCACCGCCGCCATCGCGCCGCAGCGGGAACAGCGCATGGACAATCGCGCGCGAGGCCTTCTCCGGCAGCAGATGATTGAGCGCGAACACCGGGGCCCAGAGCGTGGGGAAGAAGGCGAGCGCGACGCCGCCCGGCGCCAGCAGAGCATGGATGTTGGCCCAGGCTCGCTCGACGTCGCCGACATGCTCGAAGACCATGCGCGAGACCATCAGATCGTAGCCGCCGCGCTGGATGTCCGGCTCCGAAAGGTCGCCGGCGATGTCGAAGCGAGCCGTCTTGAGGCCGGCCGGCGTCAGGGCCAGTTCGCCAGCGTCGATGTCGTTGACGACAAGCTCAATACCGCGGCGCCTCGCCTGCTCGGCGGTGAACAACGGATCGCGGCCACCGCCGATCTCGCAGACACGGTGAAGGCCGAATTGCTGCGTCAGGGCGAGAATGGTGGATTCGTAGTTGTCCCAGGCCCATTGCGAGTGCCAATCCGGCGCGAGATCGCGGAAGACGCCTTCGACCGAGCGTGAAGGATGCGCCGATGCGCGCATGACGGGCCGGGCCCGGGTTTGCGTGACTGCCGCCAGTGACATCGTCGTCTCCCCCTGCAGGCCCCACCCCGACGAAAACCATGCTGGCAACGCGCGAGCGCCGCAATGAGAGTCTTAATCAAGGGTTAATGCAGGTCGTGGCCGGCTGTGTCGCAACGGCGCAGATCGCGCTGAGCGACAAGCTACGTGAATTCAGATGCCGGAAGCGGATTGCATCCGCGCGCGCGCGCCCCTATAAGCCGAGCCGTCGGAGCGTAGCGCAGCCCGGTTAGCGCACTTGTCTGGGGGACAAGGGGTCGGAGGTTCGAATCCTCTCGCTCCGACCATAAACCCAAAAATTATTGCATCTGCCAATGCTTGGGCCGAGCCGGAGCATAATGGCTCGCGCGTCGAGCGCCGCAGAATCGCGGGCCGCTTGCAAAAATCCCCGCCGTATCGCCGGCACCGAGCATCACTGGCCAGGGATCTAAGCCAACGGATGTGGTGGGGGCGCAACCCGCGACGAAGCCGGCATACGCCCTGACATGGCCCGCTGAACCTGGACCCGCTTAGTTGGCGGGAAGCGTCTTGGCTGGAGCGGGCGGCGGCAGCGCCTTGCCGAGAGAACGCGCGCGCTCACCTTGTGCAATATTCGACTGGCCTTTCGTCTGAAGCCCTGCCTCGATCTTCTTGAAGTCAGCTTTCCGCTTGCAGGGCTCCACCGGCCTGCTGACCTCATACTCGCGACCAAGCCAATCCTTCTCGATCCCGGGGCGAGGGAGGGTATCGGAGCAAAGCGGGTTCGACACGACGACGGTCCCGATCGGGATGTAGTCAGAATTCGAAGACCGCGACTCCACGACCCATGCCTTTGGCTCATTGGCAGTCGTTGCGAACCCCGTCGCTTCCGCCACGGTCTTTGTGGCCGAGCCTTCCCCCACGCATCCCGCCAGCACCCCCGAAACGCCGATGACGAGCACGGAAAAACAGCGATGTATGTTGAGCAGCATCGGTCGCGTTCACTCTGGTTTCGGGCTGTGGCGGATGGCCAGGTGCGGGCCAAATCGCAAAGTCAGGCCGCGAAGGTAGACCAAGTCGCGTTCGCGGGCCAGCCGGACCGGCTCCGCACGAAGCAAGATCGGCTCAAGCATCGGAGGAAACGCGCACAGACGCCGTCGATTGGATCCGGATCGCGGCCGAACGAAAGCCGCGCCGCTCTTGAACGTCGTAGCCACCCGTCGGCTATCAGGACACGCGCAATGGCGACCACGAGGCCGACCATCGGCTGCAACGATCCTTAAGCCGGCATGCGTTAGGAGATCGCATGATCCTGCTCGTATCCTTATTCATTCGCGCGTAAGCTGACGCTCACAGCGTGTGACAGAAGGAATGCAGCGATGGCAGGGGAAAACCGGGGAACACGCGCCTGGCACGATGTCAACAGCGTCCAGGAAGCGCCCCGCGAAAAGCAGAAATCGAGCGGACGCATCGCGGCCGACGAGGCCGCCGCCCGCAAGAAGATCGACGCGCTGAAGGCACAGCGCCTGGCCAAGGAGGCGGCCGAGCCGCCCGCCCCGCCCG
>QBLV01000179.1:1419-6869 GCA_003241815.1 Hyphomicrobiales bacterium | reverse complement strand
GGACCATCCTGCTGGCGGGCGATTGCTTTGACACAGAGACGCCGAGCCCGGCCATGTTGCGCCAGGCGCTCGCCGCCATGGCCGGCCATGCTCCACTGCGCTGGGTCCTGCTGCCGGGCAATCATGATTCGCTGCTCGCGGACGAATTATGGGCGGCCGCGCATGCTGCCTTGCCGGCTAATGTTATCCTTGCAACTGAGCCCGCCCCGATCGCGCTGGAGGGCGGCGTCGTGATCCTGCCGGCCCCGTGCACGACACGCCGGCCCGGCCGCGACCTGACCGACTGGATGGACCGGGCGGCGACGCCCGGGGGTGCGCTGCGCATCGGGCTGGCCCATGGCGCGATCCAGAGCTTTTCGGAGGATGGCGTCGGGCTCGACGTCATCGCGCCCGATCGCGCCGCGCGCTCCGGTCTCGACTATCTCGCGCTTGGCGACTGGCATGGTCAGATGCGGATCGGTCCGCGATCCTGGTATAGCGGCGCGCCGGAGCAGGACCGCTTCAAGCATGACGGGCCGGGGAAGGCGCTGCTGGTTTCCCTCACCGGTCCCGGCGCCGTCCCTGAGGTCGTTCCGGTCGAAACCGGCAGCTTCGACTGGCGCACGCTGCCGCTGGAGCTGCTCTCCGGCGACGATGCCTCCGCCGTGCTGACGGAGCATCTGCCCTCGGGCAGCATGCGCCGCCAGACCCTGCTGCGCGTCGTCGCTTCGGGCCGGCTGCGGCCGCAGGCGCGCGCGGCATTCGACGCCGCCATCGCTGCCGTGGCGCCGGAATTCGCGCATCTGCTGCTGGAGACGGACGTTCTCGCGACCGATTGCGAGAGCGAGGATCTCGACGCGATCGACCGCGCCGGCGCGCTACGCCATGCCGCCGACGCCCTTCTGGCCGAAAGCCAGGACGAGGCCCGTCCCGCAGGCGAGCGCCAGGCCGCGCGCGACGCGCTGGTGCGGCTGTTCTCCTATTGCGCGGCCATGCCGTCATGAGATTCCGGTCATGAAGCTGACGGCGTTGCGGCTCCACAATGTCAGGCGCTTCGCCGGGCGCGGCGTCGCCGTCGAGGGTATCGGCGACGGCGTCAACGTGCTCTGCGCGGTCAACGAGTTCGGCAAATCGACCTGTTTCGACGCGCTCCACGCGCTGTTCTTCCAGCCGCATACGGGCACGCCCGGCGCCATCCAGGCCCTGCGGCCCTATAGCGGCGGAAACCCGCTGGTCGAAGCCGACATCCTGACCGGGCAGGGCGCTTACCGCCTGACCAAGCAGTTCTATGGCGGGCGGCGCGCCATGGTGCGCGAGCTCGGTTCCGGGCGCCTCGTGGCGCAGGCCGACGAGGCTGAGCGCTTCATCGCGGGGCTGGTGCAGGGCGGCACGTCCGGTCCCGCCGGGCTGCTCTGGGTCAGGCAGGGCATCACCGGTATCGAGCGCCGGGCCAAGAGCGATGAGGAGGGCGAGAAACGCGCGCGCGAATCGGTGCTGACCTCCGTGCAAGGCGAGGTCGAGTCGCTGACCGGGGGGCGGCGCATGGCACAGGCCGTCGCCAACTGCGAGGAGGAGCTGTCGCGGCTCGTGACGGCAACGGGGCGGCCGAAAGCCGGCGGCGTTTACGCGCAGGCGATCGACGAGCGCGACGGACTGGTCGATACCGAGCGCCGGCTTACGGCCGAGGTCCGCGATTTGCGCGAGGCTCTGGACAAGCGCCGGTCGCTCCGTGCCCGGCTGGCCGAGATCGAAAACCCCGAGCAGCAGGCGACGCGGCTGCGTGATCTTAGTCAGGCCGAGGCCGCGCTGGCATCGGCGAGGGCGCATGGCGAGGCGCTGAAGACGGCCGAGGTCGAGGCCGCTCTGGCGCGCAACCAACGCGATGCGGCGCGGCAGGCTCTCGACGACCATCGCCAGAACCTCGCGCGCTTTTCCGTGCTGCGCGAACGCGATGCCGAGGGCACGCGCAAACGCGACGAGGCGCTGTCGCAGCAGCGCGAGGCGAGCGATGCGGGCCAGGCCGCCGTCGCGGCGGTCGATGCCGCCGAACGCGGGGAACGCGAGGCGCGCGACCTGCTGACCCGGTTGGAAAAGGCGCTGCGAGCCCGCGATGCGGCCGAGCATCTCGCCGGATTGCAGCAGGCGCATGCGAAGGCCGAAGCGGGACGGGCGGAGGTCGAGACGCTTCAAGCCGAGCTGAAGGCGATCTCGCTGCCGGCGTCAGCCGTGAAGCAGTTGGAGGCGATCGAGAGCGACCTCGTTGGACTGCGGGCGGTCGTCGCGGCGCGCATGCCATTGCTGCGGATCGATTATCGGGAGGACGTGGCCGGTGCGGTCGGGCTCGACGGCGTGGCACTCGGCGACGGCGAGGAACGCGCCCTGACGCGCAGTTCAGTGCTGGAGATCGACGGCGTCGGGCGGCTGACGCTGACCTTGCCTCAGGGCAGGGACGGGCATGACGAGCTGGCCGAGGCGGAGGCCCGGCGCGCAGCGCTGCTGACGACGCTGGGCGTGGCGCATCTGGCGGAGGCGCGCCAGCGCGAGAGCGCCATCCGGGAGCTGACCGGCCGACTCGATCTGGCGAAGCAGCGGCTCGCTCTGCTGGCGCCGGACGGGCTTCCAGCCCTGCGGGAAACGATCGCGCGGATCGAGGCGCAGAGCGCCGGGGCGCCCGAGCTGAAGGGCGATCCGGAGACGGTGCGCGGCGCGCTGGCGACGGCGGAAGCGCGCGTCAGCGCCGCACGTCAGGCTCAGCGCGAGGCACAGACTGTCCGCGACGCTGCCGGCGCCATGGTCGTCACGGCCGAGCGGGCGCTGGCGAGCGTGGCATCCGAGTTGGCTGGGCTCGCGGCGGTCCTCGGTCCGGAAGAGGGTCGGCAAGAGCGGGAGACGCAGCTTGCGCTCGCGCTCGCCGATGCCGAGCGCGTCTTCGCCGCGGCCCACATTCAGGTCGAGGCGTTGCGCGCAGGCGCCGCCGATCTCGCCGGGGCCGAGGCGAAATTCCACCGGATGCGCTCGGTCGTCGATGGCTCCGCCGCCGAAACTGCCAGGCTGCGCGAGGATGCAGCCGAGTTGAACGGGCAGATCCGCGCGCGCTCGGATGCGGCGGTCGAGGAGGCTTGGCAGGAGTCTCTCGACAAGCTCGCTGCTGCACAAAAACGGCTTGCCGGACTGGAGCGTGAGGTCGCGCTGCTGACCCGCCTGCGCAACGCGCTTGAGGCGGCCCGTGCCGAGGCGCGCGAGCATTACTTCGCGCCGGTGATGGGCGAATTGCGGCCGCTGCTCGGCCTGCTGTTTGAGGATGCCACCGTCACCTTCGACGAGGACACGCTGCTGCCCCGCACCGTCAGCCGCAACGGGCTGGAGGAGCCGGTCGGCGTGCTCAGCGGGGGCATGCGCGAGCAACTCGCCGTGCTGACGCGGCTCGCCTTCGCGCGGCTCCTGGCGAATGACGGCCAGCCGGCGCCGGTCATCCTCGACGACGCGCTGGTTTATTCCGACGACGACCGGATCGAGCGCATGTTCGACGCGCTGCACCGCCAGGCCAGCGACCAGCAGATCATCGTGTTCTCCTGCCGCCAGCGGGCGTTTGCGCAACTCGGCGGCACCATTCTGCGCATGGTGCCGTGGACGCCGGAGGGCTGAGCCGACTTCCTTGGCGCACTCGCGCCGTCATCCCGGACAAGCCGCGTCAGCGGCGCCGATCCGGGATCCATGCCTGAGCCGTCGAGGCAGCGTTCCGGAATGGATCCCGGGTCTCCGCTTCGCTGCGCCCGGGATAACACCGGAAAGGGCAAGGCAAACGCGACAGCTTGCACGGTCGAGGTCGTTCGTCGGAAACGCTCACAAAATCATCGCGCCGAAATTCCGCTCCGGGTCCATCTCCAGCACGAGCTTGCCGGTTGGCTCGGCGGCCGGGCCGCCGGTGCGCGACAGCCAGCGGCCGGAGCCCGGCTCGGCATGAAGCGCCCCATCGGCGATGACGACTTCACCGCGCCGGAGCACCGTCTCGGGCCAGCCCGTCACCTTGTAGCCGGCAAAAGGTGTGAATCCCGTCAGGTCATGCATGGCTTCGTCCGTGAGCGTGACCTCCCGCGTCGGGTCCCAGATCGCGATATCGGCATCGTAGCCCGGCTGGATCGCGCCTTTCCCCGGCAGGTTGTAGATCCTGGCCGGTGCTGTCGCGGTGAGATCGACGAATGCTTCAAGCCCACGGCCGGCGAATTCCGGCCGGCCCTTCGAGACCAGCGCATCGAAGAGCAGGGGGAGGCGGGTCTCCAGTCCCGGCAAGCCGTTGGCGATCTGCTTGAAATTGGGGTTGGGGCCGGCCGAGAGCTTGCCTGTCTCGTCGAAGCGGTAGGGCGCGTGGTCCGAGGAGATCGTCTGGATGTCGCCCAGCGCCAGCGCCTGCCAGAGCGCATCCTGATCCGACGTTTCGCGCGGCGGCGGCGAGCACATCCATTTCGCGCCGTCCATGCCGGGCTTGTCGAGGTCGGCCTTGGTCATGAACAGATATTGCGGGCAGGTCTCGGCGAAGACCTTGAGGCCCTGTCCGCGCGCCTGCCGGATCACGGCGGCGCCCTCGGCGGTCGAGACGTGGAAGATCATGATCGGCTGGTCGATGAGCGCGGCCTGCGTGATCAGCCGGGTGAAAGCCTCGGACTCCGAGCCGCGCGGATGGCTGATCGAATGGAATTTCGGCGCGGTGTAGCCACGCTCGACCAGTTTCTTGCCCATCCAGGAGATCATGCCATGGTTCTCGGCGTGGACGCAGATGAGAGCGCCGTGCTGGCGTGCCGTCAGCATCAGATCGAGCAGAGGTTCGTCATCGACCTTGATCAGGTCGTAGGTCATGAAGACCTTGATCGAGGCGTGGCCCTCCCTGATCAGCGCCGGCAGATCCTCCCGGATCGTCTTCTCGTCGGGATTGGCGACGATCATGTGGAAGGCGTAGTCGATCAGCGCACCGCGCTTCGCCAACACCGCATAATCATCGACGACCTTGCGCAGATCGAGCCCGCGATGCTGGGCGGCGAAGGACACGAGCGTGGTGTTGCCGCCGAAGGCCGCCGAGGTCGTAGCGCTCTCGAAGGTATCGGCGTTCATCAGCCCGCCGGCCGAGACCTGCTCGACATGCGCATGGGTGTCGATGCCGCCCGGCAGTACGAATTTGCCGGTGGCGTCGATCTCGCGGGCGCCCTTGCCAAGGCCGGATCCGATTGCCGCGATGGTGCCGTCCTTGACCGCGACATCGGCGACGAAGCTTCCCGACGCCGTCCCGACCGTGCCGCCGCGAATGACCAGGTCATAAGGTTGCGTGGTCATGATGTTCTCCTGATCGGCAAAGGCGCGTTGGCGGGATGAGACGGCTTGCGTGGCGAGACCATAGCAAACCTCCGGCCAGCAGCGAGCGCCGGCTGGCGCAGGGCTATGATGTCTTCGAGCGGGGTATTCGCGGGGCTTATAGGAGG
>QBLV01000179.1:0-1409 GCA_003241815.1 Hyphomicrobiales bacterium | reverse complement strand
ATAGGAGGCTGCGCGCAAAGCCCGCTTGCCAGCCGTCGCGAACCCCGCTCTATCGGCTGCCATGACGAGACGCCGCATGAAGAGCCCCGCCTGTGACTGATCTCGAACGTAAGGACGTCCCATGGACGCTGGCCGCGCTGGGCTGGTCGGATTTCTTCGCCGATCAGTGCGGGCCCGACGACGCCGAATGGGTTCCGGTCCGAATCGCCACCGTCCATCGGGCACGGATGAGCGCCATGGCGCAGGAGGGGCCGATCCGGCTCGAATTGCCGGTCCACGCCAATACCGGCGACTACACGGTCGGCGACTGGGTTCTGGTCGAGCCCGACACGCATCTGCTGCGCCGACTGCTGGACCGCCGGACTGTGATGGCGCGCCGCGTCGAGGGCAGCAAGACGCCGCAACTGGCCGGTGCCAATATCGACACGCTGTTCATCGTCACCTCCTGCAATGCCGATTTCAACGTCGCGCGGCTGGAGCGCTATCTGGCGCTCGCCAATGAGAGCGGTGCGCAGCCCGTGATCCTCCTGACCAAGGCCGATCTCGTCGATGACGTCGAGAGCTATCGCGCGCAGGCGGCGGCTCTCCAGCGCGAGCTCCCGGTGATAACGGTCAACCCGCTCGGCGATGATGTCGCGGCCGTTCTCGCGCCCTGGTGCGGGCAGGGGCAAACCGTGGCGCTCGTCGGCTCGTCGGGCGTGGGCAAATCGACGCTGGTCAATGCGCTCGCCGGCCATGCGCGCGACGACGAACAGCAGACCGGCGACATCCGCGCCCATGACGCCAAGGGCCGCCACACCACGACCTCGCGCTCGCTGCATGCGATCGCGGGCGGCGGCTGGGTGATCGACACGCCGGGCATGCGAACCCTCCATGTCAGCGATGCGACCTCGGGGCTGGAGACGCTCTTCGCCGAGATCACCGAACTCACCCATCTCTGCCGCTTCCGCGACTGTACCCATGAGCACGAGCCCGGCTGCGCGGTGCAGGATGCAGTCAAACAGGGCCGTATCGACCCCGACCGCCTGACGCGCTGGCGCAAGCTCGGCCTCGAGAACAAGGCCAAGACGCCGGAGATGAAGGGGCCGAGGGGAAAGCGGCGCTAGGACCGTCAGGCTCCCCTGGGCGGCTCGAAGGCGTTGATCGGCGGCAGGTTGCCGTCGAATCGCTCGACCTGCACCGTCGTGAGCTGGCCCGTGCAGCCCTGCGCCAGTGCCGAGGTGCCGACATCGCGGGTCAACACGTTCGGGTTTCCGTGCACGCAGAGCGGCTTGTCCTCGTCGGGATCGACGGGATCGTACCAGGCTCCCGTCGGCAACTGGATTACGCCTGGCCGAATCCCGTCCGTCAGCACCACCGCGGCGAGGCAGGCGCCGCGCTCGTTGTGGAGGCGGATGATGTCGCCGTCG
>QBLV01000178.1:563-7107 GCA_003241815.1 Hyphomicrobiales bacterium | reverse complement strand
CCCCCTTCTCTCCCCAGCCCCCTTCGGCCGCGACTCCGTCCTCGGCCCCATCTCGTCCAGCGTCGGCTTTTTCGGCCGCGCCATCTTCGCCACAGGCCGCCCCTCGCCGCCGCCGAAATTATGCGGGCCCATATCCGCGTCGGTCGGTTTGCGCGCCCGCGTCGGCAGGTTGGCGCTGTCGCCATAGGACCGCTCGCCCTTGTAGCGCCCGGCCGAGGCCTCGACATCGCCCTGGCGGGCCAGCGGGTCGTCGGAGATCGCCAGCTCCGTCGCCTGCAGGCGCTTGATCTCGTCGCGCAGGCGGGCGGCGGTTTCGAATTCGAGGTCGGCGGCGGCTTCCCGCATGCGCTTTTCGAGGTCGGCCAAGGCCGCCTTGAAATTGTGCCCGGCGGCGGGGAGGCCCATGCCGGCATCGACCGTGACATGGTCGCGCTCATAGACCGAGCCGAGGATGTCGCCGATGGCGCGCTTGATCGTCTGCGGCGTGATGCCGTGTTCGAGGTTGTAGGCGACCTGCTTTTCGCGGCGGCGCGCGGTTTCGGCCAGCGCGCGCTCCATCGAGCCGGTGATGTGGTCGGCATAGAGGATGACGCGGCCGTCGACATTGCGCGCGGCGCGGCCGATGGTCTGGATCAGCGAGGTCTCGGAGCGCAGAAAACCCTCCTTGTCGGCATCGAGAATGGCGACGAACCCGCATTCGGGAATGTCGAGCCCCTCGCGCAGCAGGTTGATGCCGACCAGCACGTCGAACGCGCCGAGCCTGAGATCGCGCAGGATCTCGATGCGCTCGATCGTGTCGATGTCCGAGTGCATGTAGCGCACGCGCACGCCGTTCTCATGGAGATACTCGGTCAAATCCTCGGCCATGCGCTTGGTCAGCACGGTGACGAGCGTGCGATAGCCCTGCGCGGTGACCTCCTTGATCTCGTCGAGGAGGTCGGCGACCTGGTGCTTGGCGGGGCGGATCTCGACGGGCGGGTCGATCAGCCCGGTGGGGCGGATGACCTGCTCGGTGAAGACGCCGCCGGTCTGCTCCATCTCCCAGGTGCCGGGCGTCGCCGAGACATGCACCGATTGCGGGCGCATCGCGTCCCATTCCTCGAAGCGCAGCGGCCGGTTGTCCATGCAGGAAGGCAAACGGAAGCCGTATTCCGCCAGCGTCGCCTTGCGCCTGAAGTCGCCGCGATACATGCCGCCGATCTGCGGAACCGTGACATGGCTCTCATCGGTGAAGACCAGCGCATTGTCGGGCAGGTATTCGAACAGGGTCGGCGGCGGCTCGCCGGGCTTGCGGCCGGTGAGATAGCGCGAATAGTTCTCGATGCCGTTGCAGGAGCCGGTGGCCTCGATCATCTCGATGTCGAAGGTGCAGCGCTGGTCGAGCCGCTGCGCCTCGAGATAGCGCCCCATCGAGTTGAGCTCGTCGAGCCGGCCCTTCAGCTCCTGCTTGATCGACTTGACGGCCTGGGTCAGCGTCGGGCGCGGCGTGGTGTAATGCGAATTGCCGTAGACCTTGACGAATTCGAGGTCGGCGGTCTTCTGCCCCGTCAGCGGGTCGAATTCCGCGATGCTCTCGATCTCATCGCCGAACAGGCCAATGCGCCAGGCGCGGTCCTCATAGTGGGCCGGGAACAGCTCGATGACGTCGCCGCGCACGCGGAAGCTGCCGCGCGTGAAATCATGCTGGGTGCGCTTGTATTGCAGCGCCACGAGATCGGCGATGAGCTGGCGCTGCTCGACGCGCTCGCCCAGCTTGATGCCGAAGGTCATCGCCGTATAGGTCTCGACCGAACCGATGCCGTAAATGCAGGAGACCGAGGCGACGATGATGACGTCGTCGCGCTCGATCAGCGAGCGCGTCGCGGAATGGCGCATCCGGTCGATCTGCTCGTTGATCGAGGATTCCTTCTCGATGAAGGTGTCCGAGCGCGGCACATAGGCCTCGGGCTGGTAGTAGTCGTAATAGGAGACGAAATACTCGACCGCGTTGTCGGGGAAGAAGCTCTTGAACTCGCCATAGAGCTGCGCCGCCAGCGTCTTGTTCGGCGCCAGGATCAGCGCCGGACGCTGCGTCTTCTCGATGATCTGCGCCATGGTGAAGGTCTTGCCCGAGCCGGTGACGCCGAGCAGCACCTGGTCGCGCTCCTGCCGGGAGATGCCGTCCACCAGTTCGGCGATCGCGGCCGGCTGGTCGCCGGCCGGCTCGTATTCCGAATTCATCCGGAAGCGGATGCCGCCCTCGGACTTGTCGGGGCGCGGCGGGCGATGCGGCGTCCAGGCTCGGCCCGGCTCGATGAACGGGTTGCCGGTCTCCAGCAGCGCCTGCAGCGAGGTCGCGGTCGCGGCCGCCGCGCCCTCCGCGCCGAGGAAGGCGGAATCGGCCTTCTTGCCGAGCTTCTTCGTCGGCTTGTCGGCGCCGGGGCGTGCAGCCGGCTTGGCCTCGTAACCCGCCTGCGGCTGGTCGGAGAAGCCTGAGGCACCGCCGGGCACGGCCTTGCCGCGGTTGATCGCCGGATTGAGCAGATCGGCGAGATAGCCCTCCAGCGGCTTCAGCTCCTGGCGCGAGGCCTTGGAATTGGGCGTGCGCGCGGAGGAGGGCTTCTTGGCGGGCTTGGGCTTGGCGGCGCGAGGGGGCAGCACACAGGGCCGGGCGGATTGGTGACAGGAGTTGACAGGACAGATAATGCAACTTCAGATTGCATGAACTGATTTCAGCAATCTGAAGGGGCAACCATGCCGGGGGGCGACGCCGAGCGGGAGGCACAGGCCGTCGAGGCCTTCATCGCGCGCTGGCGGCGCTCGGAAGGCGCGGAACGTGCGGCCTATGCGCAGTTCCTCAGAGAGTTCTGCCTGCTCATCGGCGTCGAGGCGCCCCATCCGCCCACCAGCGACGCTTCGGTCGTGACCTACCGCTTCGAATACCCGGTCGCCTTCCGGCACGAGACCGGCCCGAGTTCGACCGGGCGGATCGATCTCTACCGGCGCGGCTGTTTCGTGCTGGAGGCCAAGCAGAGCCGCCTGAAGGGGCAGGCCAAGGCGATGCTGCCGGCCGAGGACGCGGTGGACATGACCGAAGGCCCGCGCGGCCGGCGCGGAGCCGACCGCGCCTGGGACGTGATGATGCTGAACGCCCGGCGCCAGGCCGAGGACTATGCCCGCGCCCTGCCGCCGGCCCATGGCTGGCCGCCCTTCCTGCTGCTCTGCGATGTCGGGCATTGCTTCGAGTTCTATGCCGACTTCTCCGGGCAGGGAAAGAACTACGCCCAGTTCCCCGACCGGCACCGCTTCCGCGTCTATCTCGACGATCTCAGAGATCCCGCCATCCGCGCGCGCCTCGCCCGGATCTGGACCGATCCGCAGGGGCTCGACCCCTCTCGCTACGCCGCCGTCGCGACCCGCCAGATCGCCGAGCGGCTGGCGGCCGTCTCGAAGGCGCTGGAGCGCCGCCACGATGCCGAGGACGTGGCGCTGTTCCTGATGCGCTGCCTGTTCACGATGTTCGCCGAGGATGTCGCGCTGATCCCTGCCGACAGCTTCAAGCGGCTGCTGCGCGAATGCCAGGACAACCCAAAGAGTTTCAAGCCGCTGGTCGAGGACCTCTGGCGGGCGATGGACCGGGGCGGCTATTCGGCTGCCGTCCGAGCCGAGATCAAGCGCTTCAACGGACGGATGTTCGCGCAGCCGCAGGTCTTCAATCTCGGCCGCGATGCCATCGCGGAACTGCGTGCGGCAGCCGAGCATGACTGGAGCCATGTCGAGCCCGCAATCTTCGGCGGCCTGCTGGAACAGGCGCTGGAACCTGGCGAGCGCGCCCGGCTCGGTGCTCATTACACGCCGCGCGCCTATGTCGAGCGGCTCGTGGTCGAGACCGTGATTGCGCCGCTGCGCGAGGATTGGCGTGCCGTGCTGGGCGCCGCACAGCAGGCACGCGACGCCGGCAACGGCAAGGCGGCGCTCGCCTTGGTGGGGGCGTTCCATATCCGACTCTGCACCACGCGCGTGCTCGATCCGGCCTGCGGCACCGGAAATTTTCTGCATGTCGCGCAGGATTTGATGAAGCGTCTGGAGGGCGAGGTGCTGGAAGCGGCAGCCGAGCTTGGCGCGGCCGAGCGGCTCGGCGGCTTTGCCGAACGGGGCGTGGGCCCGCCCCAGTTCTTTGGCCTCGACGCCAACCGCCGCGCGGTCGCGATCGCCGATCTCATGCTCTGGATAGGCTATCTGCAATGGCATCTGCGCACACGGGCCTACGCACCGAGCGAGCCCATCCTTCAGGAACTCACCCAGATCGTTGCCACGGACGCCCTGCTGGTTTGGGACGGCTGGCCGGTGCCGACGGTCGAGGCCGGCCGCGAGGTCGCGCCGCAAGACGTGCGGCTGCCGGCCTGGCCGGAAGCCGAGTTCATCGTCGGCAACCCGCCCTTCATCGGCGGCAAGGATCTGCGACGCCGGCTCGGCGACGGCTATGTCGCGGCGCTGCGGTCCGTCTATCCGCAGATGAACGAGAGCGCCGATCTGGTGATGTACTGGTGGGACCGCGCGGCGGAACTGCTCACCCGGCCGGGCACGAGGCTGCGTCGCTTCGGCTTCGTCACCACAAACTCGATCACGCAGTTGTTCCAGCGCCGTGTCGTCGAGCGCCATCTCTCCGCCCGCAGGCCGGTCTCATTGCTCATGGCGATCCCCGATCACCCCTGGACCAAGGCGGGCCGGGACGCGGCCGCCGTCCGCATCGCGATGACGGTCGCGGCCGCCGGCACGCATGAGGGCAAGCTTTGTGAGGTCGTCTCGGAAACCGGTCTCGACAGCGACCAGCCGCAAATCGGATTGACCGAAAGGCGCGGGCGGATCAGCTCCGACCTGACAGTCGGGACGGACGTCACCCAGGCGCGGGCTCTCAAGGCCAATGAGGGGCTTAGTTCGAGGGGCGTTCCGCTCCATGGTGCGGGCTTTCTAGTCAGGCAGCAGGATGCCGCCCGGCTGGGGCTGGGCCGCAGGCCGGGCCTCGAAGCTCATCTCCGGCACTATCGCAATGGGCGCGACCTGACGTCAAAGTCACGCGATCTGCTGGCCATCGACCTCGATGGACTGACGGCGGAGACCGTTCGCGATGCATTCCCGGAGGTCTACCAGCATCTAGCCTTGCATGTGAAACCCGAGCGCGATCTCAACAACGAGCCCTACCGGCGGGAGAACTGGTGGCTTTTCGGTCGCCGGAACACGGATATGCGTGGCTTTACGGCTCACCTCCAGCGCTACATCGCCACTGTCGAGACGGCTAAGCACCGCGTCTTCCAGTTCCTTGACGCCTCGATCCTGCCCGACAACAAACTCGTCGCCATCGGATTGTCAGATGCCTACGCGCTCGGCGTGTTGTCGTCGCGGATTCATGAGACCTGGTATCTCGGCAGCGCGGGGAAGCTCGGCGTCTATGAGCGGGACGCCGTCTATGTGAAATCCCGCTGCTTCGACCCCTTTCCCTTTCCCAACGCCTCGGAGGCGCAGAAGGAAACGATCCGCCGGCCGGCGGAGGCGCTCGACGCCCTGCGCAAGCAGGTTCTGCACGACCATCCCGACCTGACGCTGACCAAGCTCTACAATGTCCGGGAAGCGATCCAGGCTGGTCGTTCCCTGACGCCGGCCGAGGCCGATATCCGCGACCGCGGCCTCGTTCTCATCCTCGACGAGCATCACGACGCCATCGATTCAGCCGTCGCCGCTGCCTATGGCTGGCCGGCAGCGCTGGACGAGGCCGACATCCTCGCCCGCCTCGTTGCGCTCAACCGCGAGCGTGCCGTCGAGGAGGCGCGCGGCGAGGTGCGCTGGCTGCGGCCAGACTATCAGCGCCCTCGCTTCGCCCGGGATGGCAAGGGCGGCGAGCAGATCGAAGCCGGCGAACTCGTGGCGCTGGCACCGGCGACGAGCGGCAAGGGCAGCTTTCCGACCGAGCCGGTGGAACGCGTCGCGGCGGTTCTGGCCTCCCTCGCCACGGCGCCCCATGCGCTCGACGCCACAACGATTGCCCTGCGCTTCAGGCAGGGGCGAAAGGTCGAGCGCGCCGTTCGCGACATTCTGGTTTCGCTTGCCCGTGTCGGCGAGATCGCCACCGTCGATGGCGGGCGCAGCTTCGTAAAGCGCGTTACCGCGACGGGTTGATCGATGCTGCGTGGTGGGCGATCACCGATCTGACTTGAGCTCGCCATGCGACTTCAGCACCCTGTCGCCATCCTCCTGTTTGACCAGATAGGCCGGCTTTTCCTGCGAGCCGTTGCGCCGGATGCGCTTGCCCTTGATCGTGCGGCTGACCGGCCTGGTGAACACCTCTTCCACCTTGCCTTCGGCCGTACCGCTGCCCCAGTTCCAGCGGACGGCTGTGCCCTTGCGCAACGGGTCTGTCATGCGATGTCTCCAGGCTCGGGGTTCGATGCCGGGGGACAACGCTGGCGACCGCGTCCGGGTTCACGGGGCGTAGGAGGACGGTTGGTCCCCAAGAATGTCGGGCAGAACGGGCACGGGAGCCTCGACGGAGAACCCCTCTCCCGGAGGG
>QBLV01000178.1:0-445 GCA_003241815.1 Hyphomicrobiales bacterium | reverse complement strand
GGAGACCCCCCCCCCCGGAGGGAGAGGGGCAGGGGTGAGGGGAAGGCCCCAGCCCCAGTCAAGCGTCGCCCTACCCGCTGCGGCGGTGAAGTCTCGCGCCACCTTCAAGTGTCCTTCCCCTCACCCTGCCCTCTCCCTCTGGGAGAGGGTTCTAGGGTTGTGCTTCCGCGCCTTCTGGAAGTGGGGCTCTCGGTGCCCTACTCGGCCGCGTCTCGCCCCTCCAACCACGCTTCCATCCCCGCCGCCGCCGCGACGCCGGTCGCAAAGCAGCCCTGCAGCAGATAGCCGCCGGTCGGGGCCTCCCAGTCCAGCATCTCGCCGGCGACGAAGACGCCCGGCAGACGCGTCAGCATGAAGCCGGGATCGATGTCGGAAGCCACGATGCCGCCGGCCGTCGAGATCGCGCGGTCGATCGGCATCGGCCCGGTGAGGCGCAAGGGCGCCG
>QBLV01000177.1:6913-7228 GCA_003241815.1 Hyphomicrobiales bacterium | reverse complement strand
GTCTGGCCCGCGCCAGCGGCTCGATCTTGCGGCAACGCGGCTGGCGCCGGCACTGGCGCTCAACGCCCGTAAGCACGAACAGCAATTGGGACTGGCGTCGCACCGCTTGGCCCGGCATTCGCCGCTGTTGCGGCTCGCAACCGCGCGCAAGGACATCGAGCGGCTCTCCAGGGCTATGGCCGTGGCCCGCGACAATCTCCTCCGGCGCGAACGGGACCGGATGGCGCGCGCGGGAGAGCGCGTGACGTCTGCGGCCGGCAATCTTACGGCGACCTTTGCCCGCTTGCTGCAGCGTCGTCGCGACCGCGTCGACAG
>QBLV01000177.1:0-6903 GCA_003241815.1 Hyphomicrobiales bacterium | reverse complement strand
CGTCGACAGTGTTTGGGCCCTGGCGGCGTCGCTAGGCCCCAATGCCGTTCTGGCGCGTGGCTATGCGCTGGTGCGCGACGAGGCCGGCGGGCTCATTCGTGGCGCCGGTCAGGTGCGTAGCGGGCAGGCACTGAGCGTCCAGGTCGGCGACGGACGCTTCGGCGTGGCCGTCGTCGGTGCCAGTGAGGTCCCGGCGCGGCCGCGGCCGCTTCGCCGGGAGAGCCGGAAGGCAGGGCAGGGCGATCTGTTCTGAAGCCGGACAGGCTCAAAACCCCTTGAGAAACGCCTTCACCCGCTTGATCGCGTCCTCGCGCGCCACGGGATTGGTCCCGACGGTCGCCTTGCCGGTTCCCGTCGCGGAATAGGCGATGTCGCTGCGTTCTTTGACCTCCCGACTGGGGTGGTCGAAATCGTGCAGCGCGCCGGGATAGATCACCAGCTCGACCTTCTCCCCGCGGACCCGCGCAGCCTTGGCGAGGTAGTCGCACGGGGCGGACGGGGTCCAGTCGTCGGCATCGCCCATCAGGATCATCAGTGGCAGGCGCGCCGCGAAGCTCGCCGATTCCGACTGGCTCCGACAGCCTGGATAGAAGGCGATCGCCTGGGCGAAGTCTGGTCTTTCATCGGCCGGCCGACGGTCCCTGCGCACCGCGGCGAGAATGGTTGAGCCGCCGCCCGACCAGCCCAGCAATGCGATCCTGTCGGGGCGGATGTCGTTGCGCGACTGCAGCCAATAGCGTGCGGCGGCCGCATCGGCGACGCGCTCCCGGCTGGCCCGAACCGTCAGCTCCTTGACTCCACACTGCGAGCCGAGCCTGCGGGAGCCGTAGCTGTCGGGCATCAGCACGGCGAACCCCTCGCGCGCCAGCCGCTCGCCCCAGTCGGAATGCCGCTGCGACAGCTTGCCGTTGTCGCGCCACAGGCCACCGCAGCCATGCAATGCGACCACGGCCGGGAAGGGGCCCGCGCCTTGCGGACGATACAGCACCGCGTCGAGGTCGCCGTCATAACTGGGGACGCGCACGCGCTCGAAACCGCCTGCAAGCGCGGCGTTCGTCAGCAGCGCCAGCCCCGTCAGGGCGAGCGCGAAGCGCGCGAGGTTGGCCATCACAAAGCTGGACATCGTTTGAGGGAACGCTATCACGGACAGCGGATTATCTCGGCAATGCGATCTTCGATCAACGTATTAGATATATCGTCATGAATATCAGCGAACGCCCCCCGATCCCCGGCCCCGAAGCCGCGCTCGATTACGGCCATGGCGAGTTCCGCGTCGTGCGCCCGGGCGCCTTCGTGCGCTGCGCGGTCACCGGCGCGCCGATCCGGATCGAGGAGCTGCGCTACTGGTCGGTCGATTGGCAGGAGGCCTATGCCTCGCCGCAAGCCGTGCAGCTCAGGCTACGGCGCGCTGGCCGCGCCTGATCCGGCTGACAGCGCGGCCGACATCATCGCCTCGACCTGCTCGCGCTGAGCGAAGACGAGCGAAATTGGCACCGGCAGCAGGCGGTCACGCTCAGCACCAGGCCAGAGCGGCTCAAGCTTGACCATGTCCTTCTCTGTCGTCGCGATCAGGCAGTCATACAGCAAGGCCTCATCGATCAGCGCGGCGACATCGCGCTGCGTATAGGCATGATGATCGCCAAAGGCCCGTTCCGCCACGATCCGCGCCCCGGCCTCCCGCAAGGTGGCGGCGAATTTCTCCGGCCGCCCGATCCCCGACACCGCCAGAACCGCCTGTCCCTGGAGGCGCGACACAGCCTCTTGTGATGGCTCCAGCCTCGCCTGCAACACGACGGCGCCTTGCGCCCGCGCCACGTTCGCAAGGGCCTCTCCAGAGCGTCCGCCTCCGATGAGGAGCACGGCATGGACCTCCGCCAATTGACCGCCCAGCGGCGCGCGCAGCGGCCCGGCGGGCAGGCAGTGACCGTTCCCGACACCTGACGCGCCATCGACGACAGCAATTCGCAGCCGCTTTGCGAGCGCCGGGTTCTGCAGCCCGTCATCCATGACGATCACGCTCGCGCCCAGTGCCCGGGCGAGTGCGGCGCCGGCGGCCCGGTCGCGCGCCACGATGGTGCGCGCATGGCGCGCCATCAGCAGCGGCTCGTCGCCAACCGCATGGGCCGCGTGATGGGCGGCATGGACTTCGACCGGGCCGCGCAGGGACCCGCCATAGCCGCGCATCAGCACGAAGGGGGTCTCGCCGCGCCGGGCCAGCAATCCGGCCAGCGCGATCGCGGTCGGTGTCTTGCCGGCGCCGCCCGCGACGAAATTGCCAACGCAGATGACAGGTATGCCGGGATCGGTGCCGCTGCCGCGCATCCGCCGCAGCGTGATCGCGCCATAAAGCCATCCGAGCGGCGACAGGAGCCGGGCCAGCACTCCGGGCGGCTGCCACCAGAAGCCCGGCGCGCGCATCAGGAAGAGGTGTCGCGCTGCCCGAGCGCCATGCGCATCAGCAGCGGTTCCAATGCCTGGATGGTCCGGTTCAGCGCCCCGCCAAGCTGGGCGCTGGTCTGGGCCGCCGCCCGCGCCGCCTGTCGTGCGCTGGCCGGGTCGCTCAACCAGCGGTGCACGGCGCCGGCCAGTCCCTGCGCATCGGCGACCTCGCGGGCGCCGCCATCCTGGTCGAAGGCTGAGAAGATGTCGGCGTTGTTGTGGACGAAGGGCCCGTGCAGCAGCGCGCAGCCGAGTTTGGCCGGCTCGATCGGGTTGTGCCCGCCGATCATCGGCACCAGCGAGCCGCCGAGATAGGCCACCTGCGAAAGTCGGTAGAACAGCCCGAGCTCGTTGACGGTGTCGGCGATATAAAGCTCGACGTCGCGCTCGGGCATCTGGCCCGCGCCGCGCCTGGCCACCGCGATGCCGTTGGCCTGCGCCAGGGCCTCGAGCTCGACGCCGCGCTGCGGATGGCGCGGGGCGATGATGGTCAGGATATTGGGCAGATAGGGCTTGATTCCAAGATGGGCGCCGATGACCTGCTCTTCCTCGCCCGGGTGCGTGCTGGCGGCGACCCAGACGGGCCGGCCAGTGGTCAGCCCGTCGAGGATCGCCAGCGTATCCGCATCTGCGGGAGGGGCGGGGACATCGAATTTCAGGTTGCCGGCGACGCTGACGCGTGGAGCTCCGAGCTGGGCCAGCCGCTCCGCGTCGCCCTGTGACTGAGCGAGGCAGGACTCGAAGCAGGACAGCAGGTAGCGCGAGGTTTGCGGCGCCTTGTACCAGCGCGCGAAGGAGCGCTCCGACATCCGGGCATTGACGAGGACCAGCGGCACTGAGCGGCGGCGCGCCTCGATCAGCAGGTTGGGCCAGATCTCCGATTCACAGATCAACCCGAGATCGGGCCGCCAGTAGTCGAGGAAACGACGCATGTAGCGTGGCACGTCGAGCGGCAGATACTGGTGGATGACGCCGGCCGGCAACCGCGCGGCGAGTAGCTTCGCCGAGGTCACGGTGCCGGAGGTCACGAGCACGGTCATCCCGCGCTTCTGCAGTCTGGCGACCAGGGGCAGCAGGGTCACCGTCTCACCGACGCTCGCCCCATGAAGCCAGACCAGCGACCGGTTCGGTCGCTTGACGCCAGGATAGCCGCGCCGTTCGGCGAGCCGCGTCGGATCTTCCTTGCCGCGCCGCCGCCGCCAGACCAGAAGGCCGGCAGCCGCCGGCTCGAGCAGGCCGGTCAGCATGCGATAGCTGGTCAGGATGGGCCCTTTGCCGATCATGCCGGCAGATCCTGTGACGCCTGGCTCGTCACGGCAGTGGGCGCCGGCCTCAAATCTGCGCCAGGGTCCCGCGCGCCGACGAGCGCATAGGCGCGGGCATGGACGGCGTCGAGCCCGACCTCGAGCGCCAGCCTTGCCGCCTCGCATGTCGCCTCGTCAGCCTCGCGCGCGACATGGATCGCCTCGCCGACGACGATCGCCCCGCGTCCGAAGGGCAGGCCGATCGAGGCCCGGTCCCAGCTCTTGAAGTCGATGCGCCGGCTCGTGACCACGGCGATCGGATGCACCGGCCGCCCCGAGGCCCGCGCCAGTTGGATGATGCCGGGCCCGGCGATGCGGGCGCGCTTTGGGATATCGGCCGTGAGCACCATGGTCTCGCCGCCCTTGAGCCGCCTGACCATCGCCAGAAAGGCGCTGGCGCCGCCCTTCTCGCGGATCTTCTTGCCCAGTGCGCCCGAGCCGCGGATGGCGCCGATGCCGAGTTCGCGCAGCGCCACCGCGTTGAAGCCGCCGTCGCCATGACGCGAAACCAGCGAGCAGGCAGGCATCCAGTCGGGCCGCGAGAACGGGATCATGATGTGCTGGCCGTGCCACATCGCGATGATCAGCGGCAGCTCCGGGCGAACGCGGTCATAGATATCGGCGGGCTCAACCACGAAGCGGTTCGTCTTCCGCACGAGGCGTAGATAGCCCGCGAGCAGCCGGCCGAGCGCTTCCTGCGCCGCGCGCGTCTTGAGGATCGAGAAGCCCATGAATCCGTATTGAGACCTGAAGTTCGCGTTGTGACCTAAGCGGTCTCGGGGTCGAGCAGCCGGTGCAGGTGCACGACGAAATAGCGGGTCTGCGCCTGATCCACGGTGGCCTGCGCCTTCGCCTTCCACGCCGCATGCGCGGTCGCGTAGTTGGGGAACACGCCGACAATGTCGAGCTTGGCAAGGTCCTTGAAGGTCACGCCCTCGAGCGAACTGAGTTCGCCGCCGAAGACGAGGTGGAGTAGCTGTTTCTGTTCCGGTTCCACGGCCATCAATCCCTCCAGCACGAGCGGTTCGGTTCGCCAACCGCGCGGCACCAGTTAAGCCATCCGGGCGTCGGGCGCGAGTGCCCAACGCCGCAAAGCTGCGCAGGCGCTGCGTCTATCCAGACCAAAAGGACGTCAGATGCGCTGCGGCTGTCCGTCGCGCAGGCGCTGCATCGCCGACAAAAGCGGTTCCGACAGGCCGTTGCCGCTGGCGATGAGCGTGCCGTGGACCGGGGTTTCGCGATTATAGACGACCGCCTCCCCAGCGCCGCCGCTCATCCGGCCGCCCGCTTCCTGAAGGATCAGGTCGGCGGCGGCGAGATCCCAGTCGCGCGCATCCGCAGAAATCAGGCCGGCATCGATCGTGCCGTCTGCGATCCGCGCCAGCCTGAGGGCCAGCGAGGGAATCTTGTCGGCCTGGTGGAACGTCTCGGACCGAGCCAGCGCGTCGAGCATCGGCTTGGGGCCGGCGATGCGAGAGCCGTCGAGGCTGGTAGCCAGCGACGCCGAGATGCCGGTGCCGTTGCATTGGGCGCCGCCGCCGCGCAGCGCCTGATATGTCGCGCCGCAGGCTGGCGCGTGCACGATGCCGAGGATCGGCTGTCCTTCGTCAAGCAGCGCGACGCAGACCGCCCAGTCGGGGGAGCCGCTCATATAGGCGCGCGTGCCGTCGATGGGATCGACCACCCAGACGAAGCGTCGCGACAGGCGCAGCGCGTCGTCGACCGTTTCCTCCGACAGCCATGCAGCCTCTGGCAACAGCACCGAAAGCCGGATGCGCAGGAAGGTGTCGACACCGATATCGGCTTCCGTGACAGGGGAGCCGCCGCTCTTGGACCATGTCCGGGCTGCGGTCTTCGCGCCCGGGCGGAACAGATCGACCGCGATCTCGCCTGCCTCCAGGCAGCTCTCGCGCACCGCTCTGAGCAGATCTGGCGCGATGGGTAGCGGGGGCGTGCTCATGCTCTTTCCGTAGGATTGGCGATGCGGCGCTTCAAGCCGAAAATGCGTCCGCGAACCGAAAGATTCCGTCAAGCATCATGCATGAAACAGGCCATGGCGGCCGGCCAAAGGCCGGAAACACGCTCCTTTAACCCAAACGCTTAAGCGCTCGGAGACGCCTGAGACGCAAATCTCGACCTGCAAGCACGAGAGCTCCGGACTTCACAGAGGGCTCCGTTGCGGCAGGGATTTAGAGAGAGGCGTTAACCGATGGCCAGAGTCACGCCGGCCGCCGGGGAATTCGGTTTCATGCCGAAGAACCCCGGCGGCTCGACCGAACCCACGATCGTTCCGCGCAACCCGATGCCGGCGCAACCCGAGGTTCCCCGCATCGAGCGGATCGGCTCGGTTCGCATCCTGCGCGGTGCCGCCGGCTGGCGCGGCGTCGCCCTGCGGCTGGCGAATGCGACCGGCGAGGACGAAACCTTCCAGCTTGCGCTGACGGCGGGCGATGGCCGGTCGATCACGGTTGCGACGGTCAGCCAGGACGATGCCGTGGCGCTCTGGCGCGATTGCGGCCGCGCCAGCGGCCTGCCGCTGCTGCTCGAGACCAGCGATGGCGCGATCACGGAGCCGTTCCCGCAGCTCGGCCGGCTTGCGCTGGGCCCGATCCGGGTGAGGCGTCGTCATTCCTTCCTGAATGGCCGCCGCCCGCGCTTCCTGGTCCGGCGCAAGACCGGGCGGCTGGCCGAGCGGCCGGTGGTGGTCGGCGGCGACAGGCTGACGGATTAGCTCTGGAAAGCGTACCGGCCGAGCGCATCGAGCGCAAAGCCGGCCGCCAGCAAAAGCCCGGCCTTCCAGTTCGAACGGAACAGCTTGAGCGCGAGCGTCGGCGTCACGCCCTTGATCTGCGCCACTTGCCAGCCCAGATGCCCGGCGAAAGCGGCGATCCCGAGCCAGGCGAAGATGCCGCCGCCGGCCATCCAGGTCGCGGCGGCGCTCAGCAACACCGCAAGCCCGAAGCACGCTCCGATCGCCTCGCGGTTGAACGTGCCGAAATAGCGCGCGCTCGATTTGATCCCGGCGATGACGTCGTCCTCGATGTCCTGCAGCGCGTAGATCGTGTCGTAGCCGATCGTCCAGGCGATCGCTGCGGCATAGATCAGATAGGCCGGCGCATCGAGCCCCCCGAACACCGCACTCCAGCCGACGAGCCCCCCC
>QBLV01000176.1:2377-7242 GCA_003241815.1 Hyphomicrobiales bacterium | reverse complement strand
ATCTCGCTCCGCTGACCGGCGGCGCGCTGGCTGGCAAGGTCTCCGGGCAGTTCGAGGCCGGCGGCTCCGGCGAGAGCCCGGCGCGGCTGATCGCGGGTCTTGGTGGGGCCGGCAGCCTGAATTTCACGGCCGCGAGGCTTAGCCGCTTCGATCCGGCGGCCTATGCGCGCGTCATCGCCGCGACGGGCGAGGATGCCTCGGAGAGCGACACGTCGCGGCTGCAGCAGCGGCTGAGCGAAGCGCTCGATCGCGATGCCTGGGCGCTCGGCGACGTCACCGTGCCCTTCACGCTGGCCGGCGGGCTGATCCGGCTTCAGCCGCTGAGCTTCGTCAGCGCGGGACTGCGAGCCGAGGCCAGCGGCATCGTCGATCTGCGAGCGCTGACGGCCGATCTGCGGCTCGGCCTCAAGCCGCTTGGCGCCTTGCCGAAGGGTTGGCCCGGCGACGCGCCGCAGATCGGGGTGGCCTGGCGCGGTGCCTTGTCGTCGCTGCGGCGCGAGGCGGATGTCAACGCGCTGTCGAACATGGTGGCGGCGCGGGCGCTGGCGCGCGAGATCGAGCGCGTCGAGGCCTTCGAGGCCGATGCCCGCGAGCGCGCGGTGCATTCGCGCCGTCTGCGGGCCGAGCGCGAAACCCGCGAGAACGAGCGCAAGCTCACGGAGTTCCTCAAGGCCGAGGAAGAGCGCCGGATCGCGGAGGAAAAGCGGGCTGAGGAAGAACGGCGCGCCGAGGAAGCCCGCCGGCTGGTCGAGGAGCGACGGGCGGAGGAGTTGCGGCGCGCGGAGGAGGCGCGGCGCGCGGCCGAAGAGCGTCGGGCGGAGGAATTGCGCCGCGTCGAGCAGGCTCGGATGGAGCAGGAGATGCGCCGCCGCATCGAGGCCGAGGAGCGGGCGGAGCGGGCCCGCGCCGCGGCCGAGCGAGCTGCCGCGGAGCGGGCAGCGACGCCCCCGCCGCTGGCACCACCCATCGACATCGAATCCGTGCCACGCCCGCTGTCGCGCGGAACGCCGTCGAACTGACCGGGACGCCTTCTCAATTTGATTCAGGTGGTTGCGGATTTGATTCAGGTAGATGACGTAAACGTTTGCTCGGGAACGCTTTTAGCGAATTTGGTAGTGGTGCCCGTCATCCCGGGTCGGCGCCGCTTCGCGGCTTGTCCAGGATGACGCGGTTGTTTCGGGGCGCGCGGTCAGCACTACGCTCTTGTTGCCCGGTTCCTGTAATGCGCCAGCACATGCAACCGTAGTGCGGAGGACAGGTTCACGCCCTGGCGCCCGGTATCGATCGTCGCGATCAGGGCCGCCACGGTGAGCCCTTCGGCTGCAGCGATCTCCTTCAGCGCATCCCAGAACGGCTCCTCCAGCGAGACGCTGGTGCGGTGGCCGGCGATCGTCAGCGAGCGCTTGCGCTCGGCGCTCACGGCTTGGGCTCTGGCTTGGGCTCGGGGTCCGCGCCCGGCAGGAGATGACCTTCAAGCCCGCGCGCGGCCTTGTCGCGCTCCGCCTCGGTCTGGCTGCGCTCGGCCTTGGTGCGGCCGAAGCTGATCCGGTTCTGCTGCGCCTGTTTCTCGGCGTCCTGCCTTGCGCGCTGCTTGCGGGCGCGGCGGAGATTGACGATCTCGGCCATGGCGGCTTGAGCCGTTCAGGCCGGGCCGAGCATCAGCTCGGGCCGGACGGTCGTGTCGAAGAGGTCGGCGTCGACGCCCGCGCGCAGCGCCTCTTCGCGCAGGGTCGAGCCGTTGTGATGCGCCGCCTTGGCGATGGCGGCTGCCTTGTCGTAGCCGATCGCGGGGGCGAGCGCCGTGACCAGCATCAGCGATCGCGAGAGCAGGTCCGCCAGCCGGTCCGTGTTGGGCTCGATGCCTTCGACGCAGTTGGTCCGGAAGCTCTCGGCACCATCCGCCAGCAGCCGGACCGACTGCAGGAAAGCGGCGGCGATCACCGGCTTGAAGACGTTGAGCTCGAAATGACCCTGGCTCGCGGCGAAACCGATCGTCGTCTGGTTGCCCAGCACCTGCGTCGCGAGCATGGTCAGCGCCTCGGCCTGGGTCGGGTTGACCTTGCCGGGCATGATCGAGGAGCCGGGCTCGTTTTCCGGCAGGCTGATCTCTCCCAGCCCCGAGCGCGGGCCGGAGCCCATCAGCCGGATGTCGCTGGCGATCTTGAAGACGTCCGCTGCCAGCGCCGCCAGCGCGCCATGGGCGGCAGCGAGCGCGCCATGGCTCGCCAGCGCCTCGAACTTGTTCTCCGCCGTGCGGAAGGGCATGCCGGTCAGTGAGGCGACCTCTTTGGCGAAGAGGGCGGCGAATTCGGGATGGGTGTTCAACCCCGTGCCGACGGCGGTGCCGCCCTGCGCCAGCGCGTGAAGCCCATCGAGGGAAGCCTCGATCCGCCCGATGCCGAGATGGATCTGCATCGCATAGCCGGAGAATTCCTGGCCGAGCGTGACGGGCGTGGCATCCTGAAGATGGGTGCGGCCGATCTTGACCAGATCCGTGAACGCCTCGGCCTTGTCTTCGAGCGTCGTTTCAAGCTGGCGCAAAGCGGGCAGCAGGGAGCGGGACAATTCCAGCACGGCGGCGATGTGCATCGCGGTCGGGAAGCAGTCATTCGAGGACTGGCCGCGATTGACGTGATCATTGGGATGGACGGGGCTCTTGGCACCGAGCCCCACGCCGAGGATCTCGTTGGCGCGGTTTGCCAGCACCTCGTTGACGTTCATGTTCGACTGGGTGCCCGAGCCAGTCTGCCAGATCACCAGCGGGAAATGCCCGTCGAACTTGCCGGACAGAGCTTCGTCAGCCGCGTGAACAATGGCGTCCGCGACGCGCTGCTCGACCAGGCCGAGCCCGGCATTGACCGTCGCAGCGGCCTTCTTGACCAGCACCAGCGCGTGGATCAGCGGCAGCGGCATGCGCTCGCGTTCGCCGCCGATGCGGAAATTTTCCAGCGAGCGCTGCGTTTGGGCGCCCCAATACCGATCGGCAGGTACGGCAATGGGGCCGAAGGAGTCCGTTTCGCTACGGCTGTCGGACATGGCACGGGCCTGCTTGTTCGAGCGGCTCCGCCGGCGTCAATCTGCGTGCGGAGGGTCAGATACGGTGAGGATCAGGTCTTCTTGCGGAAGGCATCGAGGCTGACGACCTGGGCGCCGCCATTGTCGTCCGCTTCCTCGGCCGCATCCGGTTCCTCCGGGCCTGTCTTGGCGGGTTTGGCACTGCCCTTGGCGCCGGCCGCGGTGTCACGCTCGACCTTGCCCTTGATGGCAGGCACGCCGGCCGGTTTGGCCTTGACGGGAAGAGAGACAGGGGCGGGAAGCGCCTCGCTCGGCTCGGAGCCGGCGCCACGGGTCTTGGGGCCGGGAGCCTGATCGTTGGCCGACGCGCTGTCGGCGCTTTCCTGCGTCTCGAATTTCAGCCCGAACTGAACCGACGGATCGAAGAAGGTGGTGATGGCGTCGAAGGGGATCAGCAGCCGCTCGGGCACGCCTCCGAAAGACAGTCCGACCTCGAAGGCGTGCTCGCTGACGCTGAGATCCCAGAACTGGTGCTGGAGCACGATCGTCATCTCTTCGGGGTGCTTTTCGCGCAGCCGCTGCGAGACGCGCACGCCCGGGGCCGTGGTGCGGAAGGTCACATAGAAATGATGGTCGCCCGGCAGGCCGTCGCGTCCGGCCTCGGTCAAAATCTTGCGCACGACCCCCTTCAGTGCCTCCTGCACCATCAGATCGTAGCGAAGAACATCCTGTGACATCGGGTCGAGATATCCGCTTCCAGTGATCCGGCGGGCAGTGATCCGGCGGGAAGGCCGGCAGGCCTCATGAAAAAAGTGGAGGCTTCTGTTGCCAGGCGCCTCCGGGCCCCGCCTTACGTCGCTAAACGGAAGGACTTAGGTTTGGGAACCAGCACCGCTTACGCGGCGACAGCGACCCGAGCATTGTTGTCATTGGCAACTATGCGTTAGCCCTATAACGGCGGAACCATACCGGGCAAAAGAACGGCCTTTACACTCTCGTCGATCCTATTTCGCCCCCGCCGCAACCCTGCCTGAGTGGCCGGGCCAGCCCGCGGTCCAAAGATCCCGCAAGCCGCCCCATGGCTTGCGCCGCAGGGCTGTGGTGGAGGCGCCGGGTACCGCCCCCGGGTCCGAAAAGCTTATTTCGACGCTCGTTTATCGCCATAGCCGATCTTGCGAACGGCAAGATCAATATAGGGGCTACGAACGCGCGGGGAAAGAGCGGAAGGGCACCTCGCCGGCTTATTTCCGGTGGGGTCGTTTATCAGTTCAGCACGCGGCCGTCGTAAGCGTGGATATCGAGCAGCTTCTCGGAGCCGGCGCGGTCGCGGCCGGCGATCTCCCAGCGGTCACCCGCCAGGACGATTTCCTCGATATGGTCAAACCCGAAGCGCCAGGCGATCTGTCGCGCAGCGCTTTCCGTGACGCGCAACGCCGTGGCCGGCTTTTGCTGGATTTGAAGGCTTGGCTTCTGCGGCATCGAAACGCCGGCAGAGGCGGATATGGGCACCGCGACCCCGATCATGGTCCAAAACGCCACCAGCCAAGCGCCTTTCTGCATCGTTTCCTCCCGCTGCTGCACTGCGGCAAGGAGGCGAGGCGATTGTGGCAGGCATACCGGCAGGTGCTGCGCCTGCCGGTCACATCCTGTCCCGATCGCGTGATCGATCAGGGCTGCGCGCGTGCGGCAGCGGGCCGGTCGCGCTCCATCTTGATGACCATGCCATCCGTGGCGCGCAGATCGATCTCGATCTCGGCGCCGGCGGCATCGCGGCCCTCGATCTCCCATTTGCCGTCGTCGAGTTCGATTTCTTCGATCCGCACAACGCCGTTCTCGTTGGCGATGCGCCG
>QBLV01000176.1:0-2367 GCA_003241815.1 Hyphomicrobiales bacterium | reverse complement strand
GCGCCGCGCGTCGTCCATCGAGATCGCCGTTTCGCCAGGCCTGATCGGCGTGGGCGACGGAGCCTGGGCGTTGACGAAGGTCGCAGGCAGGGCCAGTGCGGTGGACAGAAGCAGCGTGCGGGCGGCGGTGCGAAGGGTCATGGGACAATCTCCTCGTCTGACTAAGGCGTGGATGGGCTCGTCTCTAAACCTGCCCGGCCTCATATCGGTTCCGGCTGCTGACATCCGTGGGCAGCGACAGGCATAGGAACGGCGTGAGACATCGGGCCAAAGACGGGCCCAAGAAAACGGGGGAAGGCGGGCCGTCGGGCGCGCCATCGCCGCCCTTGGCCGTTATGGTGGCGCCGTTTCGACCGGGATTCGCTTATGCGCCAGTATCACGACCTGCTCCGACGCGTCCTGGACGAGGGCGTTCGCAAGGATGACCGCACCGGCACCGGGACCATCGCGGTGTTCGGCCACCAGATGCGTTTCGACCTGGGCGAGGGCTTCCCGCTCGTCACGACCAAGAAGCTGCATCTGAAATCGATCATCCACGAGCTGATCTGGTTTCTGCGCGGCGACACCAATGTGCGCTATCTCCAGGACAACGGCGTCACGATCTGGGACGAATGGGCCGACGCCAGTGGCGATCTCGGCCCGGTCTATGGCCGGCAGTGGCGCTCCTGGCCGGCTCCCGACGGTTCGACGATCGACCAGATCGCCTGGCTGGTTAACGAAATCCGGCGCAATCCGGATTCACGGCGACTGATCGTCTCGGCCTGGAACCCCGCGGATATCCCGAAGATGGCGCTGGCGCCGTGCCACTGCCTGTTCCAGTTTTTTGTGGCGGATGGAAAGCTGTCCTGCCAGCTCTACCAGCGCTCGGCCGACGTCTTCCTCGGCGTGCCGTTCAATATCGCCAGCTATGCGCTGCTGACCCATATGGTCGCGCAGGTCACGGGGCTGGGCGTCGGCGATTTCGTCCACTCCTTCGGCGACACGCATCTCTATGTGAACCATCTGGAGCAGGCGAAGCTGCAATTGTCGCGTGAGGCGAGGGCGCTGCCGAAGCTGACGCTCAATCCGGCCATCACACGGCTGGAGGATTTCAACTTCGCCGATGTGACGATCGAAGGTTACGATCCGCATCCCACGATCAAGGCGCCGATCGCGATATGAGCCTTTCCATCCGCCCCGCCCGGCCCGATGAGGCCGGCCTCGTGCTCGACTTCATCAAGGCGCTCGCCGTGTATGAGCGGCTGGCTGATCACGTCGTCGCGACGGAGGCCGAAATCGCCGAGGCGATCTTCGGCGCGAATCCGCGCGTCTTCTGCGACATCGCCGAATGGGATGGTGAGCCGGCCGGATTTTCGGTCTGGTTCTACACCTACTCAACCTTCAGCGGCCGCCACGGCATCTGGCTGGAGGATCTGTTCGTGCATCCGCATCTTCGCGGAAAGGGCATCGGCAAGGCGCTGATCGCGGCGCTGGCGAAACGCTGTGTGGCAGAAGGGCTGCCGCGTCTGGCCTGGTGGGTTTTGAACTGGAACGAGCCTTCGCGGGTATTCTACCGTTCGATCGGCGCGAAGGCGCAGGACGAGTGGACCGTGAAGCGGCTCGACGGTGAGGCGCTGGTGCGGCTGGCGGGGGAGGGCTGACCCATGGCCGCGCTGCCCATCGTTCTCATCGCCGCTATCGCGGATAATGGCGTCATCGGCGACGACAACCGGCTGATCTGGCGGCTCAAGACCGATCTGCGCCGGTTCCGGAGCCTGACGCTCGGGCGACCCGTCGTGATGGGCCGCAAGACCTTCCTCTCCATCGGCAAGCCGTTGCCGGGCCGGGAGACGCTCGTTCTGACGCGAGACCCGGATTTCCGGCCAGACGGCGTCCATGTGGCGCATTCGCTGGAGGAGGCACTGTCGGCCGCTCAGCGCATCGGCATTGGGATGGGCGCCGATTCAGTTGCGGTGGCGGGCGGCGCGGACGTCTATCGTCAGGCGCTGCCACTGGCCGAGCGCCTCGAGCTGACGCTCGTCCATGCAACACCCGAGGGCGATGCCGTTTTTCCCGAATGGGATCGATCGGCCTTCGTCGCGGACGGCCGGGAAAGCCACCCGCGGAGCCCCGACGACGAGCATCCCTTCACCTTCGCGACGTTTCGCCGCCGGGGCTGAACGGCTTTCCGTTGACGATGAATGGCTTGCGCCGTTGACGAATCCATGGCCCATGCCCAAGTCACGACAGCGATCTCCAACGGGGAGGGCGCTGACAAATGGCCACCGTTCGCTTATGGCACGGAAGGTCTATCGATAAAGGGAACGGCGCAAGTATGCCTTGGAGCAACCAGAGCGGCGGTGGCAATAACGGGGGTGGACCCTGGGG
>QBLV01000175.1:3746-7250 GCA_003241815.1 Hyphomicrobiales bacterium | reverse complement strand
GGAGATAGAGCTGCCGCAAGGCATCACGGGCGTAATGGCTTTCGAGATTGTCCTCAGGCCGAAACAGGCCTTGACCGCCGGTCTGGCGCTGGCCGCGCGTGATCGCACCCAGCGTGTCGAGCCGCCGAGCGATCGTCGACAGGAAGCGCTTCTCTGCCTTCACATCCGTCGAGATCGGCCGAAACAGAGGCGGCTGCGCCTGGTTGGTCCGGTTGGTGCGACCGAGCCCCTGGATAGCGGCATCTGCTTTCCAGCCGGGCTCCAGGAGATAATGCACGCGCAGCCGTTGGTTCTTAGTCGTCAGATCGGCGTGATAGCTGCGGCCAGTGCCGCCCGCGTCGGAAAACACCAGAATGCGCTTCTGGTCATCCATGAAGGCTTGGGCTTCCGCGAGATTGGCGGACGCAGGGCGGTTCTCCACTGAAAGGCGATCGATGCCACCGGCACCGGTCTTTCTGACGATGCGCCGCGACCGGCCCGTCACTTCCGCGACGATATCCGTGCCAAAGCGCTGCACGATCTGGTCGAGCGCTCCGGGAACTGGAGGCAGGCTCGCCAGGGTCTCGATCAGCCGATCGCGGCGGGTGACAGCCTCTCGACACTCGATCGGCTGGCCATCACGATAGACCGGCCGTGACGAGAGATTGCCCTCGCCGTCGGTAAAGGGCTCGTAGAGTTGCACCGGAAAGGAGTGCTGCAGGTAGGACAGGACATATTCGCGCGGGGTGATATCGACGCGCACATCGTTCCATTCGTCTGTCGGGATGTCCGCGAGACGGCGTTCCATCAGGGCCTCGCCGGTCGAGACGATCTGGATGACGGCGGCATGGCCATCCGCCAGATCCTGGTCGATCGCGCCAATCAGGGTCGGGGTCTTCATGCTGGTGAGCAGATGGCCGAAGAAGCGCTGCTTCGTGCTCTCGAAGGCCGAGCGCGCGGCCGACTTGGCCTGACGGTTCAGCGTTCCGCCATCTCCCGTGATGTTGGCCGCCTGCATCGCCGCGTCGAGATTGTTGTGAATGACGCCGAACGCGCTGGCATAGGCGTCGTAAATGCGGATCTGCTCGGGCGTGAGCTTGTGCTCGAGCAGCTCATACTGGACGCCGTCATACGAAAGTGACCGGGCGGTGTAGAGACCAAGCGCGCGCAGATCGCGGGCCAGCACCTCCATGGCAGCAACACCGCCGGCCTCGATGGCCTCGACGAACTCGGCCCGCGCCGCGAAGGGGAAGTCCTCGCCGCCCCACAATCCGAGCCGCTGGGCATAGGCGAGATTGTGGACGGTGGTCGCGCCGGTCGCCGAGACATAGACGATGCGAGCGTTCGGCAGAGCGTGTTGTAGGCGCAAACCCGCGCGGCCCTGCTGGGAGGCTGCGACATCGCCGCGTTCGCCCTTTCCGCCGCCGGCGTTCTGCATGGCGTGGCTCTCGTCAAAAATGATCACGCCGTCGAAGTCGGTGCCGAGCCAGTCGACGATCTGTTGGACGCGAGACGCTTTCTCTCCGCGCTGGTCGGAGCGCAGCGTGGCATAGGTCGTGAACAGGATGCCCTGCTCGAGCCGGATGTCAGCGCCTTGCGGGAAGCGGGACAAGGGCGTGACCAGCAGGCGCTCTATGCCGAGTGCCGCCCAGTCGCGCTGGGCGTCCTCGATCAGCTTGTCGGATTTGGAGATCCAGACCGCCTTGCGGCGACCTTGCATCCAGTTGTCGAGGATGATGCCGGCCGACTGGCGGCCCTTCCCCGCCCCGGTGCCGTCACCGAGCATGAAACCGCGGCGGAAGCGCACGGCATTGTCGGCATCGTCACGCGCGGCCGAGACCACGTCGAACGTCTCGTCCACCGTCCAGGAACCGGCAAGGACATCGGAATGGGCCTCGCCGGCATAGATGACGGTCTCGAGTTGGGCATCGGAAAGGAGTCCGTCCGTGACGATGCTGCTCGGAAGCATCGGCCTGTAGCTCGGCTTGGGTGGCGCGACCGAAGCCATCGCCGCCGATTGCACCAGCTTGGTCGGGTGGGACCGCGCGCCGGGAATCCGGATCGTCTGGAGACGGTACTCCTCGTAGAGCGCATCGGTGATCCGGCCGCTGTCGTCGGGCGCCCAGTCCAGGGTTTGGTATGCGAGTTCGACTCCTTCCGGCTCCGCGAGGTTTCGCACGGGGGGCTTGGCCACGGGCCGCGGGAGATAGCCGTGCACCGGGCGCGCCGTGATTGGCGCGATGACGCTAGGTCCACGCCTTGCCGGAGCAACCGGAAGCCGTGCGGGGACGTGCTCGCCGATCCAGGCGATCAGCGTAGCAACATCCGGCGCGATGCCCGCCGATGCCGGAAACAGGCTGGGATCGTCGGCCGGCAGCTTGTCGATGACGGTCAGGCGCGTCGGAAACGTCGTGCCATGTCTGGCGAAGACAGCGCCGTCGATCCCGGCGCTGAACACGACGCGACCGCGCTCCTGCAGCCGCCCGAACGCCTCCCGCCAGGCCGGGTGGTCGGCTGAGACATTAGCCCCGGTGATCGCGACCAGCCGGCCGCCATCGGCGAGGCGCGCCAGCGCAGAGGCGACATGGCGAATGGCGGCATCCGCCATGCGGCCCTCGACATGGGCCATCGCCGAGAATGGCGGGTTCATCAGGACAACGCTCGGCACGACGTCGGAAGCGAGATGGTCGTCGATCTGCGCCGCATCGAAGCGCGTGACGGGGACGGTAGGAAACAGGCGCGACAACAGTCTGGCGCGAGTCTGCGCCAGTTCGTTGAGCGCCAGCGTGGCGCCGCAGAGTTCGGCCTGGATCGCCAAGAGCCCGATTCCGGCGGAGGGCTCCAGCACCCGCTCAGTCGGCGTGATCGCCGCTGCGGTCAGCGCCGCCAGGCCGAGCGGAACCGGTGTGCTGAACTGCTGGAACGTCTCGCTCTCGCGCGAGCGGCGGGTGTGGGTCGGCAGGAGATCGACGATCTTGCCGAGCATCGGCAGCGCGGCGGCAGGCGACCCGGCCTTGCGGAACAGCGACTTGCCGTATTTGCGCAGGAACAGCACGGTTGCGGCCTCAACGGCGTCGTAAGCCATCTTCCAGTCCCAGGCGCCCGACGCGTCCGATGCGCCAAACGCGATCTCCATTGCGGTGCGCAAAATGGCGGCGTCGATGCGCTGGCCCCGCTCGAGATGGGGGAGAAGGATCTGCGCCGCGCCATGGATTGCGGCTGCGGGATCAACCGGCGGGACGGATACGGTTGGGATGGGCGCGAACGGCACGGTGGCCACGGAGGTGGAGACATTGAGCATCGGGAAAACCTCGGGAGAGCGGAACAGGGCGAACCGGTGCCGCTCTCTCGACAAGCCCGGTTCAAATCCCTTCCGGCAGCCCTCTTCCTCTCGCGGCACCGACATGAAGAAAGCCCGGCCGCCGGTGCGGCCGGGCTGACGGTTCAGGATGGGCGCGACCCGAACAGGTCGCGCGTCTCACTCCGCGGCGATCAAGTGGCCTGGTTCGCCTGGGGCGGTGAGGT
>QBLV01000175.1:0-3736 GCA_003241815.1 Hyphomicrobiales bacterium | reverse complement strand
CGGCCGCTGGGGCGGCCGGGCTGACGGATCAGGATAGAGCGCGCCCCGAGCCGGTCGCGCGTGTCACTCCGCGGCGATCAGGTGGCCCGGTTCGCCTGGAGCCGTGAGGTCCTCCACTTCGCCGGAGAGGAATTCCGGCAGCGCGGCGGCTTCGCCTTCCCCTTCGCCATCGCCGTCCCCTATCGTTGCCACGACGTCAGAGAGGCGCAGCGGCTCGGGCAGCCATCCGCTGTCAGCGAGCAGCCGCTCGGCTTCCTTCGCCATGTCGCCCTTCTTGAGATGGTCGATCAGCTGCGACGCCTGCTCGCCCTTCGCCTCGCGCACCGCCTCCAAAATGCGGGGCTTTGTGACCCGGCCGAGATAGTTGGCCACCGTCGGCGTCCAACCGGCCTCGACCATGTCGAGACCACCCGCGCGGGCCAGCCGATCGGCCTGGGCGAGTCTCTGCTGGACACCATGCGCAGTGATCGCGCCACCATAGCGATCGGCCTTCTCGTAGAGCGCGTTCACGCCATAGCTGATGCAATGGGCGAGCAGCGCCATGCGGCTGGCATCGTCGAGCGCAACAAGCCAGTCCCAGAGCGCGTCGTCGTCAGCGGGGAGGTCCGCCTTCCAGGCCTCGTGGCGCTCCGTCACCGATCGCGCAGAGGGGCTGTCTTTCAGCTCGTCTGCCTGGACCGGGAAGAAGACGTGACGGACAGATGCTTCCAGGCAACCGGTCCCAAAGCGGTGCTGGAAGGTGTCGCCGACCAGCTTGTGCAGCAGCGCGGTCATCGCGACATGGGGATTGCCCGCGAGCGCGTCGCGCAGCGCCAGCGTGCGATGCGCGGTCAGCTCCGTCAGCAACCGGTCCGGCAATTGCCTAACGACATCGTCGTCGTCATCCTCGGGTGCGATCGTCTGGCCACCGATGCTGATGACGGCGCGCTGCACCGACGGGCTGCTGGGATCGATTTCCGCATCGGTCTCCGCTCCATCCGCACCTTTGGCAGTGACCGGTGGCACATCCTCGGGCCGGACGAAGCCGCGATCGACCGAAAGCGAGCCGTTGGCGTCGATTGTGACGAAGGCGCCCGCGATGGCAACGTCGGTGGGATCGAACTGCATTGGTCGAGCCTCAAACCCTGCGAGCGCGGTCTCGATCTTGCCGAAACGCTGATCGACCTCGTCAGGCAATTCGTCAGCGCCTTCATATTCAGCTTCGAGCGTCGCAAATTCGGCCTTGAGCGCCTCGATCGTCGCCTGCTCCTCCGCCGAGAGATCGAGCGGCGTGCCGGACACCTGATGCAGGCCGCGTCCGGCATCGTAGGGCAGGTTGACCGCGATCTCGATCCACTTCCAGCCTTCCGCCGCGATCGCCTCGGCCTCGGTCTTGAGCTTTTCCTCGACGAGCCGATCGAGCAGGCCTGCATCCTGAAGCCAGCCGCCGTCGTCGGACTGGAACAGGTCGCGCATGATGATACCACCCGCAGCCTCATAGGCCTCGAGTCCGACAAAGACCGCGCGCTTGTCGCAAGCCCTCACGGTCTTTTCGGTCAACATGCGGCGGATCTGGTAGGGCTCCTTCGCCCAGGCATCCTTGATCGCGTCCCAGACCTGGAGTTGACGATCATGGTCGGTGGAGACCGTGAAGGCCATGAGCTGCTCCAGCGTCATGCCGTCATCGGCGTAAACGTCCAGCAGCGCAGGCGAGACGGAGGCCAGGCGCAGCCGCTGCTTCACGACAGCGACCGGAATGAAGAACGCTGCGGCGATCGCCTCCTCGGTCATGCCCTTGTCCAGCATGTCCTGGAAGGCGCGATACTGATCGAGCGGATGCAGGGGCGCCCGCTCGATGTTCTCGGCGAGCGACACCTCCTCGGCCAGAATGTCGCTGTCGCGCTCCCGGACAACGCATGGCACGGGCGCGGTCTTCGCGAGGCGCCTGTCTTTCACCAGCAGCTCGAGCGCCCGGAACCGGCGGCCGCCGGCCGGCACCTCGAAAAGGCCGGTTTCATTGCCCTCAGTATCGGTGACGGCCTGGACGCTGAGGCTCTGGATCAGCCCGCGACGGGCGATCGAGGATGCGAGCTCCTCGACCGAGATGCCAGCCTTGATGCGCCGGACGTTTGCCTGGGAGAGCACCAGCTTGTTGAAGGGAATGTCGCGCGACGACGACAGGGTGATCTTCTGAACCGTGGCTGCCATGGGATTGAACTCCGCGACGGGCCGGGCCCGTGCCCGACCGCCAGAGGACGTGGGTGGCGCGTCCGGCTACGAGCGCTTCCTCGTCGTCATGGCGGACGCGAGCGACCCCGAACATGCCGACACGAAACGCTGGTGCGGCGGTCAATTCGACCCCGAATGGTTCGACATCACACTAACCGACAAGGACGTCAGAAACGCCCTCAGGCCCAGCCTGCGTCGACGACTCCATCAACCCAAACCCAAGCGTCAAATCCGGTCATCATAGTTGACGCCAACCGGCATCGAAATTGTCGTTGCACACGTGGCGATCCACGGCCACGAGGCCCTCAAGGACGACCTCCCGAATATCGGATCGCTTCCAGCCACGGTCTGAGATGCTGATGCAGCGAAGGTCCCATGTCGGACCGAAGGGAGAAAGCGCGACCGGACGTCGCCGCTTTCGCGCTCGCAACCCATAAAAGCCGGTAGGTCACCTGCCGGCTTTCACCATGGGATAAGGTCCGATCACGCCGAGCGCTCCCCTCCCTTCCAGGGGAGATGCCGGCACTGTAGAAGGACCACGGAAACCCCCGAGAAGAGATATGCGGCGATGACCGGTGACCACGACGATCCCATCGACGCCAAGCGTCTCCGCGACATCTTCGCAGCCATGGACGAGGCCGCGTCGGGCGACCCCGTCAAGAGAGAGCACCAGATCCTATGCGTCTTCGGAGCGGCCGCGATCCTGTCTTACGGATCGACGGCGAGGCAGACGCAGGACATCGATATCTGGAGGCCAGCGAGCAGGCTGAACGACCGCGCACTGCGCCAGATGGCCGAGGCGGCCGGAATCGACTACAATCCGACCGAACTGGAGCCGCAGAAAGCCTACCTCCAGATCGTCGACGACGGAGTCGTCAAGATGCCCTCCTACAACAAGGAGGCGTTCGCTTGGGCGAACGGGCAGAAGAGCGAGAACATCTGGTCTGGCGACAATATCACGATCGTCGCCCCGCCGCCTGCCATCGTCGCGGCCGCCAAGATGGTCAGAGCCGAGCCGCAGGACATCGAGGACGTGGCATTCCTGATGAACGCCAAGGGAATCTCGGCCAAGGAGATTAAAAAGGCCATACGACACTTCCCAAGCGAGGCAAGGGCAAGGGCGTCGGAGAACATGATCTATCTCGAGTTCGCGAACCCTTCCGAAGGTAAGGGCCTCGCGATCGGAAAGGGGAAGGGATACGGCGAATGAGCGAACGCGAGATCCACGTGGCGGGCACGAGACTACTCATCGCCCTGAAGACCGACCCCCTCGCCATCGCCAAGGCGCTCAAGCGCCGCGACGCCGTGGCGCTGTCGGGCGCGGCCGAGATCGCATGGCGAAGCCCCGACCCGAAGATGGCCGCGACCGACCCCGCCCTGTACAAGGCGCTGAGGGACGGAGCCACGGCCTACTTCCTCAAGGGCTACGCCATCCTCGACCGAGGGCGCATGAAGGAAGCCGCCCTACAGAGCCTAGCAGGCTGAGGAAAAACCCTCTCGCCTGACGCGTCGTGTCATGATTCACTGG
>QBLV01000174.1 GCA_003241815.1 Hyphomicrobiales bacterium | reverse complement strand
GCCTTGTTTCGGGCCGGGCTTCATCCGGAAGCGGCGGCCGGAAGCATCGCCACGCCAACCGGCCGCCCCCGCCATCAGGCGTATGAACTGGCGCGCATCATCCGCGAGGTGCTGGAGGAGGCGATCGCGTCGGGGGGCTCGACGCTGCGCGACTTCGCCCATGCCGACGGATCGCTGGGTTATTTCCAGCACCGCTTCAAGGTCTATGACCGCGAGGGGCAGCCCTGCACGGCGCCAGGCTGCCGCTCTCTGGTCAAGCGGCTGGTCCAGTCGGGCCGCTCGACCTTCTATTGCGAGAGCTGCCAGCCGCGCTTGGCGCGGCGCGGCTGACGAGAAGGCTGTCAGCGCTTCGGCATCTCGGGAAATTCGAGCTTGGACACGTCGTAGCCCAGTTCGCTCGCGCGCTTGACCAGTCTGTTGCGCGCGGCGCTGCCGATCTGGGGATTGCGCGTGAAGATGTAGAGATCCTTGAGCGTCGGGTCGGCTGAGATGAACCAGCTATAGTCGGCGGCGCGGTCGAGGATCCAGTAATCGCGCACCACCGGCACGAGGCCAAATACGGTATAGGTCACGCGCAGCTTGGCGTTCGTGCCGGGGTCGAGGATCTCGCCCGGGCCTCCGATCGTCTTCGGCTCGCCGGCCGGCGTGCCCATCCGGCAGGAATCGAGTACCTCGATCCGCCCGTCCTCGCCGCGCTTGTATTCGGTCGCTCCGGCGACGCAGCCATCGGTGATCGCCATCGGCCGGCGTGCGATCTCGTGCCAGAGGCCGGTGTAGAGACGCGCCGGATCGACGGATTTCGCTGGCTGTGGCGCGCTGCCCGCAGACATCTCGGCACCGGCGCAGCCCGAGAGCAGCATTCCGGCAAACAGGGCGGCGATGATCGTTCGCATGATGAGAGTCTCCGCTGCCCCCAGCGCCGCGACCTCGGGATGGCCACTATGGGGACGATACGCACGAAGCCGATCTCCGGATCCCATCGATCCGCGACGAATGGCCTGTGTCGTGTCCGCGCACCCCGTCTTGATCCACGCACCCCGTCTTGCATGAGCGCGCATGGACCGCCGCCGCCCGCCCCGTTAAAGCTCTGCTGGACATCAGAACCCGGGAGGCCGCCATGGCTTATGAGACCATTCTCGTCGAGACGAAGGGCAAGGTCGGCGTCGTCACGCTGAACCGCCCCCAGGCGCTGAACGCGCTGAACGGCCAGCTGATCGCCGAGATCAACACGGCGCTGGACGGCTTCGAGAAGGATCCCGCCATCGGCTGCATCGTGCTCACCGGCTCGGAGAAGGCCTTCGCGGCCGGCGCCGACATCAAGGAAATGCAGGGGCGCACCTATCCCGAGACCTATCTCGACGACAAATTCGCCGATTGGGACCGCATCGGTCAGCGCCGCAAGCCGATCATCGCCGGGGTCGCTGGCTTCGCGCTCGGCGGCGGCTGCGAACTCGCCATGATGTGCGATTTCATCATCGCCGCCGACAACGCCAAGTTCGGCCAGCCCGAGATCAATCTCGGCGTCATCCCGGGTGCCGGCGGCACGCAGCGCCTGACGCGCGCGATCGGCAAGGCCAAGGCGATGGATCTGTGCCTTACCGGCCGGATGATGGATGTGAACGAGGCCGAACGCGCCGGCCTCGTCGCCCGCATCGTCCCGCTCGCCGATCTCATGGCGGAGGTCATGAAGGCGGCCGACGCCATCGCTGCCAAGTCGCTGCCCTCCGTCCTGATGGCGAAGGAGACGGTCAATCGCGCCTTCGAGGTCACGCTGGCCGAGGGCGTGCGCTTCGAGCGCCGCCTGTTCTCGTCGCTCTTCGCGACGCAGGACCAGAAGGAAGGCATGGCTGCCTTCGCCGAGAAGCGGAAGCCCGATTTCAAGAACGCCTGACGAGAGACCTCCCATGACGATCAAGAGCCCCGAGGGCCTCCTCCTGCCGAGCTATGCCGACGTCGAGACGGCGGCCGGGCGCATCAGGGGCGTCGTCCATCACACGCCGGCCCTGACCTCGCGTACGGCCAATGAACGCACCGGCGCCAACCTCGTCTTCAAGCCCGAGAACTTGCAGCGCATGGGCGCCTTCAAGTTCCGCGGCGGCTACAACGCCATTGCGGCCCTGTCGCCGGAGCAGAAGAAGGCCGGCGTCGTGACCTATTCCTCCGGCAACCACGCCCAGGCCATCGCCTATGCCGGCCGGTTGCTGGGCGTGCCGACGACGATCATCATGCCGCTGGATGCACCGGCCGCGAAGGTTGCCGCCACGCGCGGCTATGGTGCCGAGATCCTCACCTATGACCGCTACACGCAGGACCGGCTCGCCATCGGCGCCGAGCTCGCCAAATCGCGCGGGCTGTCCCTGATCCCGCCTTACGACCATCCCGACGTCATCGCCGGCCAGGGCACGGCCGCCAAGGAGCTGATCGAGGATGCCGGCCCGCTCGACATCCTGCTGGTCTGCCTCGGCGGCGGCGGCCTCCTGGCGGGCTGCGCGCTGGCGGCCAAGGCGCTGAACCCGACCTGCCGCGTCTTCGGCGTCGAGCCGGAAGCCGGCAATGACGGCCAGCAATCGCTGCGCTCGGGCAAGATCGTCAAGATCGCGGTGCCCAAGACCATCGCCGACGGCGCCCAGACGCCCTTCCTCGGCGATTACACCTTCCCGATCATCCAGGCGCTGGTCGAGGACATCGTCACCGTCAGCGACGAGGCGCTGGTTGATGCCATGCGCTTCTTCGCGGAGCGGATGAAGCTCGTTGTCGAGCCGACGGGCTGTCTCGCCGCGGCCGCAGCCTTCACCGGCGCCGTACCGGTCGAAGGCAAGCGCGTGGGGGTTATCATCAGCGGCGGCAATGTTGATCTCGCGAGCTATGCGCGCTTCCTGGCTCACGTCGGCTGAAATCGCAGGCTCCACAGCAATTCCGCGTTGACGCCGCGCGAGCTTGCGACTATACGCCACCCACTCGCGACGGCCCGCGAAAGCATCGGTCGTCGCTCCAGATTTCCATCACGGTAGCGGTCGTGTCCGCCAGGCAACTGCCAGGCGCTCGACGGCGATGCAGAAGACGAGGACGTATCCGATGGCCAATACGACGTCGGCCAAAAAGGCGACGCGCAAGATCGAGCGCCGCACCGAGGTCAACAAGGCGCGCCGCTCGCGGATGCGCACCTTCCTGCGCAAGGTCGAGGAGGCGATCGCCTCCGGTGACAAGGGCGCGGCTTCCGACGCTTTGAAGGCCGCCCAGCCCGAGATCATGCGCGCTGCCCAGAAGGGCATCGTTCACAAGAACACCGCCTCGCGGAAGGTCTCGCGCCTGGCGCATCGGATCGGCGCTCTCGCCTCCTGATCGCGGCTCGCCTCGTATCAAAGACGCCTTTGAAAAGCCCGGCCTCGTGCCGGGCTTTTTGTTGTCCGGGAGCCGGCTCGTTGCGCTTCGGCAACAGGTTTTCGACGATCCAGAACGGGCCCGCGTGAGCGCGATTCAGCAACGTTTCCGAAGCTTTACGGGCTTGACTCCAGGGTGGCTTTCAGGGCCGCAAATCGGTCGTTGGGGCGGCCTGGACCGCGCAGTGAAAGCGCTTATTTTTCATGAGTTTAGCGGGCAAAGGATTTCTCCCTCATGAATCGTGGCGACTCCTGGGCACTGCGCCGGCCAACCCGAAAAAAAAGATTCGGCCGTCGCACTGCATCGTCCTGGTAAAGAAAATCTTAAGTCCCACAGGCAATTGCGAGCCGGCTGCCGGTAGGTCACGAAGCCCCCTTCGGGCGCTGACTCTGGGGAGCCTGACGAGAGGGATATTGCAGCCCGTCGAGAGCGCCCTGTAAGGTCTTTTCAACGCCGGTCGGACAGCGATGGACACCCGACGTTTCCACAGGATTATCGGTTTTTGGCTCGCGACCCGGAGGTTGGAGAATGCGGCTCTTTGTCTTTCTGTAGCTGAGATGAAGTGCGGCTTCGTCCTCCGACGAGCCTTTCAAGCGTAATCGATCATATCGGACCGGATAACCGGCGGGCGGTCACGTTCGCGGGAACCCTTGTCCTTTGACCGGACACAACAGCACCGGTCCGGCGGTCACCTCGTGGCCGTCGTGACTAGGCGCGTGAGTTTTTGAAGAAATGGGGCAAATGATGTTCGAGCGGCACCAAATGGGCGAAACGGTAGAGGTTGCGTCGGCGTCGATCGTGGCAACGCTGGTGGAGACGCGGTCGGCCGATTTGGACCCTGTACCGCCGGCGGCGATGCAGGCCCTCCCGGCAGAAGCCTGGGACCGCGTCCGGCGCCGTCTGCGGGCGGAGCTTGGCGAGGACGTGTTCTCGAGCTGGTTCGCCCGTGTCGAACTCGGCGGCATTGTCGATGGCGTCGCCTATCTCACCGTTCCGACCCGCTTCCTGAAGAGCTGGCTCGAGGCGCATTACGCCGAGCGGCTGCGGGTGAACTGCATGGCGGAGCTGCCGGGCCTCAACGGTGTCATGCTCTCGGTGCGCCAGGTCTCCCGCGACATGTCACAGCAGCCTGCTGCCGAGATCGTCGCCCTGCGCAGCCGCCCGGCGCCCGTCGCCCCCGCCGAAGCGAAGGCGACCCCGCCCGGCCTCCGGGCAGAGCCCAGCGAGCGTGATCTCGTCGATGCCTGCGGCACCCTGCTCGACCGCCGGATGAACTTCCAGGCCTTCATCGTCGGCAAGTCGAACCAGCTCGCCTTCGCCGCGGCCGAGCGCATCGCGGCGGCTCCGGCCGGCACCGCGCCCTACAACCCGCTCTACATCCATGCCGGCGTCGGTCTGGGCAAGACGCATCTGCTGCAGGCGATCGCGCAGGAGGCGCGCAGCCAGGGCAAGCGCGTCGCCTATTTCACCGCCGACCGCTTCATGTACGGCTTCGTCGCCGCGCTGAAGTCGCAGACGGCGCTCGCCTTCAAGGAGAAGCTGCGCGGCATTGATCTCCTGGTCGTCGACGACGTCCAGTTCATCCAGGGCAAGTCGATCCAGCAGGAATTCGGCCATACGATCAACGCGCTGATCGATGCCGGCAAGCAGATCGTCGTCGCAGGCGACCGCATGGCCAATGATCTCGAGGCGCTCGACGAGCGCATCCGCTCGCGTCTCGGCGGCGGGCTTGTGGTCGAGGTCGGCGATCTCGACGAGGCGCTGCGCGCGACGATCCTGGGGAACCGTCTGGAGACGCTGCAGGCGGCCCATCCCAACTTCCAGGTCAACCCCGACGTCATCACCTATGTCGCCCGTGTCGTCGCCACCAATGGCCGCGATCTGGACGGTGCCGCCAACCGCCTGCTCGCCCATGCGACGCTGTCGGGTCAGCCGGTGTCGCTGGAGACGGCCGAAGCGGCGATCCGCGATCTGGTGCGGACCCGCGAGCCGCGCCGCGTCAAGATCGAGGACATCCAGAAACTGGTCGCGACCCGGTACAATGTCAGCCGTGCCGACATCCTCTCGGAGCGCCGCACCGCCGCCGTGGTCAAGCCGCGGCAGATCGCGATGTATCTCTCCAAGGCGCTGACTCCGCGCTCCCTGCCCGAGATCGGGCGGCGCTTCGGCGGGCGTGACCACACCACGGTCCTCCATGCCGTTCGCAAGATCGAGAAGGCGATCACCGAAGATCGCTTGCTGCATGAAGAGGTCGATTTGCTGAAACGCATGCTGCAGGAGTGAGGACCGGCGCCGCTGACGCTCGGTAGCGGCGCTGCTGGGCGGTGCGGTGTTTGGCGGTGCCACTTTGACTGTGGGCTGAGGCGGACGCCGCCCTTGCGCCCGCCGCTGGCCTCCGGCAATGTCGCGGGCCATTCCGCCGTCCGCGCATTCGCGGGCGCCAGCACGCCAGAAGACTAAAAAAGCGATGAAGGTCACTGTCGAACGTTCCACCCTGCTGAAGTCGCTGGGCCATGTGCATCGCGTGGTCGAGCGCCGCAACACCATCCCGATCCTGTCGAATCTCCTGCTCAGCGGCACGGATGCCGGCTTGAAGCTGAAGGCAACCGACCTCGATATCGAGGTGGTCGAGACCGTTGCGGCGGACGTTGCGGAACCCGGCGCCACGACCGTCCCGGCCCACACGCTCTATGACATCGTGCGCAAGCTGCCCGACGGCGCCCAGGTCTCGCTCGAAACCACCGGCGAGACCGGGCTCGTTCTGCGCTCGGGCCGCTCGCGTTTCCAGCTCCAGACCTTGCCGGAAAGCGATTTCCCCGACATCACGGCCGGCGAAATGGCCCACAGCTTCAAGCTGCCGGCCGGCGAGTTCAAGCGCCTGATCGACAAGACCCAGTTCGCGATCTCGACCGAAGAGACGCGCTACTATCTCAACGGCATCTATCTCCACACCATCGATGTCGATGGCCGCCCGGTCCTGCGTGCGGTTGCGACGGACGGACACCGCCTGGCGCGGGTCGATACGGCCGCGCCGCAGGGTTCCGTCGGCATGCCCGGCGTCATCGTGCCCCGCAAGGCCGTGTCCGAGATCCAGAAGCTGCTGGAGGATGGCGAGAGCGAGGTCGTCATCGAACTCTCTGCCACCAAGATCCGTGTCGCCACCGCCGATGTGGTGCTGACCTCGAAGCTGATCGACGGCACCTTCCCCGACTATCAGCGCGTCATCCCCTCCGGAAACGACAAGCGCCTGACGGTCGATCGAGGCGATTTCGCCGCGTCGGTCGATCGCGTCTCGACGATTTCGTCCGAGCGCGGACGCGCCGTGAAGCTCTCCATGGCCGATGGCCGGATGACGCTCTCGGTGACCAATCCCGATTCCGGCTCGGCGACCGAGGAGATCGAGGTCGATTACGATGCAAGCCCGCTCGATATCGGTTTCAACGCGCGTTATCTGATGGACATCGCCGCCCAACTCGATGGCGACACCGCCCTGCTCAAGCTCGCTGATCCGGGTTCGCCGACGGTGATTCAGGACCGTGAGGGGGCTTCGGCGCTCTATGTGCTGATGCCGATGCGCGTCTAGGCAGCTTTGCTGTCGTGGCCGCCGTCGCGCGCCTGATCCTTCAGGATTTCCGTTCCTATCAGGCCCTCGATCTGACGATCGGGGGCCAAATCATTGCGCTGATCGGCGAGAACGGCGCCGGCAAGACCAATATCCTCGAAGCGCTCTCGCTGTTCTCGCCCGGGCGCGGCCTGCGTCGCGCCGATCTGGCGGATATGGCTCGCCAGGATGGCGACGGTGCGTTTGCCGCCTCGATCGCGCTGGGCGATGACGGCTCGCGGCTCGGTGTCGGCCTGGGCCCGGCCGATGCCGAGGGCAAGCGAGGCAGGCTCGCCCGCATCGATGGTGCCCCGGCCGGCTCGGCGCTCGCCTTCAGCGACCATCTG
>QBLV01000173.1 GCA_003241815.1 Hyphomicrobiales bacterium | reverse complement strand
ACCCAGGCCCGAAGTCCGCCCCGGTCAAAGCCGACAGCGTTGGGCCGCCATCCGAGCCGACCCAAAATGCCTTCAACCCTGACCATCCAGCGCAAAGAGCCGGTTTTTCATCAGCCTGCTAGGGAGGCTTCAAACCCCGTCCTCGAAGTCCACCCACCCAGTTCAAAAAATTAACTGTGTTCCTTTAGACAGATTGGCTTGTTTCTGATCGGCATCCCTCGATCGGGCAGGGGAGCGTAAGCATGGCCTTTTCGTTTTTCTCTCGCAATTCCCAGACAGTGTCCGGCGAAGCGGCTGCGATCCGCAGGTCGCAAGCGGTGATCGAATTTACCCTCGCAGGCAAAATCACCGAAGCCAACCAGAACTTTTTGAGCGTCGTCGGCTATGACCGCGCCGACATCATCGGCAAGCATCACTCCATCTTTTTGGAGCCGCACTACGCCGCGAGCGACGATTACAAATCGTTCTGGGGGCGTCTCGGGCGGGGTGAAGCCTTTTCGGCCGAATTCATGCGCGTCGGAAACGGCGGCAAGCTGATCTGGCTACAGGCGACCTATACGCCGATCCTCGACCGTTCGGGCAAGCCGGTGAAAGTGATCAAATTCGCGACGGACATCACTGCAATCAAAGGCATAAGTGCTAATTTTGAAGGCGAGTCCGCTGCAATCCGGAAGTCTCAGCCCGTCATCGAATTCGATCTTCTGGGCAACATCCTGAATGCCAACCAGCATTTCCTCGATGCGCTCGGATATTCGTTCGAAGAAATCAAAGGAAAACATCACAGCATCTTTGTGACGCCTGAAGACCGCAAGAGTGCGGAATACAGAATCTTCTGGGAAAAACTTGGGTCTGGCCGCTACGATGCCGCGCAATATCTACGTGTCGGAAAGAAAGGTCAGGAAATCTGGATTCAGGCGACCTATAATCCTATCCTCGACGCTCTCGGCAAGCCTTACAAGGTCGTGAAATACCTTACCGACATCACGGCCGCCAAGAAGGCTCAGGATATGCTCGGTGCGGCTGTCGAAGAGACCAAGGGCGTCGTGCAGGCGGCAAAGGCGAACGATCTGACGCGCCGCGTGTCGCTCGCGGGAAAGACCGGAGACATCGTCATTCTGTGTAGCGGCGTCAACGATCTGCTCGACACGGTCGCCAACATCATCGACACGGTCTCGGAGATATCGGCAAAAATTTCGACCGGTTCGACGCGTATCAACACGGATTGCCACGCTCTGGCTCAACGCACCGAGGAACAGGCGAGTAGTCTGGAGCAGACGGCCGCTACAACGGAAGAGCTGGCCGCATCGGTCAAGCACAGCTCGGAGCGGGCACGCGAAGCCACGAATCTCGGAACGAGCGCAAATCAGATCGCCAGTCGCGGCGGATCCGTGGTTGCCGAGGCGGTGATCGCGATGGAGCGCATCGAAAAGGCGTCGGGTGACATCGCTGAGATCATCACCGTGATCGACAACATCGCTTTCCAGACCAACCTTCTTGCGCTCAACGCCGCCGTTGAAGCTGCCAGAGCTGGCGATGCCGGAAAAGGCTTTGCCGTCGTCGCGTCGGAGGTGCGGGCCTTGGCGCAACGGTCGAGCGAGGCTGCAAACGACATCAAAAAGCTGATCACCAATTCGTCTCAGGAGGTCGCGTCGGGGGTCAAGCTCGTGAAGAGCGCAGGCTCGGCCCTGTCTGAGATCGTCGCGTCCTCGACAAGCGTCGCCTCGGCGTTGAACGATATCTCGACGGCTTCGAACGAGCAAGCCAACGGAATCGAGGAAGTTGCGAAGGTCGTCGCTCATATGGACGACATGACCCAGCAAAACTCGTCCATGGCGGAGCAGAGTTCAATGATCGCCAGTCAGCTCAAAGAGGCAACCGACGCCCTGCAAGGAATGGTGAACGGATTCCTGATCAGTAATAGTCGCTCGGCGATGAGCGCAGAGCATCATGAGCTCAAAATTCACCCGCATGTTTTGTCTTCACAGTCAGTACGGCCACGATTAGTTGCCGTCTAATTTTCACAATGCCTAATGCTAATCTGAAAAGGACGGCGTCAAACGCCGCCCTTTTCAGGAAATTCTGGTAGTTTTTATCTCGATGTAATGAGCAACGTCCTCGCTTCGCAAGCGTAAATTCAGGAGATCAAATTGATGCCTCAGGAAATTTTCCAACTTGTATATAAATCGAAATATAGCTTTGCGCGCGTTGATAGTACTCTAAAAACACTCCGTGACATTGTTCTGAAATCCAAAAAGAACAATGTCGCCTGCAATGTGACAGGAGATCTGATCTTTGACGGAGAAGTTTTTATTCAGATACTTGAAGGCGATCCTGCCGACGTCCGGAGAACATACAATAAAATAAATGAAGATCGTCGCCACAAAGAATCTGAAATACTTTTAACACGGATCGCAGGTGCGAGAGATTTCCCGGCGTGGGCCATGGGAGGTTTCTTACAAACTGCGCCGATTTCCAATACGATAACTGGCATCGAGGCAATCGATTTGGCGAAAAAACTCATGACATTGACCAAAACGCTTTAAGAACCTGCGGCGGCGGCATTATGGCTCAAGGCCACGTCCGCGCCCTTGAAATTGCCCTTCATCGCGTTGCACGCTCATCACTTGTCTACGAGCCTTCTGAAAGGCCGCGCGCCGTTCGGCGTTTGCTGGCTCCACCGCTCACGCAATGCCGCTCGCGCCCCGTCCTGACGGCCGCGCAGGTCGGCGCATTCCGACATGAAGCGATGACGGGCCTACACCAGTGCGCCGGCGTGGTCTTCGCGGATCTGATCGACCTCGGCCGAGATCCGATCGCGGATCTGCTGACCGATGTTCGCGCGCTCGCGGTCATGCTGTTTCAGCACCACCGCGCGCCGCTCGTCTGGCGACAACCCTCGACGGCGAGACGTTCGATCTCTTCACTCGGCCGGTCGGCCGGATTTAAATTGATCGAATAATGAAACGCCGTGCTCGATGGCGCAGGCCCGATCTTGATGCCCGCGGCCTGCTTCAGCGCGTTCGCGCTCAAAGCCGTCGCGGCCATGAAGCGCCATGCGCCCTCGCCGCCGGCGCCGTCGAGATTGTAGGACTGCACCCAACCGACGCGCTCGGTGGTCGCCCGCGCCTGCTCGCCTTCTTGGCGAGGATCGTGAAGCAGATAGACCGCGAGGCCCTTGAACGATTTACCGCGCCCGATTTCGACCGGCGTCATCGTGCGTCAATCGGTCGATGTGGGCGCGGATGTCAGCGATCATGGCGTCCGCAAGCGTGAGATCGTCGAGTGCGAGACGTTGTAGCTCCTGGCGATCTCGGTCATCGATTCCTCGCCGGCATCGCGGCGCCGGATCGCCTCGTCGCGCTGATGCGGCGTGAGCTTGAACCGACGGCCGAGTTTGACGCCTCTTGCCTTGGCGCGAGCACGGCCTTCGCCGGTGCGGGACCGGATCAGCTCGCGCTCGAATTCTGCCAAGCCAGCGAGGACCGTCAGCATCAGGCGGCCATGAGCGGTCGTGGTGTCCGCCCAGCCATCGCCAAGCGATCGGAACGCGGCGCCCTTGTCGGCCACGGCGCCGAGGATGTTGAGCAGGTCGCGCGTCGATCGGGCCAAGCGGTCGAGACGCGTCACCAGCACGACGTCGCCAGCGTTGAAGGTACCGAGCATCTTGTCTAGCTGGGCGCGGTCGCGCTTGGCTCCCGAAACCTTCTCCTTGAACAGCTTCGTGGCGCCGGCCGCCTCGAGCTGGGCCACCTGCGCATCGAGCGTCTGCCCGTCGGTCGAGACGCGGGCGTAGCCGTATGTGAAGGGCATGAAACAGGCTCGCATTGCGCACATATAATATGCACATCGTAACCTGCTGAAATCGCGGCGTCGAGCGGGCTGTGCATAATTCTTGATTTATGCGCCGTTGTGGTTCACTGAATAAATGAACATGTTCGTTGAAGTGAAGCGAGTCATCGCGTCGCGCTTGCGCGTGGTTCGACACGATTCGTATAGCATTCCAAACGACGTTTAGCTTCAATTATCGAGAGGCGGCGACAGAGGTAAGAATACCATGCGACTGTCGGCCTTTATCCGTGAAAACTCCCAATCAATCATTGCTGAATGGGAAAATTTCGCTCGCTCGTTGGTTCCGGCTGCCGATGGCATGACGCCACTTTCACTACGCAACCATATCAGCTACATCCTCGACTTCATCGCGGACGATATTGACACCGTCCAGACTGACACCGAGCAGGCGGACAAATCGCGCGGCAAGAAGCCTAAATCAGGAATGGACAGCGTTGCAGAGATTCACGCAGCCCTACGACAAGCAGGCGGTTTCGATCTCGATCAAATGGTGTCTGAGTATCGCGCCCTTCGCGCCAGCGTAACCAAGTTATGGGGCGCCAAAGATTTGAAACCGACGCGTCAGAGTATGGTAGATCTGGTTCGCTTCAACGAAGCCATCGATCAAGCAACGACGGAATCGATCAGCTACTACTCAAAAAAGGTAGAACATTCTCGCGATTTGTTTTTAGCGGTCTTGGGGCACGATCTTCGCAATCCTATTAGCGCGATGATGATGTCAGCCGAGCTGATCGCAAAAATAGAGTCGCTGACTGAGCGCCAAAAGATGTTCATAGCGCAGGTTAGCCTAAGTGGCGCGCGGGCGATTGGAATAATTGATCAGCTTGTCGATGTTACGCGGGCTCGGCTTGGCTCAGGCATGAAGGTTATTCGCGAGCAGATGGATATGGCCTTCAGATCGCCAAGCAGCGCAGAGGCTGCCTCCGTTTGGCCGGGGACTGGCCTGACAAGGTCATGAGCGCGGCCCAAGGCCGTCAGTCTCAGTGTCAATTCGCGAGCCATGTCGCTGGTCGTTGTCGTCGAGCGCAACGTTATTGCAGTAAGGCCCGCTGCAATAGCGAGAAGGTTCTTTACCCGGTGGCTCATCTCGCCGGCCAGAAGCTCGCGGCCCTCTTCTGCCTGCTTACGCCCGGTCACGTCGATGAAAATGCCGAACATGATCCGCTTGACCATTCCGACATCTTGGCCTTGACCGCGTGCCGAGATCCATTTGAGCTCGTCACCTATCATGATGCGAAAGTCGATCTCATATCCGCCGACGATGGCGCGCGTCGCGGTGAAAGCCGCCCGGACCCTGTCGCGATCGGCCGGGTGAATATGTGCCGAGAGATCTTCGAACTTGACGTCCGTGCCGCGTGGGATACCCCACAGATCGTACGCTCGGTCATCCATCGCCAATGCGTCGGTATCCACGTTCCAGGACCAAAGCGTCACCCCGGCCGCTTCGATAGAGCGCACCAGATTTTCGGGTTCCCAAAGGAGCGGCTTGAGAGCCTCTGCGGTGGTCGTCATTCAAACTCCAAATTCCGTTCACGTGCCGTGCCGCTAGGCATCAGTTCGCGGCCGAAGCCTCGTCTGCGCCACCGGGCACAGATCACAGCGGGCCGATCGGCATCCGTCAATGCCTCTATCCCGACGCAGCCCCGGCCAGATTTTAACACCGGTGCTTCCTACTTGATGCTCGCAAGTGCTCCCAGCACCTGCGCTTCTCGATAGGGCTTAGGGATGAACACAGTCTCTGGCGGCATGTCAGACGCCCGTGGCGTGATGCGCCCAGACGCCATGATCAGGACTATAGGCGGCCATCGCTTTCGAACAGCGTGAACCAGCTTCAAGCCGTCCATCGAGCCCGGCATTTCGATGTCGGTGAAGACGACGCGAATGTCCGAGCGTGCTTCGAGAAGAAGAATGGCCTCGTCGGCACCATTCGCCTCGATCACTTCGTAGCCCGCGTCCTCGATCATCATGACGGCACTCATGCGGATCAGGGGCTCGTCTTCGACGACAAGAATGACGGGTTTGGCCATGGGAGCTCCGGATTGCCATGGGCAAACGTCGCGGAAGCCGAATTGTTGCGTCTGGCCGTCGCATGTTCGCCAGTTGGCCGTTCCATCTTGCACATTATCCGTTCAGATAATGCGATGTCGGTGTTCAACGTCGCGCCAAAAATTGTTCGGCTGCCGCCTTGGCGCAAGCGTCTCTCGGTTCATGTCCGGACGACAGATGATTTAGCACGATCGTCGCAAGTCTGTCGCGATCATGGGCGTGATCGCTCCTTGCATCCAAATTCGGCTCAATCAACGCCCACGCCGCGTTGAAACACTGCTCAAGGGCGGTGAGTTGAGCGTCATCAACATTATCGGGGCTTGCCATTTTGCACCGACACCCCGATGTGCCCACACGTCAAGTTTGCGAAAGACGTTCAGGGGTATGAGGAGTGCATAATACCAACGGCCACTGCTGCTGACTCACGGGGTCTTTTCAGCGGTCGGTTTCGCTGATTCCCTGTGCGCGAGGAGGATTCGCGCCATGGCTGCTGCGGTGAAGCTTCGAACGGACTACTCGGCCTTCGACCTGCGACGGCTTGCGGCGGGGTCGAGGCACGCCAACCAGAGCCGCCGGCTTCTGTCTCTGGCGGCGGTTCTCGACGGGATGGATCGGGAGCAGGCCGCGCGGATTGGCGGCATGGACCGCCAGACGCTGCGCGACTGGGTTCACCGGTTCAACGAAGGCGGCCCCGACGGATTGAAGGACATCCGCTCCAAGGGACATCGCCCAGGCTCTCGATCGATCAGCTCGCCGCCTTGGCGACCATCGTCGAGACCGGCCCCGACCGGGCTGTCGATGGCGTGGTGCGCTGGCGGCGCATCGATCTGCAAAAGGTCGTCCTTGAGCGCTTCGGCGTCGATTATCACGAGCGCACGATCGGGAAGCTTTTGAAGCAGATCGGCTTTTCCCATATCAGCGCGCGGCCGCACCATCCGGCTCAGGACGAGCGCACGATCGACGCCTTTAAAAAAGCTTCGCGACGACGCTGAAGGCCCATCTCGCCCATCTGCCGAGGCGCAAGCCGATCGAACTCTGGTTCCAGGACGAGGCCCGCATCGGCCAGAAGAACGGTCTGGTCCGGCAATGGGCCAGGCGCGGGACCAGGCCGCGCCAGCCCGCCGATCAGCGCTACGAGAGCGGTCGAGAGATAATACCAGCCCCAGCCCGTGATCTTCAGGTAGGCCTGGCGATCTCGAACGGCAGGTCGCCGCCTTCGTCGAGCATTACAACCACGCCCGCTACCATGAGAGCCTGGGCAACGTGACGCCCGCCGACGTCTACCTCGGCCGCGGACAGGCCATCCTCACCGAACGCGAAAGGATCAAGCGCCAGACCATCCAGCAAAGACGCTTGCAGCACCACCTGCAGGCCGCATAGCCTCAAACCCAGATGAGCCAGAACCTCCGTTCCTGGGACGCCCAAACAGTCTCAAAT
>QBLV01000172.1:4498-11973 GCA_003241815.1 Hyphomicrobiales bacterium | reverse complement strand
CGTCTCGAGGATGTCCGCGGCCGCCGTGAGGAGCGGCGCGAAGGCGACGTCACCATCATCCGTGAGCCTGGCCGCACCATCATCCGCGACGACGACCGCACGATCATCCGTCGCGATGAGACGCAGCGTTTCCGCGATCTCGGTCTGCAGGCCCGCACCGAGCGGCGCGGCGACGAGAACCGCACGGTCTTCGAGCGCCCGGATGGGAGCCGCATCGTCACCGTGACGGACGAGGACGGCCGCCTGATCCGTCGCACGAGGCTAGACCGCGAGGGGCGCGAGATCGTCATCATCGACAACACCCGCCGCGACCGGCCGCGTGACCGCTTCTCGGACGAGATCGTCGTGCTGGAACGCCCGGCCCTGCGCATCCCGCGCGAGCGCTACATCGTGGATGCCGACCAGGCCGATGAAAACCTGATCTACGAGACGATTATCGCGCCGCCGCTCGGACCGATCCCGCGCCGCTATACACTGGACGAGGTCCGTTATTCGCCCGATCTGCGCGCGCAGATGCGCAGCGTCGACATCGATACGGTCACCTTCGAGACCGCCTCCTGGGACGTCGCGCCAGGCCAGGCCCAGCGGCTTTCTGTGATCGCGGCGTCGATCCGCAAGGCGCTGCAACGCTCGCCCAACGAGGTCTTTCTCGTCGAGGGCCACACCGATGCGGTCGGCCCCGACATCGACAATCTGTCGCTGTCGGACCGACGCGCCCAGTCGGTTGCGGAGATCCTGACGAAGGATTTCGGCGTGCCGCCCGAGAACCTGACGACGCAGGGCTATGGCGAGCAGTATCTCAAGGTCGCCACGCAAGGCGCGGAGCGCCAGAACCGGCGGGTCACGCTCCGTCGCATCACGCCGCTGCTGGCCGGTCAGGGCGGCTGATCGCCGCCTGATGGATCGATGCTGTCAAGGAAGGCCGCCGCCAGGCGGCCTTTCGCAATTTGGAGCCAGTGACGGAAGCCAGGCATGGGGCATGGGACGATTGTCGTCGTTTCGTTCACGAAGACGAAAGTTTGGCCTTCTATCGCTAGCGCAGGAGGCCGTTCGCATGAGTGATTCCGTCGACATCGCGCAGAGCATCGTCACGATGCAGGCCAACGCCACGCAGCAGCTCCTGCGGACCGAAATGCTGCGCCAGCAGGCCCAGGCCGATCAGGCGGTTGTCGCGCTGATCCAGGAAAGCACCGAGCGGATGCAGGCCGCCTTGCCGGCGGGGCAGGGCGAGGCCGTGGATATCAGCGCCTGAGGCTGTTGCGCATCCTCGTCCGTCCGCCTAACCTCGATCCTGTTCCGAGGGGTGCTCGCAAGAGCTGAGATGGCCGTCAGGCCGAACCCATCGAACCTGATCCGGGTCATACCGGCGGAGGGACTGGAACGCGGCGCCTGCACTTCTGCGTCCGCATCACAGCGACGAACCGCTTCGACGCCGGATCTCCTGACCCTTGAACCAAGGCGGAGATCCCATGAACAGCCATACCAATTCGCCGAAACCGACGCTCCCGAAACGCAGTGCCGAGGCCATCAGCAGGTTCGGCGCGCCGACAGGCGTCACCACGGGGCCGATCACCGGCTCGCGCAAGATCTATGTCCCGACGCCGCAGGACGCCGCGATCCGCGTGCCGTTCCGCGAGGTGGCGCTGACGACGGACACCGAGCCGGCGGTGCGCATCTACGACCCGTCGGGGCCCTTCACCGAGACCGGCGTGACCATCGACCTGAATGCCGGTCTGCCGCAGATCAGGCGCGCATGGCTCGACCGTCGCGGCTTCGACACCTTGCCGGGACGGGCGGTGACGGCCGCCGACAACGGCAACATCTCGCCCGAGCAGATGGTCCCGGCCTGCCCGGCACAGCGCCCGGTGCTGATCGCCCGCGACGGGCAGATGGCGACGCAATACGAATTCGCGAAGGCCGGCATCGTCACGCCCGAGATGATCTATGTCGCCCATCGCGAAAATCTCGGCCGCGCCGCGATGCTGGAGGGCGCCCGCGAGCGCCATGCCGACGGCGAGAGCTTCGGCGCCAGCGTGCCGGATTTCGTCACGCCGGAATTCGTCCGCAGCGAGATCGCGCGAGGCCGCGCCATCATTCCCGCCAACATCAACCATCCCGAGCTGGAGCCGATGGCGATCGGCCGCAACTTCCTGGTCAAGATCAACGCCAATATCGGCAATTCCGCCGTCACCTCCGGCGCGGCCGAGGAGGTCGAGAAGCTGGTCTGGGCGATCCGCTGGGGCGCGGACACCGTGATGGACCTCTCGACGGGGCGCAACATCCACAACATCCGCTCCTGGATCCTGCGCAACTCGCCGGTCCCGATCGGAACCGTGCCGATCTATCAGGCGCTGGAGAAGGTCGGTGGCGACCCGGTCAAGCTCGACTGGGAGGTGTTCAAGGACACGTTGATCGAGCAGGCCGAGCAGGGCGTGGACTATTTCACCATCCATGCCGGCGTCAGGCTGCCTTATGTCCCGCTCACGGCGAGCCGCGTCACCGGCATCGTCTCGCGCGGCGGCTCGATCATGGCGCGCTGGTGCCTGGCGCATCATCGCGAGAGCTTCCTCTACGAACGCTTCGACGAGATTTGCGACATCATGCGGCGCTACGATGTCTCGTTCTCGCTCGGCGACGGCCTGCGTCCGGGTTCGATCGCCGATGCCAATGATCGGGCCCAGTTCGCCGAGCTGGAGACCTTGGGGGAGCTGACAAAGGTGGCCTGGGACAAGGGCTGCCAGGTCATGATCGAAGGCCCCGGCCATGTGCCGATGCACAAGATCAGGGAGAACATGACCAAGCAGCTGCGTGAATGCGGCGAGGCGCCCTTCTACACGCTGGGGCCGCTGACCACCGACATCGCGCCGGGCTACGATCACATCACCTCCGGCATCGGCGCGGCGATGATCGGCTGGTATGGCTGCGCCATGCTCTGCTACGTCACGCCCAAGGAGCATCTGGGCTTGCCCAACCGCGACGACGTCAAGACCGGCGTCATCACCTACCGGATCGCGGCCCATGCAGCCGACCTCGCCAAGGGGCATCCGGCGGCCAGGATCCGGGACGACGCGGTCTCGCGCGCGCGCTTCGATTTTCGCTGGGAGGACCAGTTCAATCTCGCGCTCGACCCCGACACGGCCCGCAGCTATCACGACGAAACGCTGCCGAAGGACGCCCACAAGGTCGCGCATTTCTGCTCGATGTGCGGGCCGAAATTCTGCTCGATGAAGATCACGCAGGATCTGCGCGCCGAGGTGCTGGCAATGGGCGACAACGAGCGGATGGCGCTCGATCAAGCGGCAGCGCAGATCGAGATTCGAAGACATGAGGGCATGGCGGTGAAGTCGCAGGAGTTCCTCGACAAGGGCGGCAAGCTCTATCTGCCGGCGGCCGAATGAACCTGCCGGTGATGCAGGCGCGGCTCGGTGCCGAGACCGTCGCGCGCGTTCTTTCGCGCGTGGCGGAGCTTCGCCCGCGCGTCCACTGCCTCACGAATACCGTGGCGCAGAACGTCACCGCCAACATGCTGCTCGCCTTCGGGGCCATCCCCTCGATGGCGAGCCATCCCGATGAGGTCGCGGCTGTCGCGGCGGGCGCGGGCGCGATCCTGATCAATCTCGGCACGATCAGTCCCGAAGGCGAACGGGCCATCCCGAAGCTGCTGGAGGTGGCGCGCCAACACCGCAAGCCGCTGGTGCTCGACCCCGTCTTCGTCGAGCTCTCGCCGCTGCGGATGCGGTTGGCGGAGGAGATCCTGAGCCTGCCCGGCATCGTGGTGCGCGGCAATGCGGCCGAAATGGCGGTTCTCGCGCCGTTGCTTGCCACGGCGCCCAGCGCCATCCGCGTCACAACCGGCCGGGTCGACCTGATCGAGGCGCCTTCCGGCAGGCTCGAGATCGCTCATGGTCATCCGCTGATGGCGAAGGTCACGGGGCTCGGCTGTGCATCGAGCGCGCTGATCGCGGCCTGCTGCGCGGTAGAACCTGATCCCTTGCTAGCCGCCGGCGTGGCGCTGACCGCCTATGGCCTAGCCGGCGAGATCGCGGCCGAGCGCTGCCATGGGCCCGGCAGCTTCGCGATGCATCTCGTCGATGCGCTGGCAAACCTCGACGAGGCGACGCTGCGCGCCCGCATGGGCTGAGCCGTGCGCGAGAAGAGCAACAAAGACCCTTCCGCATCGGCCGCGAATCCCGCACAATCGCAGCCGATGCGGCTCTCCCTCTTTAAGCGCAAGCCCGATCCCGAGCGGATCGAGGTGCCCCATGGCGGCATGCTCTATCCTGTGGCGGTCAAGCGCCGGGCGAGCGCGCGCCGGATGACGCTGCGCATCGCCCAGGCCACGGGCGAGATCACCCTGACCCTGCCCGAGCGCGCCGATTTCGCCACCGGGCGGCTCTTCGCCGAGAACCATGGCGGCTGGATCGCCGCCCGCGTCGCCAAACGCCCGGCCGGCATCCCCTTTGAGCCTGGCCAGATGATCCCCTTTCGCGGCCAGCCCCACCGCATCGTGCATTGGTCGAAGGCGCGCGGCGTCACCCATGCGACGCTCGACCGGGACGGCGCGCCGATCCTCGCCGTCGCGGGCGAAAGCGCCCATGTCCCGCGCCGGATCAAGGATTTCCTGCGTCGTGCCTCGCTGGAGGATCTGGAGGAGGCGGTGCGCCGGCATACCGCCGCTCTCGGCATCCCCGCCCGCAAGATCACGATCCGCGATACGACCAGCCGCTGGGGCTCCTGCTCCTCGCAGGGACATCTGAACTTCTCCTGGCGGCTGATCCTGGCCCCGCCGCTGGTGCTGGACTATCTCGCCGCCCATGAGGTCGCCCATCTCAAGGAGATGAACCATTCGCATCGGTTCTGGGCCCTGACGCACAAGCTCTGTCCGCGCACGGAGGAGGCGGAAGCCTGGCTCAAGCGCCACGGCGCCGGGCTGCACGCCTTCGGATAACGGCGGGCCGGACGCTACGCGATGGTGATCGTCACCGGCCCCCCGGCGAGTGCGTCGTCGATCCGCTTGAAGATTTTGTTGAAGGTCGCTCGGCTGTTGCCGATGAAATTCCTCGACACGGTGTTGCCGACGAGAATGCAGCCTTCCGTGTCGCCGGCCTTGTTACCCCAGTGGATCAGGATGCCGGTGAAGTCCGGAACATCCATGAGCCTTGGCATCTTGCGCTTGAAGCGGGGCGATTCATTGATGATGACGTCGTAGGTGCCCGCTGGAATGGCCGTATTGGCATCGATCTTCTGAGGCCTGACGCGATCTTCGATCGTATAGCAGACAAACCGGCCGTCGATGCTCAGCTTGCCGACAGTGCTCGCCTGCGTCAGGACCGTTCTTTTCAGCGTGATCTGCATGGCGGCCCCATCTCAATTGGAGAAGGCGTGGCAGTCGGCCAGCTTCAGTAACGTCTGGAGCTTGCTGCTTGTCAATCGAGCCCGTGCCGGGCTAGCAGGTGGCCCTCGGCGCCGGCCTGCCGCTCGGCAAACCACGCTCCGGAAAGCTCGCCACAGCATGAAACTCCGCCCCGACACGCTGGCGATGACCGCCGTGCTCGCCATGCTGACGGCGCTCGGCCCGCTCTCGACCGACTTCTATCTGCCGTCGCTGCCCGACATCGTGAGAGTGATGCAGACCGATGTCGCCGGCGCGCAGGCGACGCTGTCCGCCTTCCTCTTCGGCTTCGCCGGCGGTCAGATCCTGTGGGGGCCGCTCTCCGACCGGCTCGGCCGTCGGCCTGTGCTCCTTGTCGGGCTGGGCATCTTCATGGCGGCGACGCTGGCCTGCGCCTTCGCGCCCTCGATCGAAGCCCTGACCATCGCCCGCGCAGTTCAGGCTCTCGGCGCGTCGGGCCCGATCGTGCTCGGCCGGGCCATGGTGCGCGATCTCTACGAGGGACCACGTGCCGGGCGAGAGCTGGCGCGCATGGGCATGATCATGGGGGTCGTGCCGGCGATTGCGCCGGTGCTTGGCGGCGTGCTCCAGCAAGTCTTCGGCTGGCGCTCGACCTTCGTCGCCACGCTCGGCTTTGCCGCGGTGCTCGCTGTGGTGGTGGCCGTCTTGCTGCCCGAGACCGTCCGGGTCCGCTCGCGAGAGCCACTCTCTCTCATGGCGATCATCCGTGGCTTTGGCACGCTGCTGGAGAACCGGGCCTACCGCGTCTATGTCGCGCTGACCTCGCTGGCCTATGGCGGGCTGTTCGCCTTCATCTCCGGCTCGTCCTTCGTGTTGATCGGCATCCACGGGCTGACGCCGGTCCAGTATGGCCTGTCCTTCGGTTTCGGCGTGCTCGGCTTCATTCTCGGCACGATCCTCGCCCAGCGTCTGGTTGGGAGGCGCGGCATGGACGGCGTCATCGCGCTCGGTGTCTCATGCCTGGCAGGCGGCGGGCTTACCATGCTGGTCTGCGTCCTGACGGGCTTTGCCGGCCCCCTCGGCGTCATCGTGCCGATGGCGCTTTATGCCTGCGGCGTCGGGCTGACGATGCCGCAGGCGCAAGCCTCGGCGATGATGCCCTTTCCCGATCGGGCGGGAGCGGCCTCGTCCCTGACGGGGCTCTGCCAGATGCTGTTCTCGGCCTGCATCGGCCTGCTTGTCGGCCATGCCCTGAAGAACGGCGCGCTGCCGCTGCCGCTGGTGATGTCGGCGATCGGCGTCGCCGCGCTCTTGCTGTTCAAGGCGAGCGCGGCGGTGCGAGCGACCAAAAAGGCCTGAGATCAGCCGCCGAACAGCCGCTCAAGGAAGTTCTTTTCCTGCGGCGCCGGCGGGATCCAGGCGCGGTCGCTGTCGGCGGTCTGCGTGTTGGCCGGCGGCCGCGACCCGGCAACGGGCGTTCCGCCGTCGAAGATCGACCTCGGCGTGCCCTGCCAGAGGCCGCCCGGAAGCGGGGCCGGCTGCATGCCGACATGGGCGGCACGCATGTATTTCGTCCAAATCTCGGCCGGAAGGCCGCTGCCAAAGACGCGCTTCATCGTGCTGTTGTCGTCATTTCCGAGCCAGACCGAGGTCACCAGCCGCGCGGTGAAGCCGACGAACCAGGCATCGCGGAAATCCTGGGTGGTGCCGGACTTGCCGCCGACCTCCCAGCCGGCGAGATTGGCCTTGCTGCCGGTGCCGCTGACCATGACTTCGTGGAACATGGCGTTCATCATCGACAGCGTCTGCGGCTGCACCACGGGGCCGAAGCCCGTGCCCTTGCGCGCATAGATCACCTTGCCGTTGAGCGATTTCACCTCGCGGATGACATAGGGCAGCACCGCCTGCCCGCCATTGGCGAAGGTGGCGTAGGCCGTGGTCAGCTCGACCGGCGTCACCTCGGATGTGCCGAGCGCGAGCGACGGGTTGGCCTGCAGCGCCGACGAGATGCCGAGCCGCTGGGCCGTGCGCACCGTCTCCCGAGGCGTCACCTCCTGGTTGAGCTTCACGGCGATGGTGTTGAGCGAATAGGCGAGGCCCTGGCGCAGGGTGACCGTGCCGG
>QBLV01000172.1:479-4432 GCA_003241815.1 Hyphomicrobiales bacterium | reverse complement strand
TGTCCGGTGTCAGGCCATGCTCCAGCGCGGTGAGATAGATGAAGGGCTTGAAGGACGAGCCCGGCTGGCGCTTGGCCGCCGTGGCGCGGTTGAACTGGCTCTTGGTGTAGTCGCGCCCGCCGATCAGCGCCCTCAACGCGCCGTCGGGCGCCATCGAGACGACGGCGCCCTGGCTGACATGCAGCTTGGCGCCTTGCGCGCTTAGCGCCTCGACCAGAATCGTCTCGGCGGAAGCCTGCAGTTTGGTGTCGATCGTCGTCAGCACGGTGACGTCGCCCTCCACCGCGCCGATGAAGTCGTCGAGCACGTCCATGACGTAGTCGGCGGCATAGTTGACCGAGCCGGCGCCGATGCGTTCGGATGCCTCGGCGGGCGCAATCAGCGCTGTCTTGGCCGAGGCCTGCGAGATCAGCCCCTGATCGGCCATCGCGGCGATCACGAGCTGGGCCCGCTTTTCCGCCGCTTCCGGATTGCGATTGGGTGCGAGCCGCGACGGCGCCTGCACGAGACCCGCCAGCATGGCGGCTTCCGCGATGGTCACCGAGCGCGCCGATTTGTTGAAATAGCGCTGGGCGGCCGCCTCGACGCCATAGGCGCCGGAGCCGAAATAGACTCGGTTGAGATAGAGTTCGAGGATCTGGTCCTTGCTGTATGTGCGCTCCAGCCAGAGCGCCAGAATCGCCTCCTGGATCTTGCGCGCGGCGGTGCGTTCCTGCGTCAGGAACAGGTTCTTGGCCAGCTGCTGCGTCAGCGTCGAGCCGCCCTGGACGCCGCCGGTCCGGCGCAGATTGTTGACCATGGCGCGGGTGAGGCCGATCGGGTCGATGCCGAAATGGTCGTAGAAGCGCCGGTCCTCGATCGCCACGAAGGCCTTGGGCAGATAGGGCGGCACCTCGCCAATGGTGACGGTGCGCCCGCCCGTCTCGCCGCGATTGGCCAGAAGCGAGCCGTCGGCGGCCAGAATTGCGATGTTGGGCGGCCGCTTCGGCACGGTGAGCTGGTTGATCGGCGGCAATTGCGCGGCGTGATAGGCGACGAGCCCGCCAAGCCCGATGGCGCACCAAAGGCCGAGCACCATCGTCCAATAGAACAACCCGCCAAGCAGCGAGCGGCCCTTGCGGCCGCGCTTGCGACCTCCCCCGCCGCCGCCGCTTCGCTTGTCGCGGCGGGGCTGGTTGCGGGGCTCGGGGCGCTGCGGCGCACGGTGGCTACGGGAGGGCCGATCGTCTTCTGAGAGGCGCATGTCGAAATCGTCGCGGCTTTCGCCACGCCCACGCTCGAAAGAGGGCTCACGCCGCTCAGCCCGTCTCGTCCGGTCGTTCATCCTGCCCCGTCATGCCGATCGCCGCTGTCGTCTCAGCCGGCCAAGGGTCCAAACAGGAGTTAAACATGGCGCTTTTAAGGGGTGGTTAAGCGTCAAGACGGCGGCGATGAGGCAATTCGTCGCGACAACGTGATGAACTTGCAAAAGCGCGAGGGGATGCTGTTCCGACTCCGATATTGCACCTGCGAGAAGAACCCGCATAACGGGCGCTGATCGGCGGCAATGTCGTTGCCGGTCGCCGCTTCGGCCGCATTCGTTCGGTTTTATCATTTCAGAAAGCGCCACATCATGCAGGCCTTCAATTCTCTCGGGCGCTATGCGCCGTACATCCTCGCAATCTTGCGTATCACGACCGCGCTGACGTTCATCTCGCACGGCACCCAGAAGTTGCTCGGCTTCCCTGTCCCGCCATCCTGGGGCATGCCCGCCGCGATGTCGCTGCCCTGGATCGCGGGCGTGCTTGAAATCGTCGGTGGCGCGCTGGTGCTGATCGGGTTCCTGACGCGTCCGGTCGCTTTCATCCTGTCGGGCTTGATGGCCTGCGCCTATTGGATGGCCCATGGGTCTAAGGGCTTCTATCCGCTGCTGAACGGCGGCGAGGCTGCCTACCTATTCTGCTTCATCTTCCTCTACATCGCGTTCGCCGGTCCCGGCGCCTTTGCGGTCGACAAGAAGATCTGACGCATCAGAGCGGAGGCGAGACGACGCGGCGCACGACCTGCCGCAGCCGAGTCCGCCATCATGAAAAAGGCCCGCTTTCGATCAGGAAAGCGGGCCTTTTTGCTTGAGAGTCGGAAGCCTCAGACCGCGCCGGCGATCCAGCGAGACAGGTCGCTCTTGGGCGCTGCGCCGACCTTCTGCGAGGCCAGCTTGCCGTCCTTGAACAGCATCAGGGTCGGGATCGAGCGGATGCCGAACTGGGCCGGAATCGCCTGATTCTCGTCGACATTCATCTTCACGATCTTGACCTTGCCGTTCATCTCGCCGGCGATCTCCTCGAGCGCGGGTCCGATCATGCGGCAGGGGCCGCACCATTCGGCCCAAAAATCCACCACGACCGGCTCTGCCGAGTTGAGGACATCCGCTTCGAAGCTCGCATCGGTTACTTTGGTCGTCGCCATGGCGTGTCGCCTTTCAATGATGTGTGGCGGCAGAACCGCCTTCGTCCGGCAAGCTATGAATGCACATGGTCCGGGTCAAGGCGCTGCCGCCGCAGGGTCTGCCCTGTCCCCCGCACATGTGCTCGCGCCCGTCACGAGCCGCCCGAGACAAGGCTCGCGCCGACATTGATGCCGAGCGCGAGAATGCTGGTGTTGAAGAAAAAGGCCAGGATCGAGTGAACCAGCACGATTCCCCGGGCGCTGCGCGTGGTCACGGCGACATCGGAGGTCTGCGACGTGCAGCCGATCGTGTAGGCGAAATACAGGAAATCGACATAGTCGGGGTCGGCCTTGCCGGGGAAGTCCAGGCAGGGCTCTTGCCCGCCCTTGCCATAATAGGCTCCGGCATAATGCAGCGTGAAGAAGACGTGCAGCAGTGTCCATGAGCACAGAATGGTGAAGCCCCCGAGCGCGAGGTGCAGCCCGCGCTGACCGGCTGGAATGCTGCCGAGCCCGGCCAATTGGAGCGCGATCGCCGCGATACTGGCGCTGGCCGCCAGGCAGGCGATCATCAGGATCGCGCCCGCGCCCTCGTCCTGGCGCTCCGCCCGGGCACGGATCTGATCGACCGTCTCGCTCAGCATCTGCGCCGAGAGCAGCGCGATATAGAGCACGGCGCCGGCATCCCAGGCGATGAGAAGCCGCGTCGTCCAGCTCCAACTGGCCGGGAGCAGCAAAGCGAGCACGACGATGGCGCCGAGCGCGATCAGCAGGCGTGGACGCACCAGCAGGGAACGCGGAAGAAGCCTCATGATGCCTGGTCCACCGCCACGAACGTAGAAGGCTTGTCGCTGCCAAGCCTCGCCAGCACGGCGTCGAGCCGCTTCGGGTCCGGCTCCAGCCGTGCGAGCGTCGCCGTATAGACCAGCAGCGCCCGCACCTGCCGGTCGGGATAGATCTGCTCCATCAGCGCGCGATAGACCGCAAGCTGAGCCAGCGTGCTCTCGGGGATCGCGGCCTCGTCGCGTGGCGGCCGCGCGGTGGTCTTGAAGTCGGCAATCACGATGTCCGTGGCGGAGATCGCCAGCCGGTCGATCTGGCCTGTCACCGGCCGCCTCTCGCCCTGGCTCAGTTCGATCATGCCGGCGATCGGCACCTCGGCGAGCGAACCGGGTCCAAACAGCGCGGCCAGAGCCGGGTCGGCGAGTAGCGCCAGCGCGTCAGCGATGATGCTTGCACGCTTGTCCGCAGGAACGCCGCCCGCCCGCGCCAAGCCGAGCGCCTGCGCCACGGGCGCGCGCTGGTCGGGCACGATCTCGGGCAGCATCTGCAGCAGCAGATGGGCGAAGCGCCCGGCGGCGGCTGCCTGCGCGAGAAAGGGGCCGTCAGCCGGGCGATCCGGGGCATCGGCGGCGGCGAGCGCGCTGGAGGGCTTCAGCGGCGGGGCCGGCTCGTCCTCACGAGGGGGCGGCGTCCGCAGCCATGAGGGGATGGTCTGCGCCGCCGCTGTCGGCGCCTCATCCTCGATC
>QBLV01000172.1:0-469 GCA_003241815.1 Hyphomicrobiales bacterium | reverse complement strand
GTCATGAAGCGCTGGAGCGCGCTATCGCCTTCACCGATCTCGGCCAGTCCGGTCCCGGAGGCGGCGAGGCCCGCCTCGACCATCTGATACCAGCTTCCCGGCGGCGCCTCGCCCTTGGCCTGTGCCCCACAGACGATCAGCCGGTCCTCGGCGCGGGTCATCGCGACATAGAGCAGGCGGTGATGCTCCTCGACCATCTGTGAGATCACGCGCGCCTTGGCGTCGGCAGTGGCGCGCGCATCCTCTGCACTGGCGGGCGGCCAGATCGGCTCGGCCTGCCGGCGCGGCGGCTCGATCGCGAGGATCTTCGGCAGGCGCTTGGCCCCCGGCGGGGGCGCGAGATCGGCCAGGATGACGATCTTTGCCTCCAGCCCCTTGGCCCCATGCACGGTCATGACGCGCACCTCGCCGGCGCTCGCCGAGAGGTCGCGCTTCACATCGGTCGCGGCGCCCTCGATATGAGCCAGGA
>QBLV01000171.1 GCA_003241815.1 Hyphomicrobiales bacterium | reverse complement strand
CCTTGAACACCGCCCCGACATCCGACGGTTCGAGCGCGATGGCACCGCCATGCAGCCGCACGAGTTCGGCTGCGATGGCGAGCCCCAACCCCGTGCCGCCTGGCGTGACCGAGCCGCGAAAGGCCTGGAACAGGTTCTCCCGCGCCCGCTGAGGCACGCCGGGACCGTTGTCCGCGACCCGCAGGATGACCGATCCGTTGTCGCGTTCCGCTTTGACGGTCAGCGTCGGTCGCCCGTCCTCGTCGGCACCGGCCTGGGTCAGCGCCTGCACCGAATTACGCATGAGATTGAGCAGGACGCGCGCGATCTGGTCGGGGTCGCATGGTGCGATCAGCCCGTCAGGGACCGCGTTTCTGAAGATCACCTGTGCCGTTTCGGACAGGCCGAGCATGTCGGCCTGTTCGGCCACGAGCTGGCGCAATGCGACATCCTTCAACATCGGCGTCGCCTCCGCCGCTCGACCATAGGCCAAAGTCGCCTGGCAGAAGTCGATGGCGCGGCCCAAAGTCGCGATCAGCCGCGGCGCGAAGCGCTTGATCTTGGCATCGCGGGTATCGACGAGTTGATCCGACATCAGCTGCGCCGCCGCCAGCATGTTGCGCAGATCGTGGTTGATCTTGCTGACCGCGAGCCCGAGTTCGGCGAGGTGCTTCTTGGTGCGCAATTCGCCTGCGAGCGTCATCTGCATGCGGGCGAGCGCGCGCTGGGCCTCGCCGATTTCATCGGCGCGCTGCGTCGGCTCGATGATCCGGTGCGGGTTCTCGGGGTCGGCCTCGAACTCCATGACATTGGCTGCAAGCTGGCGGATCGGTCCGACGATCATCCAGTTGAGCGCGACATAGACCGCGACCGCCGTCAGCCCCGAGATCAGCAGCGAGATCAGCAGCAGATTGCCCGAGAACTTCAACATCGCCCGCCGCAGGGGTGCCTCGTCGATGACGAGTTCGACGAAATCAGCTCCGCCGACCGCCTCACCAATCACCCGGATCGGCATGTTCGCCGGCGGCAACACCAACGTCTCCAACGCCTCGCCGATCGCGCCGATCCAGCCGAGATTGCGCAGGTCGACGGTGCGGGACACGGCGGCAGGCGGCATCGAATCGAGGCTGAGCAGCCGACGCGCACCGCCGACGCGGGCCGCGATGGCGCGCGCGCCGACGCCCATCAGCAAGCGGTTCTCGCTGCCTTCCGGCAGGCCGTCCTGCGGCGCGCCCTCCAGCACCAGCACGGCGATCTGCGCCGCCGCCAGCCGGTCGTTCAGCCAGTTGCGCCGGAAATTGGCGACCGAAGGCAAGTAGATCAGCACTTCCGCCAGCATCACGAAGAGAATCGTCAGGACGAGCAGCTTGGCCGAGAGCCCGAGCCGCGTCAGACCGCGCGGCAGGCTGATCGAAAGCTGGTCCTTGTTGGGCGCGTGGTGCTGCATCGGCGCCGATCCTACCCGAAACGGCGCAGGAAGCCGATGAGGCGGCGTAAGGCGGGCTTTGACGCCAACGGCACGAGAAACGAGGTCGCAGCGCGCTTCGAGATTTCGGACAGGGTCGGATAGGGCATCATCAGTTCCGCCATGTTCGCGGCGCTCATGCCCGTCTTCAGCGCCAGAGCCCAGGTCGCGATGAGATCGCCGGCTCGCGCACCAACGATCGTAACGCCAAGCACCTTGCCCCTGGCATCGGTGATCAGTTTGACGAAGCCGTCGGTTTCGTGCCCGGCCTGGGCCCGCTCGTTCTCGGCATAGGGCCAGCGCAACACACGGATGGCGCCGGCCTTGGCGCGCGCCTGCTCTTCGGACAGGCCGAGGCTCGCGAGCTCCGGCTGGGTCTGCGTGACGCGGGGGACCGCGGTTGCGTCGAACCGGCCGCGCTGGCGAAACAGCGCATGGCGCAGCACGAGCCTGGCATGCTCCTCCGCGACCTGACCGCCACCGGCACCCTCGGCCGCGCCGCCGGCGCAATCGCCGATGGCATAGACACGGGCATTCGTGCTGCGCAGCCCCCGATCGACGCGGATGCCGCCGGTGTCGCTGGCGATCCCGGCAAGCTCGAGGTCGAGCATATCGATCGCCGGTGTTCGGGCGGTCGCGACAAGCATATGCGTGCCTTCGATCATTTGCTCGGTGCCGCCATCGGCACCGGCGATCGCGAGACCCACGCCGCCCCGGATGGATTGCGCTCGCAACACATGCGCCTGCTCATGCAGGGTCACGCCGTCGCGCAGCAGCGCCCGGCGCAGGATCGCAACCGTCTCAGGGTCGTCGTGCTCAAGCAGGCTGCCTGACTCGACCAGCGTCACCTGGCTGCCGAGGCGGGCCATGGCTTGCGCGATCGCGACGCCGGTGGAGCCGCCACCGAGCACGATCAGGCGCTCCGGCCGGCGCGTCGCGCTCGCCAGGCTCGCATCGGTGAGGAAGGGGACTTGATCCAGCCCTGGGATGGGCGGCGGAACGGTGCGCGCGCCGGTCGCGATCACAAAGCGGCGCGCCTTGATCGTCTGCTCGCCCACCACGACAGTGCTGCGGCTGATGAAACGGGCCTCGCCCGCGATCACGGTGGCGCCGAGCGCTTTCATGCGCTCGGCCGAGGCGTTGGGCGCTGCGGCCGACAATACGCGCTGGACATGGTCGTGAAGCTGGGCGTCGTTCACCTCCGGCTCGACTGTCACGATGCCAAAGCGCCTTGCCTCGCGCACAGCTTGCGCACGCGCGCCCGCAGCAGCCAGCGCCATCACGGCGCTGCTGCCGGCATGACCGCCCATTCGGTCACGCTCGACGAGCACGACAGAAACCCCGAAGGCAGCAGCAGCCGTTGCCACCGCAAGCCCGGCCGTGCCGGCGCCGATCACGCAGAGATCGGGCGTCAGGGCCATGGGCTTTGCGGCCGATACAGCGCCCTCGCTCATGCCGCTACCCCCGTCCCCGACGAGCTCAGCGTCGACGGCCGGTGCATCGGCGAGCGAACGCCAAACAGGCTTGACGGGCCGCGCCGTGGCGGGAGACGGCCGTCGGGCGAGATCATGCGCGCTCCCAGGCTGCTGAAGGATTGCAAGGCTACTCACAAATTCCACGAACGCTGATGCGTTGCCCGAAGAGCGGAATCAAGGCCGGATCAGCGCCAACAGGGATTGGAAGCGTCGAATCAGGCAGGGTTCCGCATGGGTCGGCAAGGCGTGGCGCCTTGCCGCACTGACGTCAGGCCACGTTGCGGTCTTTGCGCGGCACGAAATTCGCCAGCGCCTCCGGCCTGCCGAAGAGATAGCCCTGGGCCCGCTGGGCGCCGAGGAGCTGAACGGCGATGCGCTGCTGCTCGGTCTCGATGCCCTCGACCACGACATTCATCGAGAGGCGGCGCGCGAGCTGGCAAACCGCCTCGATGATCGCCTTCGAGGCTTCGCTGGAATGGACGGTGCGGGTGAAGCTCTGGTCGATTTTTACCTGCGCGAACGGATAGGTCGAGAGATAGGCCAGCGAGGAATAGCCCGTGCCGAAATCGTCCAAAGCGAAAGTCACGCCCAGGGTCCGCAGTTCGTCGATCACGCCCAGCGTCGTCTCGTTGTCCTCGATCAGCAGCGATTCGGTGACCTCGAGCGTCAGCCTGCGGGAGTTGAGGCCAGACGAGATCAGCGCGTCCTTCACCGTTTCGACGATGCGGCGCGGCTCGCGGAACTGCAGCGGCGAGATGTTGACCGAGACGCCGATGTGGCTGTCCCAGCAGACGGCGTCCTTGCAGGCCTGCTGAATCGCCCAGTCCCCGATCGCGGCGATCAGCCCGGATTGCTCCGCCACGGGAATGAACAGGCCCGCCGACACCATGCCGCGCGTCGGATGCCGCCAGCGCATCAGCGCCTCGCGCGAGACGACTTCGCCGGTCCGCAGATCGATGATCGGCTGGTAGTGAAGCTCCAGCGAGCCGTCCTCGCAGGCCTTGCGCAGATCGACCTCGATCTCGTGCCGCTCGAGCATCTCCTCGGCCATGGCGGGGTCGAAGAACATCAGCCGGCTGCGGCCAGCGGCCTTGGCCTTATAGAGGGCGGTATCGGCATGGCGCAGCAGGTCGGCCGGCGTCGTGCCATCATGCGGCGCCATGGCGATGCCGATGCTGGCCGTGACGTAGACTGTCTTGTTGTCGAAGGTGAAGGCTTTGGACATCGCGTCGATCATGCGCTGCGCGATAACGGTGACGGTGGCGTGGTTCGCCGCGGGCAGGATCAGCAGGAACTCGTCGCCGCCGAAGCGGGCCAGGAGATCGCTGCCACGGATGGCGCCGCGCAGGCGGTTGGCGGTCTCCACCAGCACGCGGTCGCCGAGATCATGGCCGAGACTGTCGTTGATCTGCTTGAAGCCGTCGAGATCGACATAGAGCAGCGCGAAAAGCTCGCCGGTCCGCTCCAGCCGGCTGAAAGTCTCGGCGATGTTGCGGTTGTACTCGAAGCGGTTCGCCAGCCCCGTCAACTCGTCGAAATGTGCCATCTGCTCGATGCGCGCTTCTGTCGCTTTCCGGGTCGTCGCATCCTCGGTCGACATCAGCACGCCGCCTTCGGCCGCGGGCGCGAAGGTGACGACGAGAATGCGACCGGCGCGCGTCTGGATTTCTCGACTCGTCGTCTGCTGGGTCATCTGGATTTCGGCCAGAGCCTCTCTCAGGTCCCGCAGTTGCTCCGCGCGGACGACCTGCCGTTCGACCAGGAAACGTGCAATCGCAGTGATCGGCGTGCCCGGCAGGGCAAGCGTTTCCGGCAGACCGTAGAGCACCTGATGAGGCGCGTTGCTGACAGCGAGCTTGAGATCCCGGTCGAACATCGCCAGCCCATGGATCATGGTGTTCAAGGCGGCGTCGAGCGTCAGGTTCTGCGAGTGTAAAGCCGACGCCAGCGCCTTTGACTGCTTCGTCGCGTCGCTGAGCGCAAGCAGGTTGCGATGGATCGAGTTCGTGATGGCGATGTTGGCGGCCACGTAGAGGAACGCGAAGTAGCCGATGTAGTGGTAATAGCCGTTATGCGCCTGGATCAGACCGATCGCCATCGGTACGCAGAAGGTCAGCAACTGCACCGCGACGAATTTCGGCCGGCCGGCATTGCGCGAGACGTAGCCCGACGCGATCGCTATCGTGGAGGCGACCGAGGTAATGTGGGCTGCGGGATCGTCCGTATGCGTCAGCGCCGCGTAGCAGCTATAGCCGAGCACTGCGCTGAAGGCGGTCGCGCCCGCGAAATAGTCCCGGTCCCAGCGGCGCGTCTCGGCATAGCCGTCATTGGAATGGTCGCGCCGGTGATAGGATACGAAGTTCAACAGCCGCAGCAGCACAATGGCGGCGACCATCACGGTCAGGTTCAGGAACAGATCGAGGCCGGTCGAAACCCAGCACAAGAACGGCGTCAGGATGCCTGCCACGCCGCCGGGAATGATCGAGGCGGGCGACGAAAACAGCGAACTGACCAGCAGCGCATAGCCGGCAAGGTCGAACCCCTCGTCCGGTTCATGCGCTCTGGCGTTCCACAGTCGCTTGAGCGCCGCCGCCATGAAATCCCGCCTTTGGGTTGCCGGGAGCGTCTGCTGGTCGCGCCCGCGACATCTGCCATTTGCGAGATTTTAGGACTGAGGGGTAAATGTTTTGTGTTTGAACGAGGCCTCACACGCAAACACGGTTGCGCGCCTTCAGGCGCCTAGCCGCAGAACGGCAGGGGCGGGGCGCTGATAGACCCGCGCCAGCATCCGGTCCTGCGTCTGCGCGATCCGCTGCAACTTCGAGATCGCACTGGGGTTGAGGCGGAGCATGCAGTCGGTCCAGATCTGGCCGAGATGCTCGAGTTCCTCCTGCAGATTGCCCGCCCGGCGGTTGAAGGCCGAGAACAGTGCGGTCTTGGCGGCATGGACCGGCAGCGAGTCGCTGGCATATTTGCGGATCCAGGCTTCGCCCGTGCCCGTCGGCACGACGGCTTCCAGCCCGCCGGCCTCGAGGAATTCCCGAGCGCTCATCTCCTCGCCCGACAAAAGCATGGCCTCGGCGGCACGGGGGCCCATGCGGCGCGACAGGATCGCCACCGCCGTGATCGGGAAATGGTTGAACTTGATCTCGGGGTACACGAACGAGGCCTGCTCCTCCGCGATCATGACGTTGCATGAGCGCGGCGCGTCAATGCCGCCGCCGATCGCCTTGGCATGGATCGTCGACAGGGTGACGACGAGGCCATTCAAGCCGCTCGCGTTCATCACCGCGCCGGCGCTCGACAGGCGCGCATATTCGGCCAGGGCGGCGCGGTCGTTCTTGGCCAAGCAGTCGAGATAGAAATCCAGATCTCCGCCCAGCGTGAAGAAGGGGCCGGTGCCCCGGAAAGCCAGGAAGCGCACCGGCGCGCGGTGATACTGGTCGGGGGCACCCCACAAGGCGACGATCGCGTTCTGGACTTTGACGAGGCTGTTGAGCAACTGCAGCGTGAAGACCGGCTTCAACTCCGGACGGATCGTGACCCAGAGCGTTTTGATCTCGGGCTCGTAGGCGAGCTGAACCTCGGGGAGGAAACCGGCCTCGTGCCGGAGCGTGTCGATGACTTCGCAGCTTTCGAGCACCGCTGCGGGGGTGGCATCCATGACCGACGCAACTGACTGAAACATGACGCTAGTCCCGTATTGCCGCGCATCGAGGGCGATGCTCGACACGCTAGGCGAAGTTAATGAATTGTAAACGAATTCCCATGGAAATGGTTAATTTCGTTAAGATTTTCTCATTGACGTAACGTCGGGTTCGGGCGCTGTGTCGAGATCATTCGACCCGGGTGCGGCGTGTTCGTCGGACGCAAGCCACGTGCCCTTGTTCGGGGGCAGCCGAAAATCCCGGGAATCCATGCTGCAGCGCGGCATTCAGCTCTCGGCGCGGCGCCAAGGCACAAGCGAGCGAGAAGTGCGTCCCGATATGGAACAGGTGCCTTTCCTCGCGATGGGCGCTCTTGCCGCGCCGCGCTTGTCCAAATCTGTGCACGCGGCTAACCATGCGCCGCGATTTCGCCGCGATCCGAGCGTTGAACCCCGGTGCCGAGTTGATGCCGTGAACCGCCAGACTGAAGCAGACGACGAGAAGAGGGCGCGCCTTGCCGCCGCCCTTCGGGAAAACCTGAAGCGCCGCAAGGCACAGGCCCGGGCTCGTCGCGCGGAAGAGGCGCCCGCGCAGGACGAGGCATCGCAAGCCCAGGCCGACCCCACCCGGTCCTGACTGAAAATTTCCCATGCGCCGCCGGCTTTCCGCGGCCGGCTTAGCAGGACCTGACGATGGACAAGATCCGCATCACCGGCGGCCAACGCCTCAACGGCGTCATTCCGATCTCGGGCGCGAAGAACGCCGCCTTGCCGCTGATGATCGCGAGCCTGCTCACGGACGAGACCCTGACGTTGGCCAATGTGCCGCGCCTCTCGGACGTCAGCGCCCTCTCGCGAATTCTCTCCAACCAGGGCGTCGACCGCACCGTCGCAGGCAAGCGCGTCGGCCAGTCGGCCGAAACCGGCCAGACGATCTCGCTGACAGCCCGTCAGATCGTCGATACCTGCGCGCCTTACGAG
>QBLV01000170.1 GCA_003241815.1 Hyphomicrobiales bacterium | reverse complement strand
GGGGGCGGGGCGGTCATGTGCATCACTCATGACGCCCGGCATAATTGCCACCGGCCCCGATGGCGAGGGGGCACCGATGCGGCATGTCGCGACGGTCATCGCTGCGCGTGTTTTGCAGAACCGTCATTTTTTTGCTGCATGGCCCGCCCGAAATGCGTATAGCACCGGCGCCCAATGATGGCCGCGCTGCGTTTGCTCGCGTGCAGCGCTATCGGGCCGGCGGGCGTGGCGGAATTGGTAGACGCACTGGTTTTAGGTACCAGCGGCGAAAGTCGTGGGGGTTCGAGTCCCTCCGCCCGCACCATCGAATGGATTTTCGCGAGCGCGGCGGCGGTCTCCCGGCGTCGCGCTTTGGACATTGAAATACGAGCTGTTGACGGATCGAAAAAGATGAACGTGACCGAAACCCTCTCGCAGGGCCTCAAGCGCGAATTTCAGGTGGTGCTGAACGCCGCCGACCTCAAGACGCGGCTCGATGATGGCCTTCAGGGCCTTCAGGGCAAGGCCAAGATCAACGGCTTCCGCCCGGGCAAGGTGCCGGTCGGCCATCTGCGCCGGCTCTATGGCCGCTCGGTCATGGCCGATGTGCTGCAGAACGCGGTCAATGAGGCCAACCAGAAGATCGTCTCCGACAACGGCCTGAAGCTCGCCTTCGAGCCGCAGATCAAATTCCCCGAGAACAAGGACGAGATCGAGGCCGCGATGGAGGCCAAGGGCGATCTCGCCTTCACCGTCGCGCTTGAGGTTTTGCCGAAGATCGAGCTTGCCGACCTCTCCGACGTGTCGCTGGTCAAGCCGGTCGCCGAGGTTCCCGACGCCGATGTCGATAGCTCGCTGGAGCGCATGGCCGCCTCGAACCGCACCTTCGCCGACAAGGGCGAGGGCGCCATCGCCGCCAGTGGCGACCGTCTTTTGATCTCCTTCGTCGGCACGCTCGAGGGCAAGCCCTTCGACGGCGGCACGGGCGAGGGCATTCCGCTCGATCTCGGCGCCGGCCAGTTCATCCCTGGTTTCGAGGAGCAGCTGGAAGGCGCCAAGGCCGGCGAGACCCGCACCGTCAAGGTTACCTTCCCTGAGAACTACACCGCCGAGCAGCTCGCCGGTAAGCCGGCCGAGTTCGAGGTCACCGTCACCGAGGTGCAGGCCCCGGAAGCCGTCAAGATCGACGACGAACTCGCCAAGGCCTTCGGTCTGGAGTCGCTCGATGCGCTCAAGGGCGCGATTCGCGAGCAGATCGGCCGCGATTTTGGCGCCCAGTCGCGTCGCAAGCTCAAGAAGAGCCTGCTCGATGCGCTCGACGGCAAGTACACCTTCGAATTGCCCCCGACCCTGGTCGAGCAGGAATTCGCCAGCGTCTGGAGCCAGGTCGAGGCGGATATGAAGGAAGCCAAGAAGTCCTTCGAGGACGAAGGCACGACCGAAGAGACGGCCAAGGCCGACTACCGCAAGATCGCCGAGCGTCGCGTCCGGCTTGGGCTCGTGCTGGCTGAAATCGGCGAGCAGGCCAAGGTCCAGATCTCGGAAGACGAGGTCACGCAGGCCCTGGTCGAGCGCGCCCGCCAGTTCCCCGGCCAGGAGAAGCAGGTCTGGGAGTTCTATCGCAAGAACCCGCAGGCCCTGGCCGAAATCCGTGCCCCGATCTTCGAGGAGAAGGTCGTCGACCATCTGCTTGGTCAGGTGAAGGTCGAGGACCAGACCGTCTCCCGCGAGGCGCTCTACGCCGACGAAGATTCTGACGACACGGCCGAGGCGAAGCCGAAGAAGGCTACTGCCAAGAAGGCCAAGAAGGCCGACAAGGCTGACGAGACGGCTGCCGACGACGCTTCCGCCTGAGCGGCGCGGAAACCTTAATCGGAAACATTTGCGCCGCTCGGCCCCGTGCCGGGCGGCGCTTCTCTTTTCAGCCGCCTTTGGCGTGCTTATGTGGGTGTCTCCTCAAGACAGCCGCGATTCGATCCAACGCCGATTTCCGCCCACGCTGATTTACGGCTCTGCCACCCCAGACTTTGCCCCCAAGGACATTTTCATGCTGCGCGATCCGATCGAGACCTACAACAATCTCGTCCCGATGGTGGTCGAGCAGTCGAGCCGCGGCGAGCGCGCCTTCGACATCTATTCGCGCCTGCTGCGTGAGCGGATCATCTTCCTCACCGGGCCGGTCGAGGATTACTCCGCCTCGCTGATCGTGGCGCAGCTCCTCTTTCTCGAGGCCGAAAATCCGAAGAAGGAAATCTCCTTCTACATCAACTCGCCCGGCGGCGTGGTGACCTCGGGCATGTCGATCTACGACACGATGCAGTTCATCCGTTGCCCGGTCACGACCTTGTGCGTCGGCCAGGCTGCCTCGATGGGCTCGCTGCTGCTGACCGCCGGCGCCAAGGACATGCGCTTTGCGCTGCCCAACGCGCGCATCATGGTCCATCAGCCCTCCGGCGGCTTCCAGGGCCAGGTCACGGACATCCTGATCCATGCCCGCGAGGTCGAGAGCCTGAAGCGTCGCCTGAACGAAATCTACGTCAAGCACACCGGTCGTTCCTATGCCGAGATCGAGGCTGCGCTGGAGCGCGACAATTTCATGACCGCCGAGCAGGCCCGCGACTTCGGCCTGATCGACAAGGTCATCGACAAGCGCCCCGAGGAGGCCGCCTGATCGGCTGCGACGCGCGGGCGCGCCACCTGTGGGTTGGCGTGCCTGCGTCCAGTGCCCATATTGCATGGGAACCGGCCCCGTGTTTGCATGGGGAATCGGACAAGCCCCGGGATGATCCCGAAGGTGTTCCAGCGTGATCCGGTTGTGGATCGGCTTCGAATTCAGGCGTGCCGGAACGGGCCGTTAACCTGATGATCGTGAACTGGGCGCCTATTATGACGGAGAGACGACGGTTGCATCCGCTAAGGCTGGTGTGGTCTCCGGCTCCGAGAATGGAGATGGACGATGAGTAAGGTCAGCGGCGGCGATTCGAAGAGCACTCTCTACTGCTCCTTCTGCGGCAAGAGCCAGCACGAGGTTCGCAAGCTGATTGCGGGCCCGACCGTGTTCATCTGCGACGAATGCGTCGAGCTCTGCATGGACATCATCCGCGAGGAATCCAAATCCGCGCTGGTGAAGTCGAAGGACGGCGTGCCGACCCCGAAGGAAATCCGCAAGGTCCTCGATGACTACGTCATCGGTCAGGAACACGCGAAGAAGGTCCTCTCGGTCGCGGTCCACAACCATTACAAGCGCCTCTCCCATGCGACGAAGCACAACGACGTCGAGCTGGCGAAGTCTAACATCCTGCTGATCGGGCCCACCGGCTCGGGCAAGACGCTGCTCGCGCAGACTCTCGCCCGCATCCTCGACGTGCCCTTCACCATGGCTGATGCGACGACGCTGACGGAAGCCGGCTATGTCGGCGAGGACGTCGAGAACATCATCCTCAAGTTGCTCCAGGCCTCGGATTACAATGTCGAGCGGGCGCAGCGCGGCATCGTCTATATCGACGAGATCGACAAGATCAGCCGTAAGTCCGACAACCCGTCGATCACGCGCGACGTCTCGGGCGAGGGCGTCCAGCAGGCACTGCTGAAGATCATGGAAGGCACTGTTGCCTCCGTGCCGCCGCAGGGCGGGCGCAAGCATCCCCAGCAGGAGTTCCTGCAGGTCGATACGACCAACATCCTGTTCATCTGCGGCGGCGCCTTCGCCGGCCTCGACAAGATCATCGCAGGGCGGGGCAAGGGCACCTCGATCGGCTTCGGCGCGAGCGTGAAGGGCCCCGACGAGCGCAGGACTGGCGCGATCTTCCGCGAGGTCGAGCCCGAGGATCTGCTGAAGTTCGGTCTGATTCCCGAATTCGTTGGCCGTCTGCCGGTCCTGGCGACGCTGGAGGACCTCGACGAAGCCGCGCTGAAGACCATCCTGACCGAGCCGAAGAACGCCCTGGTCAAGCAGTATCAGCGTCTCTTCGAGATGGAGGACACCGAGCTCACCTTCACCGACGAGGCGGTCAGCCTGATCGCCCGCAAGGCGATCGACCGCAAAACCGGCGCGCGCGGCCTGCGTTCGATCATGGAGGGCATCCTGCTCGAAACCATGTACGAGCTGCCCGGCCTCGAGGGCGTCGAGCAGGTGGTCATCGGTCCGGAAGCGGTCGAGTCGAAGTCGCGCCCGCTCTTCATCTATTCGGAGCGCGAGGACGAGGCCAAATCCGCCTCTGCTTGAGTATCGGGCATTGTCCGATCCGCTTGCCGGCAGTGTTTTCAACAGCAAGCGCGCGCCCATTGGCGCGCGTTTTGCGTATCCGGGCCGGCAGGCGCGGGTTGTGCTTCACAGTTCGGCGATCGAATTCGATCGGGATGTCGATGCGCTGCCCCGCTTTGGCCCGAAATCACACCCTCGACTGGGATTGGGCACATTGACGCGGACAAAACGTCTTGGGATGACCAAACTTCTTGGGGCACGGCCCGCAGGCTCGCTTGAAAGCCGGCGAGGAAGTCTCCACTTTAGCATCACTCGCGAGAGTCGCATGCCTGTCGAGGGTGCGATGCGCGGGGGCGGACGGGGTGAATGGTCGCTCCGCACGCTTACGTTCGAACGCTTCGCCCATCTCGGGGCTGCGCCGGGCGCAACCACAAAGGAAAAGTCATGACTGGCTCGGCGCCCCGCGCTCCTTTCGTTTCCGGTGAGACCGGCACTTATCCGGTTCTCCCGCTGCGCGACATCGTCGTTTTCCCGCATATGATCGTGCCGCTCTTCGTCGGACGCGAGAAGTCGATCCGTGCCCTGGAGGAGGTCGTCAAGACCGACGGGCTGATCCTGCTCGCGACGCAGAAGAACGCCGGAGACGACGACCCGGAGACCAAGGACATTTATGAGATCGGCACGCTCGCCCGCGTGCTGCAGCTGCTGAAGCTGCCCGACTCCACCGTCAAGGTGCTCGTCGAGGGCGTCGGCCGTGCGAAAGCCACGGCCTACGTCGCCGATGAAGCGTTCTATCAGGCCGAGGCCACGGGCTTGTCCGAGGAAGAGGGCAAGAAGGTCGAGGTCGAGGCGCTGGGCCGTTCGGTCGTCAGCGAGTTCGAGAGCTATGTGAAGCTCAACAAGAAGATCTCGCCCGAGATCGTCGCAGCCGTCTCGCAGATCGACGAGCCCTCCAAGCTCGCCGACACGGTCGCCTCGCATCTGGCCGTCAAGATCGCCGACCGTCAGGCCGTGCTCGAGATCACCCATGTCGCGCATCGGCTGGAGAAGGTTCTCTCGCTGATGGAAAGCGAGATGTCGGTGCTCCAGGTCGAGAAGCGCATCCGCTCGCGCGTCAAGCGCCAGATGGAGAAGACCCAGCGCGAGTACTACCTCAACGAGCAGATGAAGGCGATCCAGAAGGAGCTCGGCGACGGCGAGGAAGGCCGCGACGAACTGGCCGAGCTGGAAGAGCGCATCGCCCGCACCAAGCTCTCCAAGGAGGCCCGTGACAAGGCCATCGCGGAGATGAAGAAGCTGCGGCAGATGTCGCCGATGTCGGCCGAGGCGACGGTCGTTCGCAACTATCTCGATTGGATGCTCGGCATCCCCTGGGGCAAGAAGTCGAAGATCAAGAAGGATCTGGCAGCCGCGCAGGCGCTGCTGGACGACGATCATTTCGGCCTCGACAAGGTCAAGGACCGGATCGTCGAGTACCTTGCCGTGCAGCAGCGGACCAACCGGCTGGCGGGCCCGATCCTGTGCCTCGTCGGCCCGCCTGGCGTCGGCAAGACCTCGCTCGGCAAGTCGATCGCCAAGGCCACGGGGCGTGAGTTCGTGCGGATGTCGCTCGGCGGCGTGCGCGACGAGGCCGAGATCCGCGGTCATCGGCGCACCTATATCGGCTCGATGCCCGGCAAGATCATCCAGTCGATGAAAAAGGCCAAGACGGCCAACCCGCTCATCCTGCTCGACGAGATCGACAAGATGGGCCAGGACTTCCGCGGCGATCCGTCGGCGGCCCTGCTGGAGGTGCTCGATCCCGAGCAGAACGGCACCTTCAACGATCATTATCTCGAGGTCGACTACGACCTCTCGAACGTCATGTTCGTGACGACGGCCAACACGCTGAACATCCCGCCGGCCCTTCTGGACCGCATGGAGGTGATTCGCATCGCCGGCTATACCGAGGACGAAAAGACCGAGATCGCGCGGCGTCACCTGATCCCCAACGCGATCAAGAAGCACGGCCTGGAATCCAAGGAGTGGTCGATCGACGACGACGCGCTGCAGACGCTGGTCCGCCGCTATACGCGCGAGGCGGGCGTCCGTAACCTGGAGCGCGAACTCTCCAACACCGTCCGCAAGGCGGTGAAGGACATCGTGCTGACCAAGAAGAAGAAGGTCGCGGTCACCGAGACGCTGCTCGAGGAGTATCTCGGCCCGCCGCGCTATCGCTATGGCATGGCCGAGACCGAGGATCAGGTCGGTATCGTCACCGGTCTGGCCTGGACCGAGGTCGGCGGCGAGCTGCTGACCATCGAAGCCGTCATGATGCCCGGCAAGGGCAAGATGACGGTCACGGGCAACCTCAAGGAGGTGATGAAGGAATCGATTTCGGCGGCGGCGTCCTATGTCCGCTCGCGGGCCCTCGATTTCGGCATCGAGCCGCCGCTGTTCGACAGGCGCGACATCCATGTCCACGTTCCCGAGGGTGCGACCCCCAAGGATGGACCCTCAGCGGGTATCGCGATGGCAACCTCGATCATCTCGGTGCTGACCGGCATCCCGACGAATCGCGACGTCGCCATGACCGGCGAGGTCACGCTGCGGGGCAGGGTGCTGCCCATCGGCGGGCTCAAGGAGAAGCTCCTGGCGGCGCTGCGGGGCGGCATCAAGAAGGTGCTGATCCCCGAGGACAACGCCAAGGATCTGATCGACCTGCCGAAATCCGTGAAGGAGGGCATGGAGATCATTCCCGTCTCGCGCATGGAGCAGGTGCTCCAGCACGCCCTCACGCGCGTGCCGTTGCCGATCGTTTGGGAAGAGGATCTGAAGGCGATCCCAGCCAAGGCGGTGGACGACGACGCCTCGGGTCTCGTCGCCCACTGAGCTGTATCGTCTGAACCTCAATGAGCCGCCGGCGCGAAAGCGCCGGCGGTTTTCGTTTTGAGGCAGATCGTTCTTGGGCTGGATCGTTCTTGGGCTGGCTCGAACTTCGGCTGGATCAAATCGCGGCGGTGCGAATCGGACTGGGTCGCGTAGGGCCAAATCGATTTTGCCAAGACGGATGACGGCCAGCCGGGGGCGGGCTTTTGTTTGCTTGAAGCGGCAGCCCGGAGGCCTTAAACCCACGCGGCAGGGGCGGTTAGCTCAGTTGGTAGAGCGTCTCCTTTACACGGAGAGGGTCGGCGGTTCGAGCCCGTCACCGCCCACCAGTCTTGGCCCTGCTGGTTTGTCCTTCGAAAATTGCACCGTGACGGAGCCGGGGATTGCCCGGATTGCCCCGATCCGGCTCGACCCCTTCGCGATCCATCCCGCGCAAATTCACAGATAGAACGATTTGCCGGCGCTGCGCGCTTGACACTTCCGGTCCCGCGCCATAATCCGAACCCCGCTGGGGGCGAGGCCCTCACTGCCCTGCGCGGGCGTAGCTCAGTTGGTTAGAGTGCCGGCCTGTCACGCCGGAGGTCGCGGGTTCGAGCCCCGTC
>QBLV01000016.1:25278-48528 GCA_003241815.1 Hyphomicrobiales bacterium | reverse complement strand
CCTGCATCGCGGGGCGGGCGGGGCTGGCGGGGCTGTCGCGCGAACGCGTGCGGGCCGAACTGATGAAGCTGCTCGTCGCGCCGGGGGCGGCCGAGGTCGTCGCCGCGATGGCGGGTAGCGGTCTGCTGATGCCGATCATCGGAGGCTTGCCGCATCTGTCGCGTTTCGCGGCGGTCGCCGAGGGCGATGGCGGGCAGATCTATCCGGCGTTTCGGCTGGCCGCGCTCACTGTCTTGGTGCGCGAGGACGCGCTTCGACTGCGGGAGGGCTTGCGCCTGTCGAATGAGGAGTTCGACCGGATCGAGCGCATTGCTGGAGCGCTGGAGGGTTTGTCGGGGCGGGCCGAGCCGGCCAGTGTCTCATCGCTGCGCCATTTGGCCCATCGCGTCGGGACTGACGCCGTGGCAGCCGTGCTGGTGCTGTTGGCTGCATCCGCAAACGAGGCCGGGAAGGAGCGGACGCAGGCGATGATCGCGGAACTGGGCCGTACGCCTCCCTTCCTAGCGAGCGGGCGAGATGTCATCGCTCTCGGCGTGCCGACGGGGCCTCAGGTCGGACGCGTGTTGGAGGCGGCGCGGCATGGCTGGATCGAGGCCGGTGCGCCCGAAGGGCGCGCTGTGCAGATGACCCATGTGGTGCAGGCGGTCGCCGCTCTCCCGTCTGCGCTCTAGATGCTCACGGCCACCTCACCGTCGGCGGCATCGAGGACAGGATCGAATCGACATTGCCGCCGGTTCGCAGCCCGAAGATCGTGCCGCGATCGTAGAGCAGGTTGAACTCGACATAGCGGCCGCGGCGAACCTGTTGCTCGTGGCGCTCTTGCTCGGTCCAGGGCTTGGCGATGTTGGCGCGCAGGATCGGCGGGTAAGCCTTCAGGAAGGCCTCGCCGACGGCTTGCGTGAAGGCGAAGTCGCCCTCCACGTCGCCCGACCAGAGGTAGTCGTAGAAGATGCCGCCGATCCCGCGCGGCTCATTGCGGTGCTTCAGGAAGAAGTACTCGTCGCACCAGGTCTTGAAGCGCTCGTAATCCGAAATCGGCGCGCAAGCGTCGCAGGGCTCGCGCATCGCGGCATGGAAGGCGATGGCGTCGGGGTCGTCCTGTCTGCGCCGGTCGTTCAGCACGGGCGTCAGGTCGGCGCCGCCGCCGAACCAGGGCTTCGTCGTGACGACGAAGCGCGTATTCATATGCACGGTCGGCGCATGCGGATTCCAGGGATGGGCGATCAGCGAGATGCCGGTGGCGTGGAAACGCGGATCCTCAGCGGCGCCGGGAATCTGGCCGGCGAATTCCGGCTGGAAGGTGCCGTAGACCGTCGAGACATGGACGCCGACCTTTTCGAAGACCCGGCCGGACATCATCGACATGACGCCGCCGCCTCCGGGCGCGCCGTCATGGTTGGTGCGCTGCCAGGGCGTGCGCGCGAAGCGGCCGGGCGTATCGGTCTCGGGTGGGAAAGGGCCGTGCGCCTCGTCCTCGATCGCCTCGAAGGCGGCGCAGATGCGATCCCGCAAGGATGCGAACCAGGCCTCGGCGCGGGGTTTCATCGCCTCGGCGTGTTCAATCGATTCCGCTAGGGTCTCAGCTTCGTATTCGATCATTCGTCTTCTCCGCGGCAGAGCCGCCCTCTTCCCGACCAGCAAAGCCGTCGACCTGTCTCAAGGCCTCGCCCATTACCATCGCCGCGGCGAGCGCAACATTGAGCGAGCGCAAACCGGTCCGCATCGGGATCTGCACTACCGCATCCGCCACCGCATAGACATCGGGCGAAACGCCCGCCGATTCGCGCCCGACCATGAGGACGTCGTCAGCCGCGAAGGCGAAGTCGACATGGGCGCGCGTCCCATCCGTCTCGACCAGGATCAGGCGCCGGTGATCTGCCTTGCGCCAGGCGTCGAAAGCGGCAAAGGAATCGTGGCGCATCACTGCGGCGCGGTCGAGGTAATCCATGCCCGAACGGCGGAAATGCCGGTCCGAGACATCAAAGGCGGCCGGTTCGACGATATCCACCGCGATGCCGAGGCAGGCCGCCATGCGGATCATGGTGCCGGCGTTTTGGGGTATGTCGGGCTGATAGAGCGCGAGACGCAACATGGATGCTGTCATGGGATGACGGCCCGACATGCGTCAAGGACGCCGGCCTTGGCCAGCTATGCGTCAAGGACGCTGGCCTTCGCGGGCAAAGCTCCCCATATCAGGCCACGTTTTTGTCGCCATGCCGGTCCAGAGGAGGGCGGCCATGTTCACCCCCCTGTTCCGCTGGCTCGAGAGCCGGATCGACGTCTTCGCGCCCTTCGACGAGCGTGAGACTCCGCCGCGCGGCGTCTGGCCGTTCATGTGGCACCATATCAAGGGCGTGAAGGGCTGGATGGCCCTGATCATGCTGACGGGGCTCGGGTTCAGCGGCATCGAAGCGGCGATGTACCTGATGGTCGGCTGGTTCGTCGACCTGCTCTCGACCCAGTCGCCGGCAACGATCTTCCGCGACCATGGCGCGATGCTGCTGGGGGCGGCGTTCCTGCTCGTCGTCGTCCGGCCGCTGATCTATTTCGCCAACCACGCCATCGTCGATCAGGTCGTGGTGCCGCAGATCACCAACCAGATCCGCTGGCGCAACCATGTCTACACGCTCGGCCATGCGCTCGGCTATTTCCAGAACGATTTTGCCGGCCGACTGTCCTCGCGCGTGCTCCAGGCGGGGCAATCGATCCGGGGCGCGACGATCGAGGTCATCGACGATCTCTGGTATGCGCTGATCTTCGCCACAGTCGCGATCGGCTTTTTCGGCTCGACCTCATTGTGGCTCGCACTGCCGGTGCTGATCTGGCTCGCGGCCTATGTCGTGCTGCTGATCTATTTCGTTCCGCGCGCCAAGAAGCGCTCGGAGGCCAACTCTCTGGGCCGCTCATCGACGACGGGGCGCATCGTCGATGCCTATACCAACATCCTCACGGTGAAGCTCTTCGCCCGTGCCGATGCCGAGCGCTCGGCCGTGCGCGATTCGCTGACGCGCTGGAACGCCTCCTTCCTGCATCTGTCGCGGCTGATCACCGGCGTCAGCGTCATCCTGCAGACGATGAACAGTCTGCTCGTCGTGGCCACGGCTTGGTTGTGCCTCTGGCTCTGGAGCCAGGGAGAGATGACGCCGGGCGCGGTCGCGGCCTCGATCGGGCTGGTGCTGCGGCTCGTGCAGATGTCGACCTGGCTGATCCATCTCGTGCGTGGCGTCTTCGAGAATCTCGGCTCGGTCCAGGAGAGCATGGAGACGATCGCCCGGCCGCATGACCTGACCGATGTGGCGGACGCCGCGCCCCTCGTCGTCGCGCAGGGCGGCATCCAATTCGAGAACCTGCGCTTCAACTATGGCAAGGGCGGCGGGCTCTTCGAGGGGCTCGATCTCGACATCCAGTCTGGCGAGAAAATCGGGCTCGTGGGGCCGTCCGGCGCCGGCAAATCGACGCTGGTGAACCTCCTGCTGCGACTCTATCCGCTGGAGGGCGGGCGCATCCTGATCGACGGGCAGGACATCGCCCATGTCACGCAGGATTCACTCCGCGCGCAGATCGGCATGGTGACGCAGGACAATTCGCTGCTGCATCGCTCGATAGGCGACAACATCGCCTATGGCCGCATCGGCTCGACACAAGCCGAGATCGCACAGGCGGCGCGGCAGGCCTCCGCCCATGATTTCGTGGTGTCGCTCAGCGATCAGGACGGCCGCCAGGGCTTCGATTCGCGGGTGGGCGAGCGCGGCGTCAAGCTGTCGGGCGGCCAGCGTCAGCGCATCGCGATCGCCCGCGTGCTGCTGAAGGACGCGCCGATCCTGATCCTGGACGAGGCGACCTCCGCGCTCGATTCGGAGGTCGAGGCGGCGATCCAGGAACAGCTCACCTCGCTCATGCAGGGCAAGACAGTGATCGCGATCGCCCATCGCCTGTCGACCATCGCGGCGCTCGACCGGTTGATCGTGCTCGACAAGGGCCGGATCGTCGATGTCGGCAGCCATTCCGAGCTGGTGGCGCGGGGCGGTCTTTATGCCCGACTGTGGTCGCGCCAGTCTGGCGGCTTCCTGGCGGCGGCGGACCCGGAACAGGTTTCGGCCTGAGGCCGGGCGGCGATCTGCCCGCCATGCGTCTGCGCAACCTGCGGAACAGTAGACTTCGTCCAAACTGCATGTCAAAGAGCGCGACAGTGACGTGCCGCCGCATTGCGGCCGTCATCACGCGTCCGTAAGACGGAGCGCAGGGCGATAATTTCGAGTTGTTCCAAGACTCGACTGACGGGCAGAGGACTGAATCGTGGCGCAGGCGACCGATACGAAATCGACCGAAACCACCCGCCGCGATTTCCTCATGCTGGCGACCGGCGCCGCGGGCGTCGTGGGGCTTGGCGCCGTCGTCGTGCCGCTGGTGAGCCAGCTTGCGCCCGACGCGCAGACGGTCGCGGCCGGCGCCCCGATCGACCTGGATCTCGCTCCCATTGCCGAGGGACAGGCGATCAAGCTGTTCTGGCGTGGCAAGCTGATCTTCGTGCGTCATCGTACCAAGAAGGAGATCGATGAGGCGCGCGCCGTGAATGTCGCGACACTTCCCGATCCGCAGACCGACGAAGCCCGCGTCAAGGCCGGCCACGAGCAGTTCCTCGTCGTCTATGGCAACTGCACCCATCTCGGTTGCGTGCCGCTCGGCAACTCGCCCGGCGATCCGAAGGGTGATTTCGACGGCTGGTTCTGCCCCTGCCACGGCTCGCATTACGATTCGTCCGGCCGCATCCGCAAGGGCCCGGCGCCGCTCAATCTGCCGGTGCCGCCCTATGCGTTCAGCGCCGACACCAAGATCAGGATCGGCTGAACGATGCGCCCAACACGTTCCCGCCTGGACAAGACAGCCTCGAGGCATTCCGCATGAGTGGTCACAGCTCCTACGTCCCCAAGACCGGCTTCGAGCGCTGGCTCGATGCGCGCCTTCCGATCGTTCGCCTGATGCACGATTCGGCGGTTTCCTACCCGGTCCCGCGCAATCTGAACTACTTCTGGACCTTTGGCGGCATCCTGATGTTCATGCTTGTGGCGCAGATCGTCACCGGCATCATCCTGGCGATGCACTATACGGCGCATTCGACGATGGCGTTCAACTCCGTCGAGCACATCATGCGCGACGTGAACTATGGCTGGCTGTTGCGCTACCTGCATGCCAACGGCGCCTCGATGTTCTTCGTCGCCGTCTATGTCCATATGTTCCGCGGCCTCTATTACGGCTCATACAAGGCTCCGCGCGAGGTGCTCTGGATCCTCGGCGTGGTCATCCTGTTGCTGATGATGGCGACGGCCTTCATGGGCTACGTGTTGCCCTGGGGCCAGATGTCGTTCTGGGGCGCGACCGTCATCACCAGCCTCTTCTCGGCCCTGCCGATCGTGGGCGAGACCATCGTGACGTTCCTGTGGGGCGGCTTCTCGGTCGATAACCCGACGCTGAACCGCTTCTTCTCGCTGCACTATCTTCTGCCCTTCATGATCTTCGGCGTGGTGATCCTCCACGTCTGGGCCCTGCATCACGTTGGTCAGAACAACCCGACCGGCGTCGAGGTGAAGAACGTCCAGAAGGACACGGTCCCGTTCACCCCCTACGCGACCGTCAAGGACGTGTTCGCGATGGTGTGCTTCATCGGGTTGTTTTCCTATTTCGTTTTCTACCAGCCGAACTTCCTGGGCCACGCCGACAACTACATCCCCGCCAATCCGGCGGTGACGCCAGCGCATATCGTGCCTGAGTGGTATTTCCTGCCCTTCTACGCGATCCTGCGCGCCATTCCCGACAAGCTCGGCGGCGTGATCGCGATGGGCGCGGCCATCGTCGTGCTTGCCTTCCTGCCGTGGCTCGATAGTTCCAAGGTCAGGTCGATGAGCTATCGCCCGATCGCCCGTCAGTTTTTCTGGGCGTTTGTCGTGGTTTGCATCGGGCTCGGCTATCTCGGCGCGATGCCGGCGGAGGGCGGCTACGTCATCGCCTCTCAGATCTTCACGGCACTCTATTTCGGCTACTTCGTTGCTCTGTTCGTGATCGGCCTGTTCGAGCGGCCCAAGCCGTTGCCGAGTTCGATCGCCGATTCCGTGCTCGGTGCGCTCCAGGGCGGATCGGGTGCGCGGATGGCCGCCGCAACCGCTGCCGAACCCAACGCTAAGGGCTGATACGAACCATGATCACGCTTTCGGTCCGCTCGGCCGCCTTCGGCCTTATGCTCGCGGCCATGCCGTTGACGGCCCAGGCGGCCGGCGAACGTGTCATCCCCCCGGAATTGAGTTGGTCGTTCTCGGGGCCGTTCGGCAAGTTTGATCGGGCTCAGCTTCAGCGTGGCTATAAGGTCTACAAAGAGGTTTGCGCGAGCTGCCATAGCGCCTCCCTGCTGAAGTTCCGCAACCTGTCGCAGCCCGGAGGTCCGGAATTCTCGGCCGGTCAGGTCACGGCGCTTGCCGCGACCTACCAGGTCAAGGACGGACCCAATGACGCAGGTGAGATGTTCGAGCGGCCCGGCCGTGCGGCCGACGCGTTTCCGTCGCCCTTCCCCAACGAGCAGGCCGCCCGCGCGGCCAATGGCGGTGCTTATCCGCCCGATATGTCTGTGCTTGCCAAGGCTCGCACCTATGAGCGCGGCTTTCCGCGGTTCGTCTTCGACATCTTCACGCAGTATCAGGAGCAGGGGCCGGATTACATCGCGGCGCTGCTGACCGGTTACAAGGACCCGCCGCCCGAGGGCGTCACGCTGCTGCCGGGCCAGTATTACAACACCTATATGCCCGGCCACCTGATCGCGATGCCCAACGTGCTCAACGACGGTCAGGTCGAGTATCCCAAGGGCCCCGACGGGCAGGCGCCTGTGCCGGAGACGGCCGCCCAGTACGCCAAGGATGTGACGGCCTTCCTCGTCTGGTCTGCCGAGCCGCATCTCGAGGCGCGCAAGCGCATCGGTCTGCAGGTCATGATCTTTCTGCTGATTTTTGGCGGGCTGCTCTATTACACGAAGAAGAAGGTTTGGGCGCGCATGCCCGACGGCTCGCCGCTGCACCCCTGATCGCATACGGTATCAGGAGAGAGCCCCGGAAACGGGGCTCTTTGCGTTTGAAAGCTGCCGTTTCGTCGGCTGCCGCGATAATGTGGCAGTATCGTCATGCAAGACTGTTTCTTTCGCGCTTCTGGTTGGGGAATCACGCATGAGCGAAGCCGTTCTCGGAATCATCGGGGGGGCGGGCATCTATGATCTGCCGGGGCTGACCGATCTGCGCGCGGAGCGCATCAGCAGTCCCTGGGGCGAGCCGTCCGACGTGCTTCGTATCGGCCGCATCGGAGAGACCAAGATCGTCTTCATGCCGCGCCATGGCCAGGGCCATGCGATCCCGCCCTCCGAGATCAACTACCGCGCCAATATCGACGTGATGAAGCGGGCCGGCGTCACCGACCTCGTCTCGCTTTCGGCCTGCGGCTCGTACAAGGCGGAGCTCTATCCGGGCTTGTTCGTGCTGGTCGACCAGTTCGTCGACCGGACCAGTGGGCGCGCGGGTTCGTTTTTCGGCAAGGGCTGCGTCGCGCATGTCTCCGTCGCCCGTCCGGTCGGGCCCGCCCTGCAGGCGCGTCTCGCCGACGCGGCCACGGCCGAGGGGCTGTCCTTCGTGCGTGGCGGCACGCTGGTGACGATGGAGGGGCCGCAATTCTCGACCTATGCCGAATCCATGACCTACAAGAATCTCGGCTACGACCTGATCGGGATGACCGCCATGCCCGAGGCCAAGCTCGCCCGCGAGGCCGAGATCACCTATGCCACCGTCGCCATGGTGACGGACTACGACTGCTGGCACGAGGAGCATGGGCCGGTCGACGTCGCCGCCGTGGTCAAGGTCCTGCATGAGAACGCCGACAAGGCCAGGCGGCTCGTGGCGCGGCTGGCGGCCGATTTCCCGGCGCAGCGCGTGCCTTGCCCGGCGGGCTCCCACAACGCGCTGGACAATGCCATCATCACCGCATCCGATGCCCGCGATCCCGCGCTGCTCGCCAAGCTCGATGCCGTCGCGGGGCGTATCCTGAAGGCGTCCTGACCATCATGAACCTTGCCGACAGCATCCGCGCGATCGCGGACTTCCCAAAGCCGGGCATCGTCTTCCGCGACATCACCAAGCTGCTGGGGGATGCACGTGCCTTCCGGCGGGCGGTGGACGAACTGGTCCAGCCCTTCGCGGGGCTGAAGATCGACAAGATCGCCGGCATCGAGGCGCGCGGCTTCATCCTCGGGGGGGCGGTGGCACACCAGCTTTCGGCCGGCTTCGTGCCAGTTCGCAAGAAGGGCAAGCTGCCGCACGAGACCGTCAGCGTGACCTATTCGCTGGAATACGGAACCGACGAGATCGAGATCCACAAGGATGCGGTCGCTGCCGGCGAGCGCGTGCTTCTGGTGGATGACCTGATCGCGACGGGGGGCACGGCGGAGGGCGCCGTTGAGCTGCTCTCGCTGCTGGGCGCGGAGGTCGTCGCGGCCTGCTTCATCGTCGACCTGCCCGATCTTGGCGGCGCCGACAGGATCCGCCGGCTCGGCGTGCCGGTGCGCACGCTGGTCGTCTTCGGCGGGCATTGAGGCTCGGGGCATGAAGATTCACGGGCAGGCCTACCGCACGATCTGGCTGGCGCAGGATGGCTGGCGCGTCTGCGTCATCGATCAGACCCGGCTGCCCTTCCGCTTCGAGACGGTGACGCTGTCCTCGATCGATGCCACGGCCGAGGCGATCCGCAGCATGATCGTGCGCGGCGCGCCGTTGATCGGCGCCACGGCGGCCTATGGCGTGGCGCTGGCGATGCGGGTGGATGCGTCCGATGCCGCGCTGGAGGCGGCGCTGGTTTTGCTGGCCGCGACGCGGCCTACCGCGGTCAACCTTCATTGGGCGCTCGGGCGGATGCGCGAGCGCCTCTCGCCGTTGCCAGCTGACGACCGACCGGCCGTCGCCTATGCCGAGGCCGCTGCGATCTGCGACGAGGACGTGGCGCTGTGCCGGTCGATCGGCGAGCACGGCCTGCCGCTGATCCGGGACATCGCCGCGCGCAAGCGGGCAGGGCAGCCGGTAAACATACTGACGCATTGCAATGCCGGCTGGCTCGCCACGGTCGATTGGGGCACGGCGCTGGCGCCGATCTATCTCGCCCATGATGCCGGTATCCCGGTCCATGTCTGGGTCGACGAGACCCGGCCGCGCAATCAGGGCGCGGCTCTGACGGCTTACGAACTCGGGGCGCATGGCGTGCCGCACACCGTGATCACGGACAATGCCGGCGGGCATCTGATGCAGCGAGGCCAGGTCGACATGGTCATCGTCGGGACCGACCGGACGACCGCCACCGGCGATGTCGCCAACAAGATCGGCACCTATCTCAAGGCGCTCGCGGCGCATGACAATGGCGTGCCGTTCTACGTCGCGCTGCCCTCGCCGACCATCGACTGGAGCCTGTCCGATGGCCTCCGCGAGATTCCGATCGAGGAGCGCTCGGCGCGGGAGGTCACGCATCTGACGGGGCTGGGCGAGGATGGCGAGGTCCGTTGGGTCCGTGTCGTCGCTCCGGGCAGCACTGCGGCGAATCCGGCCTTCGACGTCACGCCCGCACGCCTCGTCACCGGGTTGATTACCGAGCGCGGTGTCGCTCCGGCCAGCGCCGAGGGGCTGGCCCGGCTGTTCCCCGAGCGGGCACAGGGAGCGGCGGCATGATCAGGACAGGGCGATGAAACAGGACGAACTCGGCGCCGGCATCGTGGCCGTCGCACAGGCGATCGATCGGGCGGGCTTCTGCCCGTCCAAATCGGGCAATGTGTCGGCACGAACGGAAGCCGGCTTCCTGATCACGCCGTCTGGGCTGCCCTATGCGCAGACGACGCCGGCCGACCTGATCCACCTGTCGCTGGGCGGGAGCGTGGTGTCGGGCGGGCGCAAGCCCTCCTCCGAATGGCCCTTCCATGCCGCGATCTATCAAGCGCGGCCCGAGGCGCAGGCGATCGTCCACACCCACTCGCCGCGCGCCACCGCGCTGTCCTGCACGCGGCGCGGCATCCCGGCCTTTCACTACATGATCGCGCTCTGCGGCGGCGCCGATGTGCGCTGCGCCGATTACGCGACCTTCGGCACGCCGGAGCTGGCGGAGAACGCGGTGCGGGCGCTGGAGGGGCGCAAGGCGGTGCTTCTCGCCAATCATGGCGTCATCGCACTGGGCGGCTCGCTCGCCGGCGCGCACCAGATCGCCGCCGAGGTGGAAAACCTTGCTGGGCAGTATCTCGACCTCCTCGCTGCCGGGCTGGAGCCCGTCATCCTCGACGAGGCGGAGATGGCGCGGGTCAGCGCGAAGTTCGCAGGCTACGGCAAGGTCGGCTGAGCCTTACGCCACGGACTCATCGACGAGCCTTACCGCTTGTTAATGCCCTTGCGTCATCAAGGAGCATGATCCTATCGCGGTATTTGCACGACTCGTTGGATATGCTGGGCATCGCTGCCTGCGAGTATGATGCGCGTCTCGAGGCGGTGAGCTGGAACAGCACCTTCCTTGAGTTCTTTCCAGAAGATGCCGGGGCGATCTACGTCGGCGAGCCTTATGCGGACAATCTGGTGCGCTTCTATCGCGGCCGCCTGTCACTGGAGGAGATGCCCGAGATCGAGCGCTATATCGCCGAGGGCGTCGCGCGCCACGAGAACCAGACGCAGCCGTTCGAGTTTATCCATAATGGCCGCCGGCTTCGCGCCTCGTCTCTTCGCTCTCCCAACGGTGCGCGGGTGCGCCTATGGCAGCGCCTCGATATCGAAAATCATGCCGAGGCGGTTCCGGAACGCGTGCTTCCCGTGTTCGATGCGCTTCCCTTCATTCCCGATGGAGCGACCATTCTGGACTCGGCGGATCGTATCATTGCGGCCAATGATGCGTTCCGGCAGCTTTACGGTCTGCCCGGAGACCGGTCTGTCGTCGGCTGCACGCTCGACGAGATCATTGCCTGGTGCTGGCGCGGGGCCTCGCCGGCGGGTCCCTGGCGTGCCGCCATCCGCAATGGCTTGCGTTATGATGGCGCGCCCTTCGAGATCGAGTTGCCGGGCCAACGCTGGCTGAGGGTGATTGCTCGGCACAGCGTCGGAGGCATTGGCTTCTTTACCCATGCCGACATTACGATGGCCAAGCGCCAGCATATCGAACTGAGCGAGGCGCAGACCGCTTTGCGGCGAGCCAATGCGGAACTGGCAAAGCTTGCGGGCACTGACGGGCTGACAGGCCTCGCCAACCGGCGTGAATTCATGGAGTTTCTGGCGGCACAAGCCCGAAACCCAGGGCCGCTGTCGCTGCTGGTGATCGATGTCGATCATTTCAAAGCGATCAACGACCGGCTTGGCCACCTCATCGGCGATGCCTGCCTGAAGCTGATCGGACTGACTTTGGCAGAGCAGGCCGGCGGGGCCGGAAGGCTCGTCTCGCGCATCGGCGGTGAAGAATTCGGAGTCATCCTGGGGGGGACCTCTCTGGACGAAGCCGACCGCATGGCGTTGGCGATCCGCGCGGCGCTGGCCCATGCGCCATGGCGAAGCGTCCATCCCCATCTGGACGCCGTCACCGTTTCGATCGGGCTCTGCTCCGGCGAGGGGCCGGTTGACGGCGACGCGCTGCATGGCTGCGCCGACGACGCGCTCTACGCAGCCAAACGCAATGGACGCGACCGTATCGAGTCGCGCCCATTGCCATGCACACGCCGGACGGCTTGACCGGGCCGCCTGCAGCTTGAGTGACGCCGGTCGGCCTCACCGTGTTGGGTCAGGCGTTTGCCCAGGCCGCGTACCATGTGTTGAACAGCGCGAGCTGGGTCTGGGCGTAGTGCTTCTGGCCGGCGCTGAGTGCGTCGGGCGCGTTGAAGTGCAGCTCGTATTCCGGGCTGCCTTCGAGAACCATCAGATATTTGTAAAACAGCACCAGGTCCGGGCCCTCGTCGAAGCTGGACAGCACGGACAGCGCGCCGTCTAATTCGAGCGCTTTGGCGCGTGCCGCAACATCGCCCTTCGCCGCCTTCTCGCAGAGCGCGACGAGATGCAGGACCGGCTTGGGCAGCACGTTGCCGATGCCGGTGATCGCGCCGCTGGCGCCGCAATTGACGAAGCCGTGGAAGACCTGCGTATCGACGCCGACCATCAGCGTGATGTCCTCCGACTGGCCGGTAATGTTCTCGGCCGCATAGGTCAGGCTCCTGGCGCCGCCGAACTCCTTGAAGCCGATCAGGTTCGGGAATGTGGCGCGGAGCTGGAAGAACAGCTCGGCGCGTGTCTCGAAGCCGTAATAGGGGCTGTTGTAGATCACCGCCGGCAGGCCGTTGGCGGCTTCCAGGATGGCGGCGAAATGCGCCTGCTGGGCAGACGGCGAGGGTCCGCGCGAGAGCACGCGGGGAATGACCATCAAGCCCTTGGCGCCGACCTCGCTGGCATGCTTTGCAAACGCCGCAGCACGCTGCGTGTTCTGGGCGCCGGTGCCGACGATGACTGGCACGCCCGCTTTGGCGAGCCGGGCGACGCCTTCCTGCCGCTGTTCATCGGTGAGAAGGGGCCAGTCGCCCATCGAGCCGCAATAGACGACGCCCGACATGCCGGCCGCGACCAGCTCCTGCCCCTTGCGGACGAGGGCGTCGAAATCCGGCGTGCGGTCCGGTCTGCAGGGTGTCATCAGTGCCGGAATCGTGCCGGAGAAGACATTCGAAGCCATGGTGCGTTTCCTCATGTTTTTTTAGTTGGTCTTGAAAGGGAGCGGGATCAGCGCCCTCAGGCCTCGTAGCCGAAGGGGTCTTCGACGGTGTGGGCCGGCTGGGTGAACCAGCGGGCGCCGTCCTCGGCCATGTAGGCGATGTCCTCAAGACGCACGCCGAACTCGCCGTAGATGCACATCATCGGCTCGATCGAGAAGCACATGCCGACCTGAAGCGGGGTCTTGTTGCCCTTGACCATGAAGGCTTCCTCATGGACGTCGAGGCCTAAGCCGTGGCCGGTGCGGTGGGGCAGGCCCGGCACCTTGTAGCCGGGGCCGTAGCCGGCCGCCTCGATGACGCCGCGGGCGCCGAAATCGACGTTTTCGCAAGGCGCGCCGAGCTCGGCTGCGGCGAAGCCGGCGAGCTGCGCCTTTTTCTCCAGGTTCCAGATCTCGCGCTGGCGCTCGGTCGGCTCGCCGAAGACATAGGTGCGGGTGATGTCGGAGCGGTAGCCGCCGACCTTGGTGCCCATGTCGATCAGAACCATGTCGCCCTCGACGAGCGTCTGCTCATGGGGCACGCCATGGGGATAGGCGGTGGCCTCGCCGAACTGGGCTGCGCCGCTGGTCCAGTTCATGCCGAGCTTGCGATGGGCGCGGTCGAGGAAGTCCTTGGTCTGCGCCGTGGTGACGCCGACCTGCAGCGCACGGGCCGCCGCGCGGTGGACCTCCATGGTGATATCCATGGCGCGCTGGATCAGGGCGATCTCGGCGGCCGATTTGATCTGCCGGCAGGCGGCCGTGATCGAATTGCCATGGGTGAAGGTGAAGCGGTTGCCGGCCTTGCGCAGCCCGTCGACGATATAAAACGGCGTGTGCGGGTCGAGTGCGACCTGACCGCTATCATAACCCATGCTGCGAATGGTCTCGACGACGAGTTCGGTCGGGTCCTCATGCTCTTCCCAGCAGCGGACATCGTCGCCGAACTTCATGTATTCGCGCGTCTTGGGCTCCTCGAAGGTCGGGCTCAGATAGGCGATCTCGCCCTCGACGGGGATGATCGCGCCATGCAGGCGCTCGGTCAGGTTGAGCTGCATGCCGGTGAAATAGGCCAAGCTGGTCGAGGTATCGAGATAAAGTGCCTGCAGGCCCTGTTCGCGCAGCAGCTTTTGCGCCTTGGCGACGCGCTCCTTGAATTCCTTCACGGCGATCGGCTCGATGCCGTCCGTCATCGGCTTCAATTTGGCGAGTTCCGCCTCGAAGCTCGATCCGCCCACTCCGGTCGTCATGGTCATTATCCTTGTCAGTCAGTCTTGAGCTTGGGTTTTGGAGAGTGTGTGGTGCCTCAGGCGGCCGGCGCCTGGGGTTGGGCCAGGTTGGTCTCGTCCGGCTGCAGGAGCTGCAGCAGGTCGTGGCGGACCGCCATGACGTGGTCGAGCGTCAGCCGCGCGGCGCCCTCGGCGTCGCCGGTACGGCACAGCTCCAGAAGGGTTGCGTGCTCGCGCTTGGCCCGGGTGGTCGCACCGTCGGACATGGCGAGCTGGACGCGGGTGTAGCGGTCGGTGTTGGCGAGCAGGACGCGGACCAGTTCGAGCGTCTGGTTGCGGCCCGACGCGCGGTAAAGCGAGAGATGATATTCGCGGTTGAGCTCGCCATAGGCTTCGAGATCGCCCCGTCCGATCGCCGCCGCGTATTCTGCGAGCAGCGTTTCCGCCCTCGCGAAGTCGCTCTCCTGGAGACGCGGCACGGCACGGCGGATCAGATCGGGCTCCAACATGGCGCGCAGATCGAAGAGTTCGGCGATGTCGAGCGCCGAGAGGGCCGTCACGACGGCGCCGCGATGCGGGTGGAGCGTCACCAGCCCTTCGGCGGCGAGCTGGTGGAAGGCTTCGCGGATCGGGATGCGGCTGATGCCGAACTCCCTGGCCAGCGCGTCCTGCCGCAAGGCCTCGCCGGCTACGACCGAGCCCGACAGGATACGCCGGCGCAGTTCCGCGACCGCGGCCCCGGTAACGGTCTGCCGGAACTGCGGAAGTTTCGGACGCAGGGAAATGGGTGCGATCACGATGGCTCTCGCTTCACGGTGCCCTGTAGCGACGTTGGACCAGCAGCCCGGAGACCGCCGTCAACGAGAGCGTGGTCAACATCAGGATGAAGGCGATCGCCGCCGCGAAGGGCCAGTTGTTGTTCACGGCGAACTCCCGATACAGCATCGGCGCCATCATCTGGAAGCGTGCGCCGCCGAGCAGGAAGGGCGTGGCATAGGCGTTCATCGCAAGGATGAAGCATAGGATGCCGCCGGTGCCGATGCCGGGCAAAGCGAGCGGCAGAACGACATGCCGGAAGCGACGCGTCGGATCGGCGCCGAGGCTGTCGGCAGCCTCCTCCAGGCGCGCATCGATGCCTTCGATCACGCTCTGCAGGGTCAGGATCATATAGGGCAGGTTGATCGAGAGGATGCCGATGCCGACCGCAAACGAGGTGTAGAGCAGCGAGATGCCGCTGCCGCCGAGCGCGCCATAGGCCGCATCGACGATGCCACCCCGGCCGAGCACGCCCATCCAGCCGAGCGCGCGCACGGTAGAGCCGATGAACAGCGGCAGGATGATCAGCAGCACGCCAATCGATTTCCAGCGGCTCTGCGAGCGCGCCAGCTTGTAGGCGATCGGGAAGCCGAGGAGCAGGCAGAGCAGCGTGGTGACGATGGCGATGCTGAAGGTCGTCCAGAGAACGCCGGTGTAGAAGGGGTCGGTGACGAAGCGGAGATAGTTCTCCGGCGTGAAGGCGTCGATCATGAAGGTACGACGGTCGTATTTGTTCAGGCTGTAGCGGGCGAGCAGCGCCAGCGGCAGCACCAGCGACAGCATGACGACCATGGTCGCCGGCCCGATGAGCATTGAAGCGGTGAGCCCCTCGGGCCGGCGCGTTGTCATGTCAGCGCCGATCCAGAAGGCGACGCCACCAGTCGTTCATGTCGTCGCGGACGGCACTGAGCTGGGGGTAGGGCGCGGGCAGAAGCTTGGCGCCCTCCGGCAGGGCCAGGCGCTTGGCGACATCGCCTTCCAGCGCGGCATTGGTGATGGTCGGGTGGTAGCCCATGCTGTCGGCGAAGCCGCGCTGGGCGCGGGGGTCGAGGGCTGCGTTGATGTACGCGAAGGCGCCGGCCTTGTTGGGCGCGTTCTTCAGCACGCACATGCTGGAGACATAGGTCAGGCAGCCTTCGGTTGGGAAGGACGAGGCCATCTCGACGCCGCCCTTGGTCCAGAACAGCACGCGCGCATGCCAGACCAGACCGACGTCGATCTCGCCGGACTTGATCGCCGGAGCGAAGGCCTCGGTCGAGGTGTAGGCCCTGGCGCCAGCCTTGATCAACTTCTCCATGGTCGCCTTGACCTCGGCGATCTTGCCGGGGTCGCCCTGCTGCTTCAGGGCCGCAGCCATGGCCACCCAGATATAGCTGTTGTCGAGGATGCCGACCTTGGAGCCGTAGGCCGCCATCTCGTCGAAGCTCTTGGGCGGCGTCTTCACGCGCTCGGGGCTGTAGGCGATGACCTGCGGGCTGTAGATGTGGGGGATCGAATAGGGCGTCGCGAAGGCCGGCTGGACGAATTTGAGATTCGGTACCTTGCTTTCGTCGAGGGGCTCCAGCATGCCGGAATCCTCGAGGTCATAGGCGGCGGGCGCCTGCACGCAGATGACATCGACGCTGCCGCGCGGCAGGCGGCGTTGCGCGATCGACTTGGCGACGCGGGTCGGCTCGGTTCCGGCGTCCTGTACGACCTCTATGCCCTGGGGCTTGAGCAGTGGTTCTTCGATATTCTGGGTCAGGAGCTTGGCGTAGTCGCCGCCCCAGGTGCTCATCACGACGCGTCCGGGCTCCTGGGCGCGCAGGATGGCGGGGGCGAAGGGCGCGGCGGCGGCGCCTGCGGCGAGCGTCAGCAGGCGGCGTCGATTGGGTGTGAACAGGTCCGTCATCGTGGTGTTCCCCTCGTTTCTGGTTGGCGTTTCGTCGGCTGGTTCCATCAGACAGTCGTCGTCTCAGGCGGATTCCATCGCTGGAATGGTTGTTCCCTTCGGGTCGAACAGGCGTTCGTTGAGCGAGTCCCAGGTGATGGCCACCGTCTCGCCCATGGCACGCCGGGTTCCGCCCGTCGCACCGGTGGGTTCATGCAAGGCGAGGCTGCTGCCCTCCTCGAAGGAGAGCAGGTAGTCGACATAGCCGCCGACATAGGTGGCATCCTCGACCTGTGCGGTCGCGCGCGGCGGCGCGGCGTCGCCACCGACATGCAGGCGCACGCGTTCGGGCCGCAGCGCCAGCGTGTGCGGCCCGCGCTGCGCATAGCGCCGGGCGAGCTTCATCACCCCTCCGCCCGGCAGGCGGAAGCTGTCGGCATCGACGATGTCCCCGGCGATTAGGTTGCTGTGGCCGATGAACCGGGCGACGAACGGATTCAGCGGCTGCTCGTAGAGCTCTTCCTGCGTACCGACCTGCTGCACCCGGCCTTCGTTCATCAACACGAGGCGGTCGGCCATGGTCATGGCCTCGTCCTGGTCATGGGTGACCATCAGCGCCGTGAGCCCGGCGGCACGCTGGAGCTGGCGGATCTCGCGGGCGACCGACTGGCGCAGATTGGCGTCGAGATTGGAGAGCGGCTCGTCGAGGAGCAGCACCTTGGGGCGGATCGCCAGCGCGCGGGCCAACGCGACGCGCTGCTGCTGGCCGCCCGAGAGCTGGCGCGGATAGCGATCCGCCATCGTGGTCAGCTTGACCATCTCCAGCGTCTCTTCGAGCCGGCTGCTGATCTCGGCCTTGGAGAGCTTGCGCATACGCAGCCCGAAGGTGACGTTCTGCGCCACGGTCAGATGTGGAAACAGCGCATAGCTCTGGAAGACCATGCCCATCTCGCGCTGATAGGGCGGCAGCGAGACATAGTCCTTGCCCTCGACCAGGATGCGGCCGCGCGTGGCGGCCACGAAGCCGGCGACGAGGCGCAGGGTCGTGGTCTTACCGCAGCCCGAGGGGCCCAGCAGCACGAGCATCTCGCCCTGCGCCACCTCAAGGTTGACGTCCTCGACCGCGGCCGTCGAGCCATAGATCTTGGTCAGACCCTCGATGCGAAGATGGGAGGTGGCACTCATAGAAGGACCTGCATCAGACGACCTTGCTCAGCTTGACGTAGCGGTCGATCGCCAGCAGCAGCCCCGCGATCACCGCCGTCTGCACGACCACGACCGAGGCGACGAGGGGATCGAAGCGGTATTCGAGATATTGCAGCACCGAGATCGGGAAGGTGATCATGCCGGGGCTGATCAGGAACAGCGTCATCTCGATATTCTCGAACGAGACGATGAAGGCGAAGAGGGCGGCGGCGACGATGCCCTGGCGCATCATTGGCAGGGTCACGCTCCACAGAACGCGGCCGGGCGAGGCGCCGAGATTGGCGGCCGCTTCCTCGATCGAGCGGTCGAGCTGAACCAGATTGGCGACGCAGAGCCGGACGACCCAGGGCGTGGTGATCAGCAGATGGGCGAGGATCAGCACCCAGTCCGAGCCGATCAGCGGAAACTCGGTGCGGATCTCGATATCGACCATCAGCACATAGAGGCCGAGCCCGATGACGACGCCGGGCACGGTCAGCGGCGAGAGCAGCAGAACGTTGAGGGCGCTGCGGCCGGGAAAGCTGTAGCGCACCAGCGCGATGCTGGCGGGCACGCCGATCAGCAGGCTGCACAGCGTCGCCATGACGGCCACGCGCAGGCTGGTGCTGAGCGACTGGCCGAATTTCGGGAACTCGGCGAGGCGGCCATACCAGGACAGGGTGTAGCCGCTGGGCGGAAACGTCACCACGCCATCGGCGAAGAGGCTCATATAGGCCGTCATCAGCAGAGGGATCAGCATCAGCGCGATGCCGACCACGACGAGCAGTCGGGTCACCGCCGTCAAGGCGGCGACGGTCCCGGGACTGCCTGGGATGGCGGCGCCGGGCGCGATTGCGACTGAACTCTGCGTGACCGCCACCCGGCTATCTCTCCTCGAAAGCATGCCTAGGAGACGGGAAAAGGGCCGCTCCTGTCAATTGGATAAAATCTCCAATATGCAATTGCCGACGCCGGGGTTCTGTGGAACGTTCCTCCGGTGCCCTGTTGGTGTCCTGCGGGGCGTTCTTCACGGCCGAGCGGCGTCGAGACACCGAAAGCGGAGGACGCTCCATGCGTGGGATGATCGTGGCGGCGCAGCCTGAAGCCGCCGAAGTCGGGGCGGAGATTCTGCGGCGCGGCGGCAATGCGGTCGATGCGGCCATCGCCTGCGCCTTCAGCCAGGGTGTGGTCGATCCGCAGATGTGTGGGATCGGCGGCTTTGGAGCGATGCAGATCTGCCTGCCCAGGCGCGGCGTCCACACCGTGCTGGAGTTCCTGGCCCGTGCCCCGCTCGCGGCGACCGCCGATATGTGGGCCGACCGTTTCGTGGGGCAGACGCGAGACGGCTTCGTCTTCCTGATGAGCGATCACGCCAACGAACTCGGCCATCTCGCGGCCGGCACGCCGGGTAATGTCGCGGGCTATAGCGAGGCGCTGGCGCGCTTTGGCACGATGGAGCTGAAGGACGTGATGGCGCCTGCGATCGCGCAGGCGCGCGGGGGCTTCATGGTCCGGCCTTACGTGCATTACTACTGGGCGATCGACCAGCGCGCGACGGGACAGATCAACACCCAGGACAAGCTGCGCCTGAGCGAAACCGGCCGGGCGATCTATTTCCACCCGGACGGCCGCCTGAAGCAGCCGGGCGACATCGTCGCCAACCCCGATCTCGCCCGCACGCTGGAGCGCATCGCCGCAGCCGGCCCCGACATCTTCTACACCGGCGAGATCGCGCAGGAGATCGCCGCCGACATGGCGGCCCAGGGCGGGCTGCTGACGCTCGACGACCTCGCCGCCTACAAGGTGCGCGAGAAGGCGCCGATCTGGGGCGATTATCGCGGCTTCCGCATCGCCGGCAACCCTCCGGCGGCCGGTGGCGCTTCGCTGATCGAACTGCTGCAGATCCTGGAGGTCTTCGATCTGTCGGCGCTTCCGCATAACGGGGCTGAGCACATCCGCATCCTCGCCGAGGCGATGAAGTGGATGACGATCGACAAGGACGCCCATATGGGCGACCCCGACTTCATCGATGTGCCGCTCGACATGCTGCTGTCACCCGCCTACGCCACCGAGCGCGCGGCGCGTATCCGGGCCGGCGAGAAGGCCAGCGTGCCGCGCTCGGAGCTCGCAAAGGATCCGCCCGACACCACCGTCTGCTGCGTCATGGACGAGGAGGGCAATGCCGTGACGATCACGCATACGCTCGGCCAGCCCTCGGGCGCGATCACGCCGGGGCTGGGCTTCATGTATAACGGCACGATGAGCGGCTTCGATCCGCGTCCGGGCCGTGCGGCCTCGATCGCGCCCGGCAAGGCGCGCGGCAGCGCCATGGCGCCGACCATCGTTTTCAAGAACGACGAACCGGTGATCGCGATTGGCGCGCCGGGTGGCACCTTCATCGTGCCGGCTATCGCGCAGGCGCTGAGCAACGTCATCGATTTCAAGATGAGCATGGCGGAAGCCGTGGCAGCTCCGCGCATCGTCTGCCTGAGCGACACGATCGACGTCTCCAATCGCGTGCAGCGCGGCGTGACAGACGAGTTGCAGGCGATGGGCTATACGGTGGCGCGCTCCTACCAGTCCTTCGCCTTCGGCGCCCCGCATGGCGTGAGGGTCGAGGCCGAGGGTTGGACCGGCGGGGCCGATCCGCAGCGCGACGGCATGGCGATCGGCGTCTGACGTCTCTCAGGGGGAACCCGAAGGCAACGCCGGGCGTGCCTTCGGGGCGCGTCGATCGATACGATCAGCCGTCGGCCCAGCGCTGCTGCAACGCCGTCGCCGACATCAGATCGAAGGAGAGGTCCGAGATCTGCCAGAAGCGCGTGCTGTCCTGCTGGAAGGCCCAAAGGTGGTCGTAGATCTTCTTGAAGGCCGGGTTCGCGGCCGACATTTCCGCATAGAGATCCTTCGTGTGCTTGTAGCTCGCCCTGAGGATGTCGTTCGGCAAGGGGCGTAGCTGGGCGCCGCCGGCGATCAGCCGCTTCAGGGCCGCCGGGTTGAGCGCGTCGTACTTTGCCTGCATGTCGTGGCCGGCCGCCATCGCGCAGGTCTTGAGCACCTTCTGATAGGTGGGCGGCAAGCTGTTCCACTTCTCCAGATTGATGAAGAAGCTGAGCTCCGCGCAGCCGTCCCAGAAACCGGGATAGTAATAGTAGGGTGCGACGCGGGCGAAGCCGAGCTTCTCGTCGTCATAGGGACCGACGAACTCGACCGCGTCGAGAACGCCGCGCTCCAGCGCCGGGTAGATGTCGCCGGCACCGAGCTGCTGCGGCACCACGCCCATCTTCTGCAGGACATTGCCGCCGAGCCCGCCGATCCGCATCTTCAGGCCCTGAAGGTCGGCCGCCGACTTGATCTCCTTGCGGAACCAGCCGCCCATCTGCGCGCCGGTGTTGCCGGCCGGCAGGTTGTAGATGTTGAACTTGGCATAGAACTCGTTGAGCAGTTCGAGCCCGCCGGCATGAAACAGCCAGGCCTGCATCTGGCGGCTGTTGGGCCCCCACGGAATCACCGTGCCGAAGGCGAAGGCTGTGTCCTTGCCGATGTAGAAATAGGAGCCGGAATGGCCCATCTCGACGGTGCCGTTGGTGACGGCGTCGGCGACTTGCAGCGCCGGCACGATCTCGCCCGCGGCGAAGACCTGGATCTTGAACTTGCCATCCGTGATCGCCGAGACGGCTTCAGACAGATAGGTGCAGGAGCCGTAGAGCGTGTCGAGCGACTTCGGATAGCTCGACGCCAGCCGCCATGTCACCGTCGGCGTGCTCTGCGCGATCGCGGGGGACGCGATGCCTGCGGCGGCGCCGACGCCGGCGCCTTTCAGAAAGGATCTGCGCTTCATTGAATTTCGTTTCCTGCCTATTTTTTGGCCGCCGATACCGGCTTGCGGGCAGCATGGCATGATGATCGCGCCATCGACAATGAACGTCGCTGCATGCCGGATCGGCGATCCCTGGGACAGAAGGTTCAGGCGCTGGTGCGTTCTTCCATCAGCTTGACGATGACCGTCAGCAGCCGATTGGCCGGAGTCGGGATACCGAGCCGCTCCCCCGTACGGACGACATAGCCATTGAGATGGTCGATCTCGCTGGGCTTGCCGCGTGCGAGATCATGTGCCGTGGAGGAGAACTGGTCCGGCATTCCCGCAGCGAGGCCGAGCACGGTGTCGAGGATGTCGCCCGGGGCGGCAATGTCGCATGCTTTTGCCACTGCGAGGCATTCCGCCACGATGTCGGCCATGCTGGCGCGAACCCCGTCGACCGCGATCATCCGGCCATAGGGCAGTTGCGGGATGGCCGAGAGGGCGTTGTAGGCACAGTTGACGATCAGCTTCGTCCAGAGCGCGGCGATGACGTCGTCGGAAATCTGCGTGCGGATCCCGGCCTGTCCGAAGGCCTCCGCGATGGCCGCGCTCGCCTCGCCAGGACCGATGACCAGTTCGCCGCGCCCGTGGTGCCGGACATGGCCGGGGCCCGCCATTTCTGCAGCGACATAGACGGCCGTCGGGATCACCGGCCGCCCAAGGATCTGCTGAAGGCGCTGCGCATTGTCGACGCCGTTCTGCAGGCTGAGGATCGTGGCATGAGCGGCGAGGTGGGGCGCAATCTCGCGCCCGGCCGCCTCGGTGTCGCCGGACTTCACGCAAAACAGAACGACGTCGGCACCGGCGACGCCCGAGGGCTCTGCCGTGGCCGTGACAGGCAGCGTCTCGGTCATGCCGCGCGCCTGGAAGACCAGGCCGCGACCGGATATTGCTGCAACGTGCTCGGGTCGGGCAATCAGCGTCAGCGCATGGCCGGCCCGGGCCAGCATCGCACCGTAATAGCAGCCGACGGCGCCGGCGCCCATGATCGCAATCCTCATCGGTTGGATCCCTGCCTGGGCCAGAGGTGGTCGCTGCCGAGCTCGGCGGGGTCGGCGCAGCCGAGATGGATCAGCGTATTCAGGAATTCGTCCTGCAGGATGTCCATGATCGCCCGGGGGCCGTCGGAAAGCCCGAGCGCCGCGACCGCAAAAAGGAAAGGCCGTCCGAGCAGGACGAAGTCAGCTCCGGAGGCGAGACTGCGGGCGATGTCGTCGCCGTTGCGCACGCCGCTGTCCAGGATCAGCTTCAACCGATCGCGGCAGGCGTCCCGAATCGGGGGCAGGACCTCGATCGAGGCCGGGGCGGAATCGAGCTGACGCCCACCATGGTTGGATACCACGATGCCGTCGGCGCCGATGCGTTCAGCCATCAATGCATCCTGAGGATTGAGGATGCCCTTGATGACGAGATGATGCGGCCAGGCCTTTCGGATGGCTTCGATGCGCGTCCAGTCGAGGCCGGGGCAGGAAAGCTGGCGAGCGACGAACTCGGCGTGGGCCAGCCCGCTCATCGAACCCTTG
>QBLV01000016.1:20094-25268 GCA_003241815.1 Hyphomicrobiales bacterium | reverse complement strand
CTCGACGAAGTTGGCCATGCCCGGCCGCTCGCCGCGCCAGGCGCGCCAGAGCCAGGCGGGATGGCGCGCGACGTCGAGGATGGTGGCGAGCGAGGGCTTCAGCGGGATGGCCAGGCCGTTGGTGAGGTCGCGGACGCGTCTGGCGGGAACGGGAATGTCGATGGTGACGACGAGCGTCGTCACGCCAGCTTTCAGGGCGCGCTCCATCAGGCCCGCAGCGATCGCCGCGTCGGCGCCGGGATAAAGCTGGAACCAGAGATTGTCGCCCGCGATGCCGGCGATCGTCTCGATCGACGTCGTGGCAGCGGTCGAGAGGACGTAGGGAATGTTCCGTGCCTTGGCGGCGCCGGCCAGCGCCCGGTCGGTGCCGGGCAGACCAGATCGGCGAAACCCATCGGCGCGACCCCAAAGGGGGCGGCATAGCGCTGATCAAAGAGCGTGACCTCGGTGTGAGCGGCAGAACAGTCGAGTAAGGCTTGCGGCAGCAGGGCGATCTGCTCGAAGCGCGCGCGGTTGCGCCTTACGGCGCTCTCGGAGCCTGCACCGCCCTCGATGAAGTCGAAGACCGCACGGGGCAGGCGCTGGCGGGCGCGCGCGGCCATCTGGCTGGTGCTGAAGACGCGTGCTGCAGACACGGGCGTTCCTCCTCGGCGGCTTCCCGCGGATCACTCTCCGGCGATCTCGATGGTCCTGCCTACAGGCCCGATAGCGGTTGCAGAAGCGTCACGGCCGCGCAGGCCACCGGCAAGGGAAGCAGAGCGCCGGCCTCAGGCCCGCTTCCGCTCGACGAAGACGCAGCCGTCGAAGCTGAAGACCTCTTCGCCGTTCTGGTTCACGCCGGTGTTGCGGTGGAAGAACAGGCCCCATTGCGGGCGCGAGGCGCTGGCGCGCTTGTCCGTCACCTCCGAGCGATAGGTGATGCGATCGCCCGCGAAGACCGGCCTCGTCCAGCGCAGGTTCCTGAAGCCCGGCGAGGGGCCCAGCCGCGGCGCTTGTCCGGGACCGAGGGCCGCGAGCTGGCGGCGGCGGTGGGTCACCATCGTGGCCATCCAGACGGAGGCCGTGTGCCAGCCAGACGCCGCGAGCCGGCCGAAGCTGCTGGTCCGTGCCGCGTCCTCGTCCATGTGGAAGGGCTGCGGATCGAAGGCGCGGGCGAAGGCGATGATTTCGTCTGCGGTGAAGACGCAACTGCCGAGCTCGAAGCTCTGGCCGATCTCGATGTCCTCGAAGAAGCGGGCGGCTTCCGTCGGGCTCGTCGGCGGCTCGACCGGCGAGGGCGCTACTGGTGGCACATAGCGCGGCGGATGGCTGAGCCAATCGCCTGCCGGTTGCAGGGCGCTGGAGCCGCGCCGGCCGAACATGATCCAGTTGACCTGATCGAGCACCGGCTCCTCGCGCTGGTTGAGCAGTTCGAGCCGGAACTGGACCAGCCCCATCTCCGGGCGCGAGCGCGATGGCTTGGCCTCGATGGCCGTGCGGCGGCCGTGAAGCACGTCGCCGGGCTGGACCGGCCGCAGCCATTTGACCTCCTCGATGCCGGGCGCGCCCATGCCTGAGGAATTCAGCAAGAAGCTCTCCGCCATCAGCCGCATCAGCAGCGAGCAGCTATGCCAACCCGAGGCGATCAGCGTGCCGACGAAGCTCGTTTGTGCGGCGACCGGATCGACGTGGAAGTCCTGCGCGTCGAAGCGCGAGGCGAAGGCGACGATGTCGTCCTGCGAGACCGCGATGCTGCCGGTCGAGACGGTCTCGCCGACGATGAAATCCTCGAAATACAGCATCGCGTCGCAGGCCTTGTGGAGAGAATTGCCCCGTTCCGTGAGGGGCCGGCTCAGTTGGCGAAGCGGAAATGCAAGACATCGCCATCGGCGACGACATACTCCTTGCCTTCCAGCCGGAACTTGCCGGCCTCGCGCGCGCCGCTCTCGCCCTTGTTGGCGATGTAGTCGGGATAGGCAATCGTCTCGGCGCGGATATAGCCCTTCTCGAAGTCGCTGTGGATCACGCCGGCGGCGGCCGGACCCTTGGTGCCCTTCTCGATCGTCCAGGCGCGGGCTTCCTTGGGGCCGACCGTGAAGTAGGTGACGAGGTCGAGCAGGGTATAGCCGGCGCGGATGACGCGGTTCAGGCCGGGTTCCTCCAAGCCGACGGCCTCCAGATAGTCCTTCTGGTCGGCTGCGGGCAAAACCGCGATCTCGCTCTCGATCTTGGCCGAGACCACGACGGCGACCGCGTTTTCTTCCGCCGCGCGCGTCTTGACCGTCTCCGAGAAGGCATTGCCCTTGTCGGCGGCGGCTTCCTCGACATTGCAGACATAGAGCACCGGCTTGGAGGAGAGCAGGCCGAGCGTCTCGAAGGTCTTGCGCTCGTCGGCCGCGACCTGGACGAGGCGGGCCGGCTTGCCCTCGCGCAGCAGGACGAGGCAGCGGTTCATCAGATCGGCCAGTTCCTTGGCGTCCTTGTCGCCAGTCTTGGCCTTCTTCTCCAGCGGCAGAACGCGCTTCTCGAGGCTTTCGAGATCGGCCAGCATCAGCTCGGTCTCGATGATCTCGATATCGTTGATTGGGGCAACCTTGCCCTCGACATGGGTGATGTCGCCATCCTCGAAGCAGCGAACGACATGGGCGATGGCGTCGCATTCGCGGATATTGGCGAGGAACTGGTTGCCGAGGCCCTCGCCCTTGGAGGCGCCGCGCACGAGGCCTGCGATGTCGACGAAGGTCAGCCGCGTCGGGATGATCTCCTTGGAGCCCGCGATGGCGGCGAGCTTCTCCAGCCGGTCATCGGGCACCGCGACGTCGCCGACATTGGGCTCGATCGTGCAGAACGGGTAATTCGCCGCCTGGGCGGCCGCCGTCTGCGTCAGCGCGTTGAACAGGGTCGATTTGCCGACATTCGGCAGGCCGACGATACCGCATTTGAAACCCATGGTGGTCAGTTCGCTTTGAAGAAGGCGTCGGGATCGACGCGGAAGGGATTGATGATCGTGAGATCGCCATATCGCGTCTCGTGGCCCATGTCTTCCGACAGGAAGTGGGTACAGCCCTCGTTTGCAGCGGCGGCGATCAGCAGACAGTGAAACCACTGATAGCCCAGTTTCGCGCGGACATCCCATGCGCGATCGACGTCTGAGAGCTCGATCGAGCCTTCGCCGAATTCCCGCATTAAGTCGATCCGCTCGCGGGCAACGTCCAGCGGCACCTTCTCGTTTCGTAACACCCAGCGGGTTAGTTCGTTTAGGACCTGAAGATTGACCACCATTCTGTCATTGCTAGCCAGCCGATCGAGCCAGCGCTGCGCGACGAGCCATTTCTCGCCTGCTGAGACGTCGCGCGCATAGATGAGGACGTTGGTGTCGACGAAAACTCGCGACTCAATCATCGTAGATTTGGTCGCGTGTCGGTGCGTTGCCATTCTCGTCCGTCAAATCCCAAAGCGGTCCTGCAAGGAAACGCTGCATCGCTTCGGCTTTCGACATCGGTCTGCCAACGCGGCGCTCGATCAGTTCGCCGACAAATTTCGACATGCTTTTGCCTTCCCTAGCCGCTTCGACGCGCAGGCGGCCATAGGCATCGTCAGGAAGGGTCAACGTCAAATTCTTCATGACTTGTCTCCACGCCAAGAACCGCAGATGTCGTGTTTCCGTGTTTTCGTGTCAATGCGTTGTGCCTTTTCCAGTCACGCGAACGTGCGTGGCTGCCGGCTTTCCGCAGGCGCAGGACTGGCCGGCGACGTTCTCTATTTGATGGACCATCTCATGCGCTTTTTCGCCACCGCCTGCCTCGTCCTTGCATTGACCGGCGCCGCCCAGGCCCAGTCTCCCACCACCCGCATTCGCGGAGAGGTCGAGAAGGCCGAAGGCGATACGTTGATGATCAAGACCGTGGACGGTGCTTCGGCGAAGGTCGCGCTGACGGCAGGTTATTCTGTCGGTGGGGTCGTCAAGGCGACGACGGCCGACATAAAGAAGGGCGGGTTCATCGGTGTCGGTGCTCGGCCCCAGCCGGACGGAGCGCTTCAGGCGGTGCAGGTCTTCATCTTTCCTGAAGCGATGCGTGGCACAGGCGAGGGGCATCGTCCCTGGGGCGTGCTGCCGGATTCGACGATGACCAATGCGACGGTGGCCGAGACCGTCTCGCGCGTCGATGGCGCCAATGTCGTGCTGACCTATCCCGGCGGCGAGCAGAAGGTGACGATCACCCCCGATGCCAACATCATCATGGCGTCGCCTGCCGAGATGTCCGAACTGAAAGCCGGCGCGCAGGTCGCGATGACCGCGACCAAGCAGGCCGATGGCAGCTTCGCGGCGAGTCGCGTGACCATCGCCAGGCCCGGCGCGCAACTGCCCTACTGAGCGGGCTCAGTCAGGGGCCTTCTCGCCGAGCCGTTTCACGGCGGCATGGCCGCGCGCATCCATGAAGAGATGCACCTTGTTCTGGAAGCCGGCATCGTCATGAACAGCCAGCAGCGCAGCATTGTCGGCGCAGGCGGTGCAGAGGTCCTCGACCCAAGGTCCCTCGGCTTTGCCGAAATCGTTCAGCACATAGGCGTGGACGAGTTCCTTCAAGCCCGGGTGACCGATACCCATGCGGACGCGGCGATACTCGTTGCCGATCGCGGCCGTGGTCGAGCGCAGGCCGTTGTGGCCGGCATTGCCGCCACCGAGCTTGATGCGCAGCTTGGCGGGCGCGAGGTCGAGCTCGTCATGGAAGACGATCACGTCGGCGGGCTCGACCTTGAAGAAGCGCGCCGCTTCCCCGATTGAGCGGCCGGACTCGTTCATATAGGTCTGTGGCTTGAGCAACACGACCTTCTCGTTTCCGATCGTGGCCTCGCTGGCCTGCCCCTGGAAGCGCGCACGCCACGGGGCGGCGCGATGAACGCGCGCGATCTCGTCGAGCGCCATGAAGCCGATGTTGTGGCGGTTCCGGGCATAGCGGGAGCCTGGATTGCCCAGCCCTGCGAAGATCAGCATGTCGGTTCAGTCGCCCCATAGCAAAACGGCCGGGAAATCCCGGCCGTCCGCATTGTCTTCAGTCCGGCAATCTCGCCGAGCAAGCCTTTGGCTCATCAAGCCTTGGGCTTGGCGTCGGCGGCCGGAGCGGCGGCTTCGGCTTCGGCTGCCGGCTCATCGACTTCCTCGGCCATCGGCGGAACGATGGTGACGATGGTGG
>QBLV01000016.1:4918-20084 GCA_003241815.1 Hyphomicrobiales bacterium | reverse complement strand
CTCCGTTCGGCAGTTTGACCACGCTGGCCTGGAGCGAACCGCCGATCTCCAGGCCTGCAATCGAGACCTCGAAGAATTCCGGAATGTTCTCGGGCTCGACGGTGATTTCGAGCGAATGCTCGACGATCTGCACCGAACCGCCGTTCTTGACGCCGGGGCTGGCATCCTGGTCGACGACATGGATCGGAATCTCGACCGTCACGGTCTGGCCGGCGGCGACGCGCAGGAAATCGACGTGAATGGGGAAATCCTTGACCGGGTCGAGCTGGTAGTCGCGCGGAATCACCCGCTGCTTCTTGCCGCCGACATTGATCTCGAACAGCGTGGTCAGGAAGTGGCCGCCATAGATCATCAGGCGGGTCTTGTTGGCGTCGAGTGCGATCGCTTCGGGAGCGGCGCCGCCCCCGTAGATCACGGCGGGTGTCAGGCCTTGACGACGAACTGCACGGGCGGCCCCCTTGCCGACCTGTGCGCGCGCCGAAGCCTCGATTTGCTTCACGGCGGTCATGGTTTTAGTCCTTGCTTCAAATGACAAGGCCGCCTGCTGGCGGCCTCTTTGCGGTTCAGCGCCCGTGCCTCCAAGGGTGTCAGTCGGACGCTGGCGTGCTCCATAGGCGAAAATTGGCTTGATCTCAAGCCCGGAGCGCCGCGACCGCTCAGGCGGCGGTGGCCGTAATGGCGGTCCGCGGCATGGCCCTCGCGTCGCGCTTCTGGCCGAAACGCTGCAGCAGTTCCGTCACGACCCCGGCCGGGACCGCCGGGGAATACAGAAAGCCCTGGCCGAGGCGACAGCCCATGGACTGCAGCCACTCCGCCTGTGCCTGCGTCTCGATGCCTTCGGCGATGATCTTCATGCCGAGTTGGTTGGCGATACCCACCATGGCTTCGACGATCACACTGCTTTTTCCGCTGCTCTGCGCCGCCGCGATGAAGGAGCGATCGATCTTGATGATGTCGACGGGGAAGTCGAGCAGGTGCGTCAGCGAGGCGAAGCCTGTGCCGAAATCATCCAGCGCCACCGGGATGCCGCGCTGGCGCAGCGTTTCGATCGTGCGGGCGATACCGTCCTTGCGTCCGCCCATGAAGACCTGCTCGGTGATCTCGATGACGAGATGCTTGGGCTGGACATCGACCCGATCGAGCGCCCTGACGATGCGCTGGACCAGATCGCCCTTCTGGAAGTCGGCCGATGTGACGTTCAGACCGACATGCTGGAAGTTGACGCCCGCGCGCTGCCAGGCGGCCATGTCGGTCGCGATCGCCCCGAGCATCTGCCCCGAGATGCGGTACGCGACCTTAGGGTCGAGCATGGCCTCGTGGAACTCGCCGGCCGAGGCGATCCGCCCATCGGGCATGCGCATGCGGGCCAGCGCCTCCAGGCCGACGATCTCATTGGTGTCGATGCGGATGACGGGCTGATAATAGGCGAGGATGCGCCCGTCGGTCAGCGCCTCGTTGACGTCGCGCCGAGTTTGTAGGCGCCGGGTCATCGATGTGCGCAGTCCGTCCTTGAAGCGGACATAGCCGCCGCGGCGGGTTTCCTTGGCGTGATACAGCGCGAAATCGGCATTCTGGCGCAGTGTGACGCTGTCCTGCCCGTCTTCGCCGGCCAGTGCCGCGCCGATGGTGACGCTCGGCATAATGCCATGCCCGTCATAATCGAGCGGAGCCGACATCGCCGCCAGGATGGCGCAAGCGGCGGAGCGCATCTGCGAGGCCTGCGTGCAGTTGGGCAAAAGCACCGCGAACTCGTCGCCGCCGATCCGACACGCCATCCCTTCGCCAACAACGCTCTGGAGCCGCGTGCCGACGGCTGCGATCAGGGCGTCTCCGGCGGCATGGCCCATCGTGTCATTGGTCGCCTTGAGATGGTCGATGTCGATCAGCATCAACCCAAAATTCAACCGAGAGCCAGCGGTCATCCGCATGATCTCGTCATTGAAGCTCACCCTGTTGGGCAGGCCGGTCAGCGTGTCGTAATAAGCGAGCCGATGATTGCGCGATCGCACCTCCTCATGCTCAATCGCGATGGCGCAGAGATGGACGCAAGCCTCGATGATCCGACGCTCGAACGCGTCAGGACCGCGTTCTTGTTGGTAATAGAAGGCGAAGCTGCCGACCACGCGCCCGTCGGCTGCCTTGATCGGACTCGACCAACAGGCATGTAGCCCGAGAGGCAGCGCGAGGTCCTCGAAACCCCGCCAGAGAGGGTCTGTCGCGATATTGGTCACGCAGACGGGTTCGCCACGATGGATCGCCGTGCCGCAAGAGCCGACACGGGGCCCCACCGGAATGCCCGTGATGGCGGCCGCATATTGCTCAGGCAGGCTGGGAGAAGCCAAAGCAACGAGCCGGTTCTCGTCATCGACGGCCACCACTGAGCAGATGACGCCCGTCGTGATCGTCTCGGCACGCAGGCACAGGCGCTCCATGATCGTGCGAAGTGGCTCGCCGCGCGCGATCGCTTCCAGAATTTCATTCTGAAGCGCTTGCAGGCGTTCGGCCGAGCCGTTTTCACGCATGATCGATACCCATATTGACCAAGCGGCAAGCTATGTCAGGGGTGCATGAAGTCGCCGTTTCGGACTTGGTTCAAATTGTTCCAATCAGGCTCGGTTGCCGACGGGGTATTGCGGCGCACCACCCTTGATCGATTTTGCTGGCAGCTCTTTCAATCAAGCCGCCGCCAGCCCGAGCCTTTCGTCACGACGACGCAGCAGGTGCATCAGCGGCAGGGCGAGCAGCACCATCCAGGCCTTTCCGATGATCTGGCCGCTGAGGAAATCGAGGCTGCCGAAGGCGAGCTGCAGGAAGACGATGCTGTCGACGACCAGCCCGATCAGGCTGGAGGCGACGACCGCCGTGACGAAGCGGCGCTTCTGCAGCGGGGTGTAGACGGCGAAATCCGCCAGCTCCGAGAGCAGGAAGGCGGCAACCGAGGCCACGACGATTGCCGGCGGTGCCAGGAAACCGGATATCACGGCGCCGATGACGATCGCGCCCAGACCGGCCTTCGCGCCGAGCCTGCGCTGGACGATGTCGCGCAGTACGAGGGCGAGCCCGATCATCAGCACGCCGCTCGGTGCCTTGATGCCGGGCCAGACCGGGACGAGGCAGGGGCCGCCCGGCACGCACACCGTGCCGGCATTGCCGATCAGCCAATTTGCGGCGGGAATGGTCAGGGTGAAGAGGACGAGGGCGACGAGCCCTTCGGTCCGGCGCTGCCGGTCAAGTGTCATGGGATGGTCCGCTGTCGTCGGGGGAGGTGAGGTAGGCGGCGTATCCGTTCGCGCGCAGCTCGCAGGCGGGGCAACGGCCGCAGCCATGGCCCCAGGCGTGGCGTGTCGAACGGTCGCCGAGATAGCAGCTATGGCTGTCTTCGACCACCAGATCGAGCAGAGCTTCGCCGCCCAGCGCTCTGGCGAGCGCGAAGGTCTGGGCCTTATCGCGCCACATCAGCGGCGTGTGCAGCACCAGCCTGCGGTCGAGCCCGAGGCCCAGCGCGACCTGCATCGCCTTGATCGTGTCGTCGCGGCAGTCGGGATAGCCCGAATAGTCGGTCTCGCAGACGCCGAGCACGATGTGCCTGATGCCACGCCGATAGGCCAGCGCGGCGGCGAAGGTCAAAAAGATCAGATTGCGGCCGGGCACGAAGGTGGTCGGCAGGCCGGTTTCCGCAAAGGCGATCTCGCTATCGCGGGTGAGGGCGGTCTCAGAGATCACGCCGAGCGCTGCGAGATCTATCAGGTGGTCGGAGCCGAGCCGCTGTGCATAGAGCGGCGAGAGCGCCGGCAGCTTGCCGCGGATGACCGTCCGGCAGTCCAGTTCGACGCGATGGCGCTGGCCGTAGTCGAAACCGACGGTCTCGACTTCGTCGAAACGCGCCAGGGCCCAGGCGAGGGCGACGGTCGAATCCTGGCCGCCGGAGAAGAGGACGAGGGCGCGGGAGCTCATGACGGGCGCATTCCAGCCGTCAGTCGAACAGGCTGGAGACGCTGGTTTCCTGTGCCGTACGCTCGATCGCCTCGCCCATCAGCTGCGCGATCGAGATGACGCGGATGTTGCGCGCGACCTTCACGGCTTCCGTCGGCATGATCGAATCGGTGATCACCAGTTCCTTGAGCTTGGAATTGGCGATGCGCGCCACGGCGCCGCCCGAGAGCACGCCATGGGTGATGTAGGCGTAGACCTCGAGCGCGCCCTGATCGAGCAGCGCCTCGGCGGCGTTGACCAGCGTGCCGCCCGAGTCGACGATGTCGTCGAGCAGGATGCAGGAGCGACCCTCGACCGAACCGATGATGTTCATCACCTCGGATTCGCCGGGCCGGTCGCGGCGTTTGTCGACGATGGCGAGCGATGCATCGATGCGCTTGGCCAGAGCACGCGCACGCACCACGCCGCCGACGTCCGGCGAGACGACCATGGCGTTCTTCCAGTCGAGCCGCTCCTTGATGTCGCGCGACATCAGCGGGGCGCCGAACAGGTTGTCGGTCGGGATGTCGAAGAATCCCTGGATCTGGCCGGCGTGGAGATCGAGCGTCAGGACGCGATCGACGCCGGCATGGGTGATCAGGTTGGCGACGAGCTTGGCCGAGATCGGCGTGCGGCCCGAGGCTCGGCGATCCTGCCTTGCATAGCCGAAATAGGGGATCACCGCCGTGATGCGGCGCGCCGAGGAACGGCGCAGCGCATCGGTGATGATCAACAGTTCCATCAGGTGATCGTTGGTCGGGAAGGAGGTCGACTGGATGATGAAGACATCCTGTCCCCGCACATTCTCCTGGATCTCGACGAAGACCTCCATGTCGGCGAAGCGACGGACCGAGGCCTTGGCGAGCGGAATGCCGAGATGGGCACAGATCGCTTCCGCGAGAGGCCGATTGGAATTTCCGGCAACGACTTTAAAGGAAGAAGGCATGCCGTGGCGCACCGTTGCATCTGGGCTGGGCGGGCCTGCGCGAAGCCGGCTCGGGTCGCAGGGCTCTTAACAGCCGTGTGACGGCGAGTCGACCGCTGCACTGCGAAAGCCAGGTGCAAAACGCGAACGGCCTGCACAATGCCTGACGGCCATCAGATGCAACCGGTATGCGCCGCGCCGCCTGTCGCTCAGAGTTTCTTGCTGCCCGGAGCGGTGGCAGTCTTCGCAGCGACGGCCCCCTTGTCGTCGGCCGGCTTGCCTGCCGCCCTGGTCTTGTCAGCCGGCAGGACCGTTTCCACGGCGGGCGTCGTCACCAGGAAGCTCGCGATCGCATCCATCGATTCGGATGCTGCCTTGGCGACGATGGTCTGGTCGATGCCCGACCAGGGATCCTCGGTCCCGCCCCGCCGCCCGAGGCTCTCGCCCTGCACGCGCTGGGCCCGCTTCTTGGTCTCGTCATAAACATCCCAGACGAAGGCGAGCGAGGTTTGGCCGTCGGCTGTCGGCTGGGCGGTCAGGTATCCCCGAACCCTGAAGCGTGCGGGCTTGTCGCCGGCCACGATCTCCATGCGCCGCTCGGCGGCCGCTTCGCCGAGCAGGCCGGCAAAGCGCGTCGTCACGGCATCGGGGGCGCCGGAAATGCTCTGGACCGAGACGGGAACGCCAGGCGCATCGACGCGCGGGCGCGCGGCGGTGGTGGTCTCCTGGCAGCCCGCGATCGCAAGCGCGACGGCCGGCCCCAGGACGAGGCCGTTCAAACGATGGATCATGACGCCTCCCGCTTGTCTTTGAGCGTACGGGTTGGAGTGTTTGTGTAGTCCCTGCGCGGTCTTTCTAGGCTCAACAGCTCACCAGGTCCAGATCGTGCCGGTTGCGCGCTGGTGTGCCGGCCTTCGCGGCGATTGCGGGTTGCCGCATCCTCACCCATATATCGGGTCATACGGGTCCGTAGGCCCGATCCGGAGAGCCCCATGGTCACGACCAGCAGCCGTATCCTCGACGATATCGCCCGTCTCGCCACCGACGCCGCCGGTGCGGCCCAGGGCGTGCGCCGCGAGGTCGAGACCGTCGTTCGGACCCAGATCGAGCGCCTTCTGCGTGAACTCGACGTGGTCACGCGCGAGGAATTCGAGGCCGTTCGCGAGATGGCTCTGCTGGCGCGCGAAGAGAACGACAAGCTCGCGGCGCGGCTCGCAGCGCTGGAGGCGGGGCAGCCCAAGCTCTGAGCCGGCCGCCCGCCGCATTGCTCGCGCCCCGTGCATCCACAGCCATGTGCTGTGGACAGGCCGCTGCGGGGATTGAGCCAGCCTGCGAATCCGCCGAGCGTCACATCGTGTTGGGAGTGTCACACGCCCTGCGCTAACGTCGGTGGAGAAATTGATTCGTCGGTCCAACCTCTTAGGAGGGAGTCGGCGTAGCGGAGTGCCCGGTTTTCGGCCGGCGCGTCGCCAGTTGGGTTGCGTATCCTTCAGCTTTTCCGTCGCCGTGTTCCCATTCTCGAACGCGCCGGACCGCGACCTGCGGCGCCCGGCAGTTGGACCCTAGGGCATGATGGATCTCGACCTGGACGCCGCGCTTGAGCGGCCCTCCAACCCTCTCGACCTGATCGAACGGCTGGCTGCCCTCAACAACTGGACCTTCGACCGCGACAGCGATGACGAATTGTCGGTTGCCGTCACCGGCGGCTGGTCGGACTACCATGTTGCCATCACCTGGTTGGCCGAGGTGGAGGCGATCCATATCGCCTGCGCCTTCGACCTCAAGGTGCCGGAGCGGCGCCGGGGCGAGGTGCTGCAACTGGTCAGCCTCGTCAACGAGCAGCTCTGGCTCGGTCATTTCGATCTCTGGAGCTCGGAGAACGTCGTGATGTACCGTCACGCGCTGCTGCTGTCGGGCGGGGCCGAGCCGACCGATGAGCAGGCGGCGGCGCTGATCAAGGCGGCGATCGATGCCTGCGAGCGCTATTTCCAGGCTTTCCAGTTCGTCGTCTGGGCCGGGAAATCGGCGAAGGAAGGGCTTGAAGGCGCGATGCTGGAGACGGTCGGCGAGGCTTGAGTTTGGCCGGTTCGTCGGGCCCGGGCTTGACCCGGTCCGGCCTATGCACGTCATGGTCGGGCTTGACCCGACCATCCCCGACCGGAGATTCTCTGGTCATGAGATTCTCGGGACGAGCCCGAGAATGACGCCTTGAGAGAGATGCCCCCATGTCCAGCCCCCTGCCGCAATCGCTCGTCCTGCTCGGTGCCGGCAAGATGGGGGGCGCCATGCTGGAGGGCTGGCTGCGCATCGGCATGAATCCCGCCGGCATCAGCCTGATCGACCCCAAGCCTTCCGACGAGATGGTGACGCTGGCGGCGCAGAAGGGGATGGCGATCAACCCCGATCCGCGCTCGCTCGGTCCTGTCGAGGTTCTGGTACTGGCGACCAAGCCACAGACCCTCGACACCGCCGCGCCGGCCGTTCAGGCCCTGATTGCGCCCCAGACGCTGCTGATCTCGATTCTGGCCGGCAAGACCATCGCTGATCTTTCGGCGCGGCTGCCGAACGCCACCGCAATGATCCGCGCCATGCCCAACCTGCCGGCGTCCGTGCAGCGCGGCGCCACGGCGGCGACCGCCGGTCCGGGGGTCACCGGGGCGCAGCGCGCTATGGCCGATGCGCTGCTGGGCAGCATTGGCATGGTCGAGTGGCTCGACGATGAGGGCCTGATCGACGCTGTCACCGCTGTCTCGGGTTCGGGGCCGGCCTATGTCTTCCATCTGGTCGAATGCCTTGCGGCGGCGGGCACGGCGGCCGGCCTGCCGGCCGAAATCGCCGAGAGGCTGGCCCGCGCCACCATCGAAGGTGCCGGCGAAATGCTGTTCCAGTCACCGCTTCCGCCCGCGACCCTGCGCCAGAACGTTACTTCACCTGCCGGCACGACGGCTGCGGGGCTTGAGGTGCTGATGGCGCCCGATGGGCTCGGGCCGCTGATGGTCAAGACGGTGGCTGCCGCCAAACGTCGCGCCGGCGAGCTTTCGGGCTGAGCGGCCTTTCCTAGGCGGCGATCGAACCCTATCTTCTGCTCGACTGCGTCGCGAAGGAGATATCCCATGACCAGCGAATCCGTTTCGTCTGAATTTGCGGCCGCCGCCCCGCCGACCGATCCGCGCAAGCAGGTCGTCGAGGCGCTGATGCGGCTTGCAGAAAACCGTCGCTGGGAGGACATCGAACTCAGCGATATCGCCAACGAGGCCGGTGTGCCGCTGGCCAAGCTGCGTGGCCTTTTCCCGTCCAAGCTTGCAATGCTGGGAGGGCTGACGCGCATTGTCGACGATGCCGTGCTGGCGGAGAGCTCGGACGAACTGGCCGCAGAACCGGTGCGCGAGCGGCTGTTTGACCTCGTCATGCGGCGCCTCGATGCGCTGGCGCCCTACAAGGCCGGGCTTCGCAGGATCGCGCCCGTGATCCGCCGTGACCCGCTGACGATGGCCGCGCTCAACCGCGGCGCAGTCAATTCCTGGCGTTACATGCTGGCCTCTGCCGGCATCGCGACCGAGGATGCGCTGGGCGGCCTGAGGGTGCAGGGCGCGGTGCTGCTGATGGCGCGTGTCTCCGAGGTCTGGCTGGAGGACGACGAGCCCGAAATGTCGCGGACGATGGCGCGGCTCGACCGCGAATTGAGGACGGCTGGCAAGATCATGTCCCGTGTCGAGGATGTCCATCGGCTGACCGCCCCCTTGCGCGGGCTGGCCCGGGCCATCTGCAGCGGTCGGCGTCCGCATGTGCGGCGGCGCGAACGCTCCGACGAAAGCCTGCGCCGTCCCGGCGAGGATTTCGCGCCCGCGATCTGATCGCACCGGTCGATCATGGCCGAAATGCGACATCGTTAAGCGAGTCTTAGCGAATTTGCGTGATCCTGCGGAATCTCATTCCGCAGGGGTCACGCATGTCCTGGACGAAGAAGCTCGCTACCTTGTCGATCGGTCGCTCTTTCGCGCTGATCGCCGCTCTCGCGATCGTCATGTCGGTCGGGAGCGTCGGGCTGACGCTCTACGCTGCTCATCAGGATATGATCGCGCTCAAGCGAGCCGAGATGAAGAATGCGGTCGAGGCCGCCACGTCGACGGTCAACAGCTATCTCGCACGCGCGGAAAAGGGCGAGCTCCAAGAGGCCGCCGCCAAGAAGATGGCGATCGATGCCATCGCCAGTGCCCGTTTCGACAGTGGCAACTACTATTTCATCATCGACTACGACGGCATTAGCGTCTCGCATGCCAACAAGAAGATCGAGACGACGGACATGAAGCCGCTGAAGGACGCGACGGGCAAGTTCTTCGTTCAGGACATGATCAAGCTGGCCAAGGGGCCAGGAGCCGGCTTCATCGACTATGGCTGGGTCAAGCCGGGCGACAAGGAGCCCTCGCTGAAAATCTCCTATGTCTCGTCCATTCCGAAGTGGCAGTGGACGGTCGGCTCGGGCCTTCACGTCCAGGATGTCGATGCCGCCTTCCTGGGCATGATCGGCAAGGTCGCCAAGGTCCTGCTGCCGCTGGGGCTTGTCATGTTCGGGCTCGTCTTCTTCCTGAGCCGCCGGGCCTCGGCCATGCTGGCCTCGCTCGCGGGCACCATGAACGGTCTCGCGGCTGGTGATCTGAATGCCGAGATCAAGCATCAGGGCCGGCCCGACGATATCGGTTCGATGGCCCGCGCGCTGGTCGTTTTCCGCGACGCGGCCGTGGCCAAGGATGCGATGGAAGCCGACAAGGCGCGCATGGAGCAGGAGGCATCCGGCCATCGCGATGCCGCCGACGGCCAGCGCCGACGCAGCGAAGCCGAGAGGGCTGAGCTGGCGCGCGAGCAGGAAGAGGTGGTTCTTGCACTCGGAACCGGTCTCGAGCGCCTCGCCGAGGGCGACCTGACCTACCGCATCAACGACAGCTTCGGCTCCGACTATGCCAAGCTCAAGGACGACTTCAATGCAGCGATCGGCAAGCTGCAGGAGACGATGCGGCAGATCGCCACCAACACCGAGAGCATGAAGGCGGGTTCGATCGAGATCAGCCAGGCGGCCGACGATCTCGCCGGGCGCACCGAGCAGCAGGCGGCCTCCGTCGAGGAGACGGCGACCGCGCTCGACGAACTCACCGCCACGGTCCGGCAGACGGCGGAAAGCGCCCGGCTCGCCAACCAGGCGACGACGCAGGTCAAGTCGGAGGCCGAGCAGTCGACCACCATCGTTCGCGACGCCGTTCTCGCCATGGGCGGGATCGAAAAATCGGCCGACGAGATCTCGCAGATCGTTGGCGTGATCGACGAAATCGCCTTCCAGACCAACCTGCTGGCGCTCAACGCCAGCGTCGAGGCGGCGCGTGCGGGCGACGCCGGCAAGGGCTTCGCCGTCGTCGCCTCCGAGGTGCGGGCTCTGGCGCAGCGCTCGGCCTCGGCGGCCAAGGAGATCAAGGAACTGATCACGGCTTCCAATATCGAGGTCGAGAAGGGCGTCACGCTCGTCGGCCAGACCGGCAGCGCACTCCAGCGCATGGCCGAGGAGATCACGCGGGCAACCGGGCTCGTGGCCGAGATCGCCGGTGCGGCGCAGGAGCAGGCGTCGGGGCTTCAGGAGGTCAACACCGCCGTCGGCGAGATGGACCAGTCGACCCAGCAGAACGCCGCCATGGCCGAGCAATCGACGGCCGCCGCGCACTCCCTGTCGCAGGAGGCCGATCGCCTCTCTGCGCTCGTCGCGCGCTTCCAGCTCGGCGGCGATGTCGCCGGGCTGAAGGCGGTGGCCCGCACCATGCAGGCGGCCGTTGCGCCGGCGCCTCGGCCGGCTGCGCCGCGCGCCGTTCAGCCCATCGCGCGCTCGGGCGGTGCGGCCACGGCCCGCAAGCTCGATGCCGACGCCCATGACAAGGGCTGGGCGGAGTTTTGAGCGGCCCCTCCGACCCCGCAGTGCCGGCAGCCCAGATCGGCTTCGACGATTTCCTCAAGGTCGATATCCGCGTCGGCACCATCGTCGAGGCTTTGCCCTATCCGGAGGCGCGCAAGCCAGCGATCAAGCTGGTGATCGACTTCGGCGGCACGATCGGGCTGAAGAAGTCCTCGGCGCAGATCACCAAGCATTACGCCTGCGAGGATCTGCCGGGCAAACAGGTGCTGGCGGTGGTGAATTTCCCGCCGCGCCAGATCGGCAAGTTCATGTCCGAGGTGCTGACGCTCGGCGTGCCGGACGCCGATGGCGAGGTGGTTCTGATCGGGCCGGGGATCGAGGTTCCCCGAGGCGGTCGATTGTACTAGCATAAGGTTCGTGCACCCAGCGGTGCCTCAAAACTGGGGATTTTTGTGAAGGCTAACGCTATTGCGCTCGTCGCGCTGTTCGAAAAGAAGATGCGGCTCGAAGTCCCTTTGTTTCAAAGGCCATATGTTTGGACCGAGAACCTCCAGTGGGCACCGCTATGGGAGGACATAGAGCGAAAATTCGCCGAATATCTTGAGGGGCGCGCCGATGTGCCGGTGCATTTTCTCGGCGCGCTAGTCTTGGATCAAAAGCAGACGCCAGCGACCCATGTCGAGCGCAGATTAGTCATTGATGGTCAGCAAAGGCTCACCACGCTCCAGGTGTTCCTCAACGCCTTTCGCGATTTCTGCCGCGCTTCAGGAGCAACCGCACTAGCCGACGAGTGTACAAACTATACTCTCAACAAAGGAATGATGCCCGATCCGGACGTCGATAAATTCAAGGTCTGGCCAACTCAGTTAGATCGACCGGCATTCATGGCAGTCGTTGAGTCTGAATCTCCTGAAGAATTAAAGAAGCGTTATCCGCTTGTAAAACAAAAATGGGCTCGTAAATTTGACGACCGCCCGAAGCTTGTTGATTGCTATCTATATTTCTATTCTCAACTGTCTGAATTTTTTAACGGAAATAATGATGAATTGCCTTTAGCGAACGAATACCCGGTTGATCAGCGCCTAGAACAATGTTTTCAGGCTCTTCGGAATGCGCTTATGGTCGTTGCGATCGACTTGGAGCAGGGCGACGATGCGCAGGTGATCTTTGAGACCCTAAACGCGAGAGGGCAGGCCCTTCTACCTGCAGACTTGCTACGAAACTACATATTTCTGCGCGCAAACCGCAGAGGCGAAAATGCTGAGGCGCTGTATGCAAAGTATTGGTCTGATTTTGATGCGCAATATTGGCAAGAACATGTTAGTCAGGGTCGTTTAAATCGACCCCGTAGTGACTTGTTTATGCAGCATTTTCTTGCTAGCCAGCAAACTACTGATATCCCTATAGGTCATCTATATGTCGAATATAGACATTGGATCGAAAGGCACGCGCCGTTCGCGAACGTTGAAGATGAATTAAAGGCTCTCTCTAGGAATCGAGCAAATTTCAAATCGCTGCATGACGTCGAGCCAGATCGACCTTACAATTCACTGGCCCAGTTTCTGAAGACCTACGATATTGGTACGGTCTATCCGCTCCTGTTGCTCCTCCTCGACGGTGATATCGATCCGGAGGAATTGGCTAAAATATGTGCCGTCATCGAGTCGTATCTCCTGCGACGGTCCGTATGCCTCATGACAAACAAGAATTATAACCGCGTTTTCCTCAATCTCGCTAAATCGCTTAAAACGAAAACGCCGACTGCGCTGCAGGTTTCAACGTACTTCTCTGAGCTGCGCGGCGACTCAACCGAATGGCCATCAGACGAAGCGTTCCGTGCCGCCTTCGAGGGCAACGAAGCCTACCGCGTCCTTAACGCCCCGCGCCTCGTCTATCTGTTTACCAAGCTAAACAATACGTTCACCTCGTCGAAGACGGAGACGATCAAGGTCACAGACCCGCTTACCGTTGAGCATCTGATGCCCCAAGGGTGGCATTCGCATTGGAAGCTGCCGGACGGCTCAGACGGTGTTGATGAAATCGGTCTGTTCGACCTTGATGAAAGCGATGAGCGGGCAAAGGCCACTCGCGCCCGTAACAGTGCTCTGCAGAAGATCGGTAATCTGACGTTGGTGCGGCAAGGACTGAACTCTTCGCTGTCGAATGCGGCTTGGGAAGACAAGCGAAAGCAGATCATGGATTATTCACTGCTTCCCTTGAACTTACCGCTGCAAGGAATCGAGACCTGGGATGAAACGACGATCGCCGCACGATCAAAGTCGCTGTTTGGGCGCGCACTGACTATCTGGCCGCGATAGTTTCAGCGTTCCGTCCAACGAGCCACGGTCTTTAAAAGCAATCTTCGTCGGTTATAGAATTTCGAGCCGTACGATGAGTTGCTCATAGGATCTGGCGCGCGTGTCGATCACACCGGCAGCCGCACCGTCGCTCGTAACCCCCCCAGCGGCGAATCGCCCAGCATGATGTCCCCGCCATGGGCCCTCGCGATGTCGCGCGCGATGGCCAGGCCTAAGCCCGTCCCGCCGGAATCGACGTTGCGGGCTTCGTCGAGGCGGAAGAACGGGCGGAAAACCTCCTCGCGCTGCTCGGGCGCTATACCCGGCCCGTCATCATCGATCATTACGATCAGGTAGCGCGCATCATGGGTCGCGCGGATCGCGATGCGGTCGCCGAAGCGCGCGGCGTTCGAGACGAGGTTGGTGAGGAGGCGGCGGAAGGCGTCGGGCCTGATCACCACCAAGGGATCGCCGACGACCGTCAGTTCGGTCTGGTGGCCCTGTCGCTCGGCATCGGATTTCAGATCTTCCAGAAGCGCCCGGATATCGGTTTCGACCGCAGCCTCGCCGGCATCGCCGCGGGCGAAGGAGAGATAATCCTCCAGCATGCGGCTCATTTCATCGACGTCTTTTTCAAGAGCGTCGATCTCAGACGAGCGCTCGAGCAGCGCCAGCGAGAGCTTGAAGCGGGTCAGGATGGTGCGCAGATCGTGGCTGACGCCGTTCAGCATGGTGGTGCGCTCGCCCACCGCGCGTTCGACGCGGCGCTTCATCTCGATGAAGGCGTTGCCGGCACGGCGGACTTCGCTGGCGCCGCGCGGCCGGAATTCGGCGTCGCGGCCCTTGCCGAAAGCCTCGGCCGCGTCGGCGAGCTTGAGGATCGGTCGGATCTGGTTACGCAGGAACAGCACCGCGATGGTCAGCAGGATCAGCGAGGTGCCGATCATCCAGAGCAGGAAAATGTGGCTGTTGCTGGCATAGGCGGAATTGCGCCGGGTCAGGATGCGCATCACGTTTTTGCCGAGCTTGATCCTGATCTCGATCAGGCTGGAGCGGCCGACCGTGTCGAGCCAGAAGGGGCGCGCGACCTGCTGGGCTAGTTCGCTCGAGAGCGCGCTGTCGAGCAGCGAGAAAAAGGGGCGCGGACCCGGCGGCGGCAGGTCGGCATCGGGAATGATATCGACATCCATGCCGAGCCGGTCGGCGGCGATGCGGGCGAGAATGCTGGCATCGGCGTCCTGGGGATAGCTCTCATAGACGTCGATCATCATGGCGATGTCGGCCGAGACCGCCGAGGACAGGCGCTGTGTCACGGTCTGCCAATGCCGCTCCATGAAGACATAGGCGATGACCGATTGCAGCAGCACCACCGGCGCGATGACGATGACCAGCGCGCGTGGATAGAGCCCCTTGGGCATGTAGCGGGCGATGACATGCAGCGGCCGGCCGGCCCATTTGAGCAGCGGCTTGAGCCGGTCGTTCAAGCGGGTTTTCCAGCGCCCGGCGGCCGTCGTCACGCCGGCCAGAGCGCTGGCGACCTTTTGCGCTCCTCTGCGGCGCCTGCCGGGCTGGACTGGCGTCACGTCCGGTCCGTCACGAGGCGGTAGCCGACGCCGCGTACGGTCTGGAGATAGAGCGGATCGGCCGGATCGCGCTCGATCTTGCGGCGCAGGCGGTTCATCTGAACATCGACCGTGCGGTCGTTGGCGGCAGTCCCTTGCGCGGCGAGTTCCTCACGCGGCACGACCTCGCCGGCGCGCTCGGCCAGCGCGGTGAGGATCTCGCGCTCGCGCTCGGTCAGGCGGATCGGCTCCTCGTTCTTGCGCAATTCGCCGCGTGAAAGCCCGTAAAGGAAGGGGCCGAACCGGACGAAGTCGGGTCGCGGGCTGGACTGCGCGGGATCGGAGACACTGGTCCGCTTCAGGATATTGCCGAGCCGCAGAAGCAGCTCTCGCGGCTCGAAGGGCTTGGCGAGATAATCCTCGACCCCGATCTCCAGGCCGTTGATGCGGTCCTTGCTGTCGGCGCGGGCAGTGAGCATCAGGATCGGAATGTTCGATTCGATCCGAAAACGGCGGG
>QBLV01000016.1:0-4908 GCA_003241815.1 Hyphomicrobiales bacterium | reverse complement strand
TCATGATGTCGAGGACGATGGCGTCGAAGACGAGGCGGGCGAGCCGCAGGTCCGCGTCCGCTGTGTTCGCGGCGGTCGTGACGCGATAGCCATTGTCGCCGAGGAAGCGCGCCAGCAGGTCGCGCAGGCGCCGGTCGTCATCGACCACGAGGATATGGGGCGCCTCGTCTGGGATGGGCTTGCGCGCTGGCTGTGCGGCCATATGTCTTCCGCCTTCGTCTGCTCGCGCGTCGTCGCGTCTCGCGCTATCGCCCCTGGCCAGGGCTTCGTCCCTCACCGCGGCGCAGCGAGGAAGGTCTCCACCTTGTGGCGTTCGGCGGGATCGATCAACCCCGCGAGGTAGAGAGCGACCGTCTCCGCCGCTTCCGGCGCGAGATGACGCAGGGAGTCGTTGATCCGCTTCGCCTGAAGCTGGACGAGGCGCAGCGCCAGATCCCGCCCCGACGGCGTTGCGTGCAGATGACGCTGGCGCTTGTCCTGAACGCCGGTGCGCTGCTCAACGAAGCCGGTCTCGACCAGTTCCTTCAGCACACGGTTGAGGCTCTGCTTGGTGATCTTGAGGATGTCGAGCAGTTCGGCGATCGTCAGGCCCGGGCGGCGCAGGACGAAATGCAGTACGCGGTGATGGGCGCGGCCGAAGCCGTATTCGGCGAGGATCAGATCCGGGCCGCCAACGAAATCGCGATAGGCGAAGAAAAGCAGTTCGATAAGGTCATAAGGCACGGCTTCGCCCGCCATGGCCTGGTCCGACATGCCGTCGGCTACGTCGGGCGGTCGGGGTTGGGTCGGCGCCATCGCATCCGTCCTGAAATTTATGTCAGTGATGTTGACATATCTCAGACGGAAGATTACCGGTCAAGCGCGTTGGACGACGGAATATGTCGCGAGACGATGTTGCGGCGCAGTATAATTCCGGTCTTTCGCCCCTCCCGCCATGGTGACGGTGTCAGGGGCTCCAACGGATCAGCCAGACCGGACGTGCAAGAGGAGCACCCCATGTCAGTCATTCCTTTCGACCAGCGCGACGGCGTCATCTGGTTCGACGGCAAGCTCGTGCCGTGGAAGGATGCGAAGGTTCACGTACTGACCCATGGGCTGCATTACGGCTCCTGCGTGTTCGAGGGCGAGCGCTCCTATGACGGCGTGATCTACAAGGGCACCGAGCATTCGAAGCGCTTCCACAAGTCCGCCGAGATCATGGATTTCACGATCCCCTGGTCGGTCGCCGAACTCGATGCGGCCAAGGAACTCTGCCTCAGAGAGAACGGGCTGAAGGACGCCTATATCCGCCCCGTCGCGTGGCGCGGTTCGGAGATGATGGCGGTGTCGGGCATCAACAACACGATCCATACCGCGATCGCGGTCTGGGAGTGGCCGAGCATGTTCGACATGGCCCAGAAGCTGAAGGGCGTGCGTCTCGACGTCGCCGCATACCGCCGGCCCGATCCGGCCTGCGCGCCGGTCCACGCCAAGGCAGCGGGGCTCTACATGATCTGTTCGCTGTCGAAGCATAAGGCCGAACGCGCCGGCTATGCCGATGCGATGATGCTGGACTGGGAAGGCAATGTCGCCGAATGTACCGGCGCCAACATCTTCTTCATCAAGGACGGCGTGATCCACCCCCCGCTGGCCGACCGCTTCCTGAACGGGCTCACCCGCCAGTCGGTGATCGAGCAGTGCAAGAAGCGCGGCTTCGAGGTGATCGAGCGCCGCATCCGCCCGGAGGAGTTGGAAACCTTCAACGAGTGCTTCATCACCGGCTCGGCCGCCGAGGTGACGCTGGTCTCCGAGATCGGTCCCTACTCCTTCGTCACCGGCAACATGGGCAAGGTGATCATGGAGGACTACTCTGACGCCGTGCGCGGCAAGGCCCTGGCGGCATAAGTCAGCGGCTGCGGCCGTTCTCGTTCATGCTCGCCCTTTGTGGCGAGCATGAATATCTCGACATCGCGCTCGGGCAGGAAAGCGTGGATGCTCGCGACGAGCCCTACCATGACGGCCTGACGTCGTGGCTGTCGATGGTCCGTGTCGCACCTACCTCAGTTCGCCGTCTTCAGATCGCTGCGAACCAGCGTCAGCCAGTCGTCGAGGGTTATGCCGCGGCAGATGCTCATCTCCGTCAGAGACGCCAGCACAAAGGCGGAGCCCGTCCAGGCATAGGTGCCGGCGCTGCCGCAATCGCCGACGCCGCGCCCCTTCGAAAAATAGCTGATCGTACCGGTCTCGGTCGAGACATCGGCATTGACGAGGGTGTCCTCCGGCTTGCCGTCCAATCGCGGAAACATCGCCCGGCGCGCCTTGGCGACATCGCTGCCAGAGACGATCCAGTAGCCCGTTCCGAAGTTATAGGCTCCCGCGTAACAGAGCAGGCCGACGAGCCGAAGCGTACCGCCGAGCGGCCAGACATTCTTGGTATCCTTGAAGTCGTCCGGCTTGTCGGCACAGGCGTCCGGCTCGGTTCGCTTCAGATGTTCGCGCAGTGCCGCCGTCAGCGCCTCGGCCGTCTTGGTGGGAATGGCCGGCGCCGCCGTGCCTCTGGCGGTGACCAGCGGCAGGGGCGGCGCCGGCGGCACATGGGTTCCCGGGCCCTTGCGGATCAGGGCCGAGGTCGTGTTGAGCCGACCCTGCTGCTCATCCATCCACAGCAACGCGGCGACGGCACCAGACAGCGAGATGTCGAACGTCCGGTCGCCGATCATGACGGTCGCCTTGCTGGCCTTGCGCGCAGCCGCGATCAGGGCCTCCGCCTCGCCAGCGGAGAGCGCGACCTCGGCGTTCTCGCCATCGACGCTGGTCGCCGCCCAGCGCTTGCCGGGGCTGGGAAACGCCGCGCCGTCGATCGCCATCATCAGCTCGAAGGCCGGCTTCAGCTTCTCTCCGCGAATTCTGTTCACGGCCGTGAGTGCACCCTGCGGCCCGGCCGGGCGCGTCAATTTCAGGAATGAGACATGTTCGGCGGTCTCCTCCGGCAACGACATCGCCGTGCAAGCTTTGAGGTTGTCGCAGCCGACCAGCCAGTCGCGGAAGATCTTCGAACTCGGGGCGGCCTGAGCTGTCGTGTCGCACAGGGCAAGCAGCAGACCCGCGAGAGCGATGGTCGAACGATTCACCGACGTCATCGCCTCACTCCCAGCGTTGCGCCGCCTTTTGGTCGATGTCCTTCGCCTCGACCCAGCCGCCGATCGTGCCGTCGGCGAGGTGCTCGCGCTTCCAAAAGGGCGCGCGCGTTTTGAGATAGTCCATCAGGAAATCGGCGGCCTCGAAGGCGGCACGGCGATGGGCGGAGGTGGCAATCACCAGCACGATCTGTTCGCCCGGCGCGACGCGCCCGTAGCGATGGATCGCAAGCAGCCCCATCAGCGGCCAGCGCGCGTTGGCTTCAGCGGCGACGCGGCCGATCTCGGCCTCCGCCATGCCGGGATAGTGCTCCAGTTCGAGCGCGGCGAGCGTCCCGCCCTCGTCGCGGCACAGGCCGGTGAAGCTGACGACAGCACCGATATCTCGGCGGCCTGCCGAAAGCGCGGCGATCTCGGCGGCGATGTCGAAGTCTTCGCGCTGGATGCGGATCGTTAGAGGCACGGGCCGACTCAACCGCCCGTCATCGGCGGGAAGAAGGCGATCTCGCTGGCGCCGGCGAGGCTCGCGCCCGGCTTGACATGGGTCTGGTTGATAGCGGCGCGCACCAGCGTTTCGTTCTCGAAAGCGGCGGCGTAGCCCTCGTCCCGGCTTTTGAGCCAGCGCACGAGGTCGAGCACGGTCTCCGTTCCGGCAGGCAGTTCGACCTGCTCATCGGCGAGGCCAACGCGCTCTCGCACCCAGGCGAAATAGACCAGCTTGACCGAGCGGGTGTCGGAGGCAGGGGCAGATGTCGCGAGAGCCTGCGTCATGGTTCACGCGTGTCCTCATCGACCATGTGGCGAATGCCGGCATTGAAATAGTCCCAACCGGTAAAAATGGTCAAAGCCGCCGCGACCCAGAGCATCACGATGCCGATCTGCGTGTTGTGCGGCAGCACCTTGTCGCCAGCCGGCCCGGCGACGAGAAAGCCCAGCGCCAGGAGCTGCGCCGTCGTCTTCCATTTTGCGACCTTGCTGACCGGCACGCTGACCCGCAACTCGGCCAGAAATTCGCGCAGCCCCGACACGAGAATCTCGCGGCAGAGGATAACGATAGCGGCCCAGATCGCCCAGCCCTTGATCGTCTCGGTGTGGACGAGCATCAGCAGCAGGGCACATACCAAGAGCTTGTCGGCGATCGGATCAAGCATGCGGCCGATTGCCGATTGCTGGCTCCAGGCCCGGGCGAGCCAGCCGTCGAGATAATCCGTCACCGCCGCCGCGACATAAACGGCAAGTGCAATCCAGCGAACCCAGTCGTCATGGGGCCAGAACAACAGGCCGACCAGCGCCGGAATCGCGAGGATTCGGCCGTAGGTCAGGAGGTTCGGCAGGGACCAGGGGCCACGCCGTTTGATCGCGTCAGAAAAGCTCGTCACGGTTTCCACCAAAGCAGCCGGCTTGTGACAGCGTCAACACGCAATGCGGCAGCATTGCCATTCCGCGTCACGCATCATGAAAATAATCATGCACCGCCTGAGCCGTTGCGGCGTTGACGCCGGGCGTGCGCATCAGATCGTCGAGCTTGGCGCGCTTGATCGCCTTCACCGTGCCGAAGTGCAAGAGCAGCGCCCGCTTGCGCGAAGGGCCGATGCCGGGAATCTCGTCGAGCGGGTTCTTCATGGTGTCCTTCTTGCGCCGTGCCCGGTGCGTGCCGATGGCAAAGCGATGGGCCTCGTCGCGCAGGCGCTGGATGAAATACAGCGCCGGATCGCGCGGCGGCAGCTTGAACGGCTCGCGGCCGACCATATGGAAGGTCTCGCGCATGGCGTTCCGGTCCTCGCCCTTGGCT
>QBLV01000169.1 GCA_003241815.1 Hyphomicrobiales bacterium | reverse complement strand
CCCATGAATCACGCAAACCGCTCCGCGGGAATCCCAAAAATGCCGCCCAACTCAAAAATCTGCCAAAGTAGTGTTAGGTCAAGCAGCCCTATATCGGTATTCGGCAACACTTCTTTGCCAAAAACGCCACCACGCTGCGAGAGCTGTCGGTCCGAGATGGAACTCTGGGTCTACTTAAACCACGTCCTGTTTATCGCTCAGTGGGTCGTCCTGGTGGCGACGCTGATCATCGGCTTGGTCATGCTCCTGACCGCGCCTTCCTATTGGCGATTGGCAGGAGCCGTGATGACGGCAGCGTCGTCGCTTTCGATCGCTTTCCTGTTCTTCACGCCCGAACGCCTGGCTCTGACCAGCTATCTTCGCTCGCTGAAAGCTCCAGCCGGCCCGGCCGTCACGGCGACGCCGACACAACGCACGCTTGTGGTCCATCGGGTTCACGACCTCAGCGGTCTAAACGGGTCGCTGAGCGACGCCTTGACCCTGGCCGAGACGGGCCTCTTCGACGTCCTGCTCGCAAAGGATAACCATGCGGGCGCCAGGATCGTCGGTCGCGTGGATCTCGTCGAAGCTGATGACTGTCTTGAACGGCGACTGAACCCCGAGGCCAAGATCGGCGCTCTGATGTTCACGGCACGAACCGGCTTCAGGCGGTGCGGACGCGTCACCCCGGTGGATCTGGACATGCCCGCCGATCGGCTCGATCTATGGACCTACGCTCCGCCAGGCAAACCTCCTTCGCAAGGAGCTGACCGGGGCGACCTGCGCGGCTTGATGGCCCTGTCGCTCACAGAACGCGGGCAGACCCGCGAACTGGCCGTCTGGGAAAAGCGCGACAGGGCTGAAGGGTCACGCAACGGCAAATTTCATTACGAGGGCCGCGAGCCCCATTCCATGATCAGTTCGTATCTGAGCTATGATCCTGACCCAGTGGCGTTAGTCCTGTCGGTGTTCGGCAAGAATCAGGAAACGCTCCCGAGCAGCGGCATCGTCCCGCCACACGAATTGGTCGAGAACGCCGGGGCGATCCTCGCAAGGGCAGACGCGTACGCGGCATCCGTGCCAGGCCCGAAGCGTGAGCTGACCCTGCGCGCCGCCTTGGCGCTCATCGGCGCCCCGCCCCGGAATTCTCCGGAGGTGGGACAGTTGATGACGCTGGCTTCGCGACACCTGTCAGAGGGGATGTTGCAGGTCCGCGTGCCATCCGACTGCCCCGTCGCGCATGCGGCCTTCGGCTCCCGCCAGTCGCTTGCGCCATTCTGCACGGTTGCAGATGCCAGCTCATCAGGCTTCCGCGTCTGCGGCGTCCCGATCGATCCCGAGACCTACAAGGAACGCTGCCTCGACGGATTTCGTGACGCCATCTGGCAGGATGGCACCCCGAAAGGGCATCGTACGCTTCTCGTCCAGAAGGAATCGGGGCGTGCGACCACGCTCGCGATCGGATCGCTGGCACGCCGAGCGACCCTGCATCACGTCGAAGTCGGCTCCGACGAAGGCCCTCTCGACCTTGTGATTGTGAGCAACCAAGCGATCTGGTCGTTTGCCGGCGCCACCGAATGCATCGGCCGCATCACCGTGCTCGGGAAATCCTCCGGCGTTGTCGGCATTCCAGCGGATCGCGTCGCCTTTCGGTACCGGCAGGGTGTCGAACGAGCGGGCGTTTATCCCAAACCGCTCGATCTGGACGTACTCAGAACGATGCTCGCCCGCGCCCCCGAGACGATCGTCGGAACCAGGCACGACGTCACGAGCATCGGCAAGGAGGCCGGCATCGGCTCCGCCCCTGCCGGGTGTCGAACCGAGCCGGGCGCCGTTCCCGAACGGGCGACGACGGAGAATGCAGTCGGCAAGTTCATCGCCGCGGCCGAGGCTTGGCCGACGCGATCGATCCGAGCTGAGGATGTGATTGCCGATCCAACCGACATCGTTCGCGAGGCACCGCGACAGTAAGCCCTGCGATCCCCCGAGCATGCGAACTGCCAGCCTGACCACCACATTGGCAGCGCGAACTCGCCGTGATCTGGCAAGACACCCTTGACGACTTACCCCTGTCGCGCGATTCCGCCGCCCCTTGCGGGAGAGCGATGCGGATGCGGTTGGCGATTGTTGCGGTGGTGATGGCGACGAGCGGGATCGGTCACGCTCAGGACGGCGCGCATATGATGACGCTGGCCGAGGTCAAGAATCGCCGGGCCGAGCTCGCGGGCCTGTTCGTCCGCGTCGAGAACGTCACGATCTCCGGCTTCTCGATGTCGCGTGGCGGGCTCGCCAGCGATTCCAGCGGCGGCGTCCGTCTCGATGACGCCGGCATGCCCACGGACACGATCAGCTATCTCGAACGCAATTGCGCGAAGCCCGGCACCTCGGCGTCAACAGCCTGCCGCGGCGCTCTGGAGTTCACGGTCGCTGCGACGCATGGCGCCTTCACCATCAGCGACGCGCAGTTCATCCCGCAGCGCTGACAGCGCGGGGCGGCGGTTCAGCACGGCGCATTGCCAACGCCCGCCACCTCAGGCTGTGATCGAGCGGCAACCGAAGGACCATGTCGCGATGGAACAGCAACCGCCACGCCGCTTTGGCCACTACGACGTCTCGATCCTGCATGACGGCTTCTACCAAGCCCCGATCGACGTCCTGACGCACGCTTCCGGCCCGGCCGCCCGCGACGGCACCATCGCGGCATGGGGCCGGCCGACGCTGCGCATCGTCGTCAACTGCTTCCTTTTGCGAGGGCCAGGCGGCATCACCCTCATCGATGCGGGGACAGGCACGTCCTGGGGCGAGGCCTATGGTCATGCCCGCGCTGCCCTCGAGACGCTCGGCGTGACACGCGACGGCGTCGACCGCGTGCTCATCACCCATCTCCATGGCGACCACGCGCTCGGCCTGTTCGATGGCGAGGCACCCTACTTCCCGAACGCCCGCATTCTCGTTCCGGCCCCTGAGCTCAGCTTCTTCACTGACGCGGAAAAGCGCCTGAGCACGCCCGAAAACCGTCGCGGCGGCTTCGCCATCGCCGAGACGCTGCTGCGCCTCTACCCCGGGCGCGTCGATGCCATCAGCGGCCCCGGCGACGTGCTTCCGGGCGTGACCCTGATCCCGCTGCCGGGCCATACCTACGGTCAGAGCGGCTATCTCATCGAGAATGGCGGACGCGACCTGCTGCTTTGGGGCGATGCGGTCCATCTGGAGACGCTGCAGGCGTCCGATCCCGAGGTTGGCCTCGTCTTCGATCTCGACGGTGCGGTGGCGGTCGCGACGCGTCGCGACATCCTCGGACGCGCGAGCGATCATGGCTGGGTCGTATCAGGCGGTCATGTCGAGGGCTTCAAGACCGTGCGGCGCGTCGGGAACGTTTTCGAACTTATGCCCGCCGCCTGAACGGGAACTTATCCCCGCACCCCTGCCGCCTCCAGCAGCCGCCCCGCAGCCGCCCTCGCCTCTTCGGTGATGCTCGCGCCCGCCAGCATGCGCGCGATCTCCTCCCGCCGCGCCTGATCTTCCAGCGCCGTCACCCGTGTCACGGTGCGCGAGGCGGCGTCGTCCGCCAGAGCCGATTTGGCGATCAGAAAGTGCTGCGCCGCCTTGGCCGCGACCTGCGGGGCATGCGTCACCGAGATGACCTGGACCTTGCCGGCAAGCCGCGCCAACCGCTCGCCGATGGCGTCCGCGACCGCGCCGCCGACACCCGTGTCGATCTCGTCGAAGACCAGCGTCGGCGCAGAGCCGCGCTCGGCGAGCACGACCTTCAGCGCCAGCATGAAGCGCGAGAGCTCGCCACCCGACGCCACCTTCATCATCGGGCCGGGCCGCGTGCCCGGATTGGTCTCGACCCAGAACTCGACACGGTCGAACCCTTCCGGCCCGCGCGCCGTGCCGTCGCTGTCGATCTTCGTGATGAAGCGCGCACGCTCCAGCTTGAGCGGCGGCAGCTCGGCCTTGACCGCCGCGTCGAGCTTCGCCGCCGCCTGCTGCCGCGCGACCGAGAGCTTGGTCGCGAGCGAAACGAAGGTGTTCTCGGCCTGCTTCAGCTCGTCTTCGAGCCGCCCGAGCGACGTTTCGCTCTCGTCGAGCGCCGCGAGATCGCCCGTCATGCTCTGCGCCAGCAGGTCGAGCCCATCGACCGGCACATCGTATTTCCGTGCGGCCCCGCGCAGGGCAAACAGCCGCTCCTCGACGCGCTCCTGCTCGCGCGGATCATATTCGGCGGCGCGCATGCCGGCCGACAGCGTCTCGCCCGCCTCCTCCAGCGCGACGATGGCGGTATTCAGCGCCGCCAGAGAGGGATCGATCAATTCGGGCGCCTGCCCGGCTCGGCGTTCGAGCCGGCGCAGCACGGCGGAGAGTGCGGCGATGGGGGAACCCTGCCCGCCCACGGCCTCATAGGCGTCGATCAGGTCGCGGGCGACCTTCTCAGCCTGCATCATGCCCTGGCGGGCGGCGGCCAGGGCTTCTTCCTCGCCCGGCTTGGGCGCGAGCTTGCCGAGTTCGGCGACCGCATGACGTAGGAAATCAGCCTCCTTGCGGGCGGCTTCCACCCGGATGCGCTGCGCCTGCAAAGCCTGCCGCGCGCTCTTCAGCGTCTCGCTCGCGGCCGCGACGGCCTCGGCCTGCCCCTCGAAGCCGCCGAAGCCGTCGAGGATCATGCGGTGCTGGGCCGGATCGGTCAGCGCGCGGTCGTCATGCTGGCCATGGATCTCGACGATCGCCGCGCCGATCATGCGCAGGATCTGGACGCTGACGGGCTGGTCGTTGACGAAAGCCCGCGTGCGCCCGTCGGCATATTGCACCCGTCGCAGGATCAGGTCGCCGTCAGTGTCGATTTCCTGTGCCCGCGCGAGCTTGCGCGCGGCATGGTCGCCAGCCAGGTCGAAGACGGCGCTGACCTGGCCTTGCGTCTCGCCATGGCGCACCAGACTGCCATCGCCGCGCCCGCCGAGCGCAAGCGCGAAACCGTCGAGCAGAATGGACTTGCCGGCGCCGGTTTCGCCGGTGAGCACGCTCAGGCCATCGCGAAACGTCAGATCAAGACGGTCGATCAGGACGATGTCGCGTATCGACAGTTGGACCAGCATGGCACTCAGCGCAAGCTCAGGAAGCGGGGCATGCGCGAGCGACCCTTATGTCGGCGAGGTCAGATCCGGCCGCCGAACCCGACGATTCCGGTGACCACGCGCGAGAAGCCCTGGAAGGCGCGGCTGATATAGGAGCCCCGGTCCTCGCGCGGCTGCAGGCCGCCGCTCTCGAGCAGGACATAGGCATCCTTGTACCACGGGCTGTCGGGGAAATTGTGCCCGAGCACGGCAGCGGCCGTCTGCGCCTCGTTGGTGATGCCCAGTGCCATGTACGCCTCGGTCAGGCGCATCAGCGCCTCCTCGACATGGCGGGTGGTCTGGTACTTGATGATGACGTCGCGGAAGCGGTTCACCGCGCCTGTGTAATTGCGCTTTTCGAGATAGAAGCGCCCGACATTCATCTCCTTGCCGGCGAGTTGGTCGCGCGCGACCAGGAGCTTCTCCTTGGCGTCGAGGACGTATTCGGAGTTCGGATATTTCGCGATCAGCTGCTCGAAGGCGGCGATGGCAAGCTGGGTGCGCTCCTGGTCGCGCGTCGCGTCCGGGATCTGGTTGAAATACGACATCGCCATCAGATACTGCGCATAGGCCGCATCGGGGCTGGCAGGGTTCTGGGCGATGAAGCGCTTGGAGGCGGTGATCGTCTCCTCCCACTTCGACGCCTGATAGTTGGTGTAGGCGGCGAGGATCAGGCCCCTCTTGGCGTAGGGCGAGAACGGCGCGCTCTTGTCGATCTCGTCGAACTTCTTGGCCGCGCCCTCGCTGTCGCCGTTCTGCAGACGCGCCAGCCCTTCATTGTAGAGCTTGTCGGCCGGAATCTCTTCCTTGACCTCGGGCTTGTAGACCTCTGGCCGGTCGAACGGGTTCAGCGCCGAGACGGTGTCGCAGCCGCCAAGCAGCAAGGCAGCACCGAGGGCAAGGGCAGTGCCCTTCCAGATTGATTCGGTGCGCTTGGGTGTGGGGTTGTTCAGCCGCATGACGCTCACGTCGCCCGTCCTCTTGTCATCGTCCCCGCTTCGTGGGGATGCATGCCTTACCTCAGACGCCGGTGACGCGCCACTGCCGAAAGCGCACGCGCACAGCGGCAGCTCGTCTATTCGACAGAAAACCGGCAATAGGAAGGCGCATGGCGGGCAGCGAGAGCGGCGATGCCGTTCGCGGGCCGCTCAGTGAACGTCCGGCGCAAAGGCGGCGGGAGCGGCGGCAGCCATCTGCATGGCGCGGGGCGCGGCATAGACCGGCTGCTGCGCCTCGACGATCGCGTAATTGGCGCGGTCGGCGAAGAGCGCCTCGAGGATGCGAACATTCATGCGGTGCCCACCGCAATAGGAGCGGAATTCGCCGATGATGGGGTAGCCGGCGAGGGCCAGATCGCCGATCGCGTCGAGCACCTTGTGGCGGACGAACTCGTCGCCATAGCGCAGGCCCTCGGGATTGATCACCTTGTCGTCGCCGACGGCGACGGTGTTGTCGAGCGAGGCGCCGAGCGCAAAGCCGGCCTTCCAGAGTTGCTCGACATCGCGCATGAAGCCGAAGGTACGGGCGCGCGCAATGTCCTGGGCATAGGCCGAAGCCTCGAGATCGAAGACCTTGCGCTGGCGGCCGATCACCGTCGTGTCGAAATCGATCTCGACATCCAGGCGGAAGCCGGTCTCGGCCGGAACCAGCTCGGCAAAGGCCCGGCCATGCTCGACGCGCACCGGCTGCAGCACCTTGAGATAGCGACGCGCGGCGGACAGGCCGACGATACCCGTCGCCTCGATCGCCGTGACGAACTCGGCGGCGCTGCCGTCCATGATCGGCATCTCGGGCCCGTCGATCTCGACGAGGGCGTTATCGAGGCCCAGACCCGCACAGGCCGACATCAGATGCTCGATGGTCGCGACCGAAGCGGACGCCTTGTCCCCGATCACGGTGCAGAGCTCGGTCGCGCTGACCTTGGTGTGCTTGGCGTGGATCAGCTGGGCCGGACCGTCATCGAGCCCCTTGCGAAGGAACACGATGCCGGAGTTGGCGCTGGAAGGCTTCAGGCAGATCGTCGCGGGAGCCCCGGAGTGAACGCCGATCCCGGTCAGAGTCACGGGGGCGCGTAGGGTCGTCTGCCGATCGAAGCTCATTCGGGTATCCAATCCTGATCGCGAACGGCGCCGTTTCATGTGCTCACACAAAAAAAGGGCGGGTCGTCGACGATACCTCTGAAGCGTGGAGCGAGGTGTAAGCCCGCCCCGGTAGGTCGTGGTGCGGCTGCAACATAGGCTTTTGGAGCACACTCACAAAATCACGCTTTCTTTCGCTCTGTTACAGTGATGCGAACCAAGGAAACGGACCTTAACATGCTGAATTCGTTAATCTTTTTTATAAGACGAAACCCCGGCGCGCCGCTGCGCGCCAGGGTCTGTTACAAGCCGTGAAGGCGGCGCTTCCGCTCAGGTTGCCTGCCTGCGGAGGAAAGCCGGGATCTCGAGATGATCGTCTTCGCTCGCCCGATTCGGCGCGGCTCGACCGAGCTGGTCGAGTTGACCCTGCGGCGGGCGTGCGGCCGGCGGAGCAGCCGGACGGCGCATATACTCGGCATGGGCGGCGCTCGGGGCCTGCGGCAACGCTGGCGCGGGCGGAGCCTGACGCATGGGCATCGGCGGCGCCTCCTGCATCTCATCGTC
>QBLV01000168.1 GCA_003241815.1 Hyphomicrobiales bacterium | reverse complement strand
AAGCAGCAATGGTCGAGGATGTCGTCGTAGGATTTGAAGATGCGGTTTGAGAGCCAGTTGTCGCGCATGAACTGCCAGATGTTTTCGACCGGATTGAGCTCGGGGCACTTTGACGGCAGCGGCATCAGCGTGATGTTGGCTGGCACGACGAGCGCGTCCGAGCCATGCCATCCGGCCTGATCGAGCAGCAGCACGGCGTGTGCGCCGGGTGCCACCGTGGCGGAGATTTCGGCGAGGTGCAGCGTCATGCCCTCGGTGTTGCAACGGGGTAGAACGAGGCCCGCGGCCTTGCCCTCGTCGGGGCAGATGGCACCGTAGATGTAGGCGGACTTGGTCCGCTGATCCTTGGGCGCCGATGGTCGTGTGCCGCGCCTGGCCCACCGACGGGTGATACCGTTCTTCTGACCGACGCGAGCCTCGTCCTGCCACCAGATTTCTACGGGCGTGCCGCGGGGGAGCGTTGCCCGGACTGCTGCCAACTGGGCGGGGAAACCTTTTTAAAAGCAGGGATGGCATCAGCGTCCTGAGCATGATGACGCGGCCGCGCGGTGAGCTTGCGATAGCCCGAGGTGCGCAGCTCGCGGCTCAGTGTCTGCTTGCTGATCGAGATCGCAAACTCGTCCCAGATCCACTGCGCCAGGTCGATCAGCCGCCACCGCACGACGCCATGCGACGCCGGGATCGGCCCGGCCTCGACGATGCGCAGGAGCGCATGGCGTTGCTCCGTGCTGAGCAGCGACTGGGCGCCCGGCGCCTTGCCGTCGATCAGACCATCCGGGCCGCGCTCGTTGAACCGCACCACCCAGTCGCGCACGATCTGAAGGCCGACGCCGCCAATGCGAGCGGCCTCGCTTCGGGTGGCGCCATCATAAATCGCCGCCAGGGCCAGGAGCCGCCGGACCTGCCGACCATCCCTGCTCGCCCGAGCGACGCGCCGCAAACCGTCGCCATCAAAGTCCAAGCGCAGATCGATCGCCGCCGCCATCGCAAGCCTCCTTCAGCATGCGACGTTGAATCATGCCGAACCTGGTTTGGAAATCCCCCGTGAGTCAGCCTCAAGCGGATTGGGTATTAGGCGGCGCGATTGACTACAGTTGGGAACCGGAGGGGCTGATTGTGACGCTGACATTGAAGGTGTCGAAGTTGGCTAATTAGTTGACTTGAGGCTTTGCCGTTACCCGCGCTCCGACATTTAAGGCCGACGCCACGTCCTGCGCGGCCGCATCGGCTTCAGCTTCACCCTTGAGCAGGTCATCCTTCGTCTTGGCCTTGAAGTGCAACTCCGCGACGTAGATTTCGTCGCCGGCCTCGTCGTGCACCTTCACCGCGAAATCTGCCGTGTTGCCATTGGGCAGCCTTTCGCGGGCCATGTCGGCAAGCGCGACCTGGGCGTCGTCCATAGCCGCCTTGGTGTCAGGGAACTCCAAGGGCTCATCTGACCGATCATGAGACCGGTCAGTGTCAGTGATGAAGGTATACTTGGGCATCATACGCCACCCTGTGGTCCCCGGCAGAGAACTGCGAGGCCCGGCTATCGGTTCCCAGGGACCGTTCCAGGTGTCGCAAACCGGGAGCCTCTCGCAGCAAGGCCGCATCGAAACGTCTCGGCGATGGAGCGGGTCCGGCATCGGCGGCGCCTCTGAGGTTGCTGCATGACGAACGCGGCTGGCGCCCGGGTCGTCCTGACCGCAGTCTCGTCGGCGATGGAGGCGCATATGTTCTTTACCGGTTGGCCGGCGTCTCAGCAGGCCATGGCGCATTCGCTGGATAGAAGGCCGGTATCCGCACGGGGTAGAGACGGCTCCTACAGCGGACAGGGAGCAGCTGTCGAATTCGGAAACCCGACTCGGGCATCGGCAAGTGCAACGCGATACGCGGCGTTAAGCTCGCGGAAACGCCAACGTCAATCAGCCCCGTTTTGCGTTGATCGGATCAACATCTTTGAAAGCCCTTTGATGCTCTGTTCCCGTGCGGGGGTGCTTTATGCCCAAAAGGGTCTTCTCTTGAACCAGCTCAGCGACGATGCCAAAGGACCGGAGTCGGATAGGACGGCCGGCCCCATCGGCCATATTCTGTCCGTGCGTGGCTCCGAGGCCCATGTCGACTTGCCTGCGACCTGGCCTCAGGGCGGCGCGAGGGCGACCGTCGGTCGGTTCCTGGCCATTGAGGCCGGTCCCCGATCCTTGATCGGGATGATCACCGAGGTCTCGACGCGGCGTGCCGACAAGGACGCGGTTGGAGAGCATCGTGCGGTGGCGCGGGTCGCATTAATGGGCGAAATCGTCACCCATGCAGGTGGCTTGCAGTCATTTCGCCGTGGTGTTTCCGATTATCCGGCCATAGGAGATGAAGCGTATCTCATCAGGCGCGAGCATCTGCGACTGATCTTCGCCCCGGCGGGCCAACGCACCATCAATATCGGGCATCTCAACCATGACAGTTCGATCCCGGCCCGTATCGACGTCGACAGCCTGATCTCCAAGCACTTTGCGATCCTGGGCTCCACCGGCGTGGGGAAGTCCAGCGGCGTCACCGTCATCCTTCAGGAAATTCTCGACGCGCGGCCGGACGTGCGGATCTTTCTGCTCGACGGTCACAATGAGTACGGCCGTTGTTTCGGCGAACGGGCCAATGTCATCAACCCTCGCAGCCTGAAGCTGCCTTTCTGGCTGTTCAGCTTCGAGGAACTGGCTGACGTCATTTATGGCGGCCGCCCGCCCATCGCTGAAGAACTGGAGATCCTGTCGGAGCTGATCCCGATCGCGAAGAGCAACTACCTGCAGTACAAGTCGGCCGGCGACCGGCTCGGCTTCAGGAAGGGTAATCCCAAGTCAACTGGCTATACCGTCGATACACCTGTTCCCTATCTGCTGCAGGATCTCTTGACGCTCATCGACGATCGCATGGGCAAGCTTGAGAACCGCGCCTCTCGCATGAACTATCATCGCTTGATGACGCGGATCGAGACCATCAAGAACGACCCGCGCTATGGCTTCATGTTCGAGAATGCCAGCGTCGGCGGCGACACGATGGTGGGCCTGCTGACTCATCTTTTCCGGCTGGAGCCGGACGGCAAGCCCATCACCGTCATGCAACTTGCCGGCTTGCCGGTGGAAGTTGTCGATGCGGTGGTTTGCGTGCTGTGCCGGCTTGCCTTTGATTTCGGCCTGTGGAGCGATGGCGCAATGCCCCTGCTCTTTGTCTGCGAGGAAGCGCACCGATACGCAGCAGCCAACCACAATCTCGGATTTGGCCCGACACGGCGTGCGTTGGCCCGCATTGCCAAGGAGGGCCGCAAATACGGCGTCTTTCTCGGTCTCGTCACCCAGCGGCCGGCAGAACTGGATGCCACCATCATCTCGCAATGCTCTACCCTGTTGGCGATGCGAATGGCCAACGACCACGATCAGGCGTTGCTCCGCTCGGCTGTCGCAGATGCCGGGGCGAATCTGCTCGATTTCGTTCCGTCCCTGGGCACCGGCGAAGTCGTCGGCTTCGGCGAGGGCATGCCGATACCGGCCCGCCTGACCTTCCGGCGGCTGGAGGCCTCTGCGGTGCCGCGCAGCGAGTCGACCGCTGTCTCGATCGCCGACGCTCAGATGACGTCACAGCGCGCGTTCATCACGACAGTCGTGGCGCGGTGGCGTGGAACAGCAAAAGATGAGGAGCCCGCAGCCCCCCTCGCCCGGGAGCAGCACGCGACCGAAACCTCAGACGAATTGCCCAACTCTGGCGTTTCGCGGCTCCTTGAAAACGCGCGCCAGCAGATTCTCAAGCGATAGCCGCGGCATCACAGATGACGACATCGATCGACTTGAAAACCCTGCTGGCCGTGCTTGACGAAATTCCGATCGGAATCTCCGCTTCGAGCCAGGACGGACCAATCTATGAAAACCGTCAGGCGAAGGCGCATGCGCTCCTCGCCGCGGGCTCTGACAAGATCGCAGAATTTAATCCCACTATCAGCGAACAACAGCTATCACTGTCGATCGGAGGGATTGCCCATCAGGTTAGTTTTTCGCTTGATGTGACCAAACAACGCGCCTTGGAAGACGATCTGTTCCGGCGGGCATATTTCGACGGTCTGACCGGTCTACCCAACCGCGGTTTGCTCGACCGTAGCGTCGCGGCACTGATCGACTCCGGTGCTGAGACGACCTTCGCTCTCGCCTTTCTCGATCTCGACGGCTTCAAGAACATCAATGACTATTATGGTCATGCCGTCGGCGACGCGCTGCTCTTCAAGATCGCCCAGCGCCTCAGCGGCGAGTTGCGATCTGTCGACCTGATGGCACGTGTAGGGGGCGACGAGTTCGTTCTGCTGCTCTCGCCAGCCGCAACGGCGGGTGAAGTCGCGTTGGTGGTCGACCGATTTATCTCCAGGCTGAGGGAGCCCTATTACATCGATGGCAACGAGATTTTTATCTCCGCCTCGGTTGGTGTCAGCCTGTATCCCGCCGACGGCCGCTCCTATGACGCGCTTTGCACCAATGCCGACCGCGCGATGTACCGCATCAAGGGCACTACCAAGGGCAGCGTCCAGTTCTACAGCCCCGGCATCGATCATGCGGCAAGCGAACGCCTGAAGATCGAGCAGCGACTTCGGCTGGCTGTTCGAGACCGGCGCCTGCGCTGCGCCTATCAGCCGAAGGTCGATTTCCGCACGAATGAGGTTGTCGGCGTCGAGGTGCTTTTACGTTGGCTCGATGAAGAAGGCGCCATCCAACCGCCTGGGGACTTCGTCAATCTGGCCGTCGAACTGGGTTTGATGGACGAGATCACTCATATCGTCCTTGCCGAGACCACGAGCGCAATCGACCGCATCAACGATGCGTTTGGTGCGACATCGACCATCAGCCTGAATGTTGCTGCCCGGCAGGCGGACGAGCCCTTGTTCATGCGCTCGCTGGTCGATGCCATCGACGCCACCGGGTTTGCCCGACGCTTCATGATTGAATTGACCGAGGAGGCCTTCCTTTCCAAGAGCCGGTTCCAGACGCAAGTTCTTCCGATGATCCGTGACGTCGGAGCCCGTGTTTCGATCGATGATTTTGGTGTTGGATATTCGTCGCTGGCGGCGCTGGCCGATATCACCGCCGACGAGATCAAGGTGGACCGTTCCTTCATTACGGCGATTCATCAGCGTCCGCGCAACCAGAGCATTCTCAAGACGATTGAGTCGCTGGCCGAGGCGTTGGATATGTCCATCATTGTGGAAGGGGTGGAAACCGTCGAGGAGCTCCTGTACCTCCAGGCCGCCACGCGGATCCGACTGGCGCAGGGCTATTATTTTTCGAAGCCCCTATTCCTCGACGAAATAGCGCCTCGGATTCCCGATAGATCCCTTCGTCAGGCACCCGTTCCCTGGCGCACACCCCAGTTTCGTACGGTTTCCTGACGAGACCCGTCAGTCCAATCATCCCGATATTCTGTCGCTTGGAAGATGCGCACGCGTGTGGCCGCGCGGAGGCGGGCATCCGCCCCATCAGTTGCTTTGGATCGCCCGTCTCAAATCCCCCATATGGTAAGGTTTGACGATCCAGATAGCATCCGCGCCGACCCCATCGCGTCCACCATCATCCGGGGCCGCGAAGCCGGACGCGATCGCAACGCGGACGGAGGGCCAGCGAGCCTTGACCTGAGACACCAGCGAGGTCCCGGAAATGCCTGGCAAACCAATATCCGCGATCAGAACATCAATGTGGTTGGCCTCGAGAATTTTTAGTGCTTCCTCGCCTGAGGCCGCCTCGAAACCGACATGGCCCAAGTCAACGACCATCTCGATCGCGTTCATGCGGATCAAAACATCATCTTCAACCAACAGGACGTTGAGCTTCTTAGGCATGCCCTGCCCGGTATTATCCTGTACAGGATCAGAGCCTCTTTTCAGAGAACGCCCGTCCAGGCACTTCCTCACGCGCAAAGCCAACTCTTCCCGCGTGTATGGCTTGCTCAGAAGCTCTACCGCCTCATCCAAACGACCCCCGTGGACGATCGAGTTTTCGGTGTACCCGGATGTGAATAAAACGGCGAGACTTGGGATTATTGATTGAGCTCGGGATGCCATGTCCCGGCTCTGCATCGTGCCGGGCATTACCACGTCGGTGAACAGAAGATCGACGGGCATTCCGCTTTCCACGATCGCCAGGCCACTCGCGGCGTCCCTAGCCTTCACAACTGAATAGCCCAACTCGGAGAGCAGCTCGACCACCGTGGTCCTGACGTCGTCATCGTCCTCCACGACCAGCACCGTTTCACTGCCACCGCGCACCGGACCAACTGCCGCTGACGGCTTCGACACCTCGTCCTGCCTGGTCCGGGGCAGATAAATCCGCATCGTTGTCCCTTGGCCGACCTCGCTATAGACATCGATATGGCCATTCGACTGCTTGATAAGGCCGTAAACCATACTCAGCCCCAAGCCCGTGCCTTTGCCTTGGGACTTGGTCGTGAAGAAGGGTTCAAAGATCCGGTCCCGTATCTCGTGGGGAATGCCCTCGCCTGTGTCGGAGACAGCGATCATCACGTACTGTCCAGCCTCGACATCAGAATGCTGACGAGCATAACGCTCGTCCAAGTTCGCGTTCTTAGCCTCGATGGTTAACTTCCCTCGTCCATTCATGGCATCCCGCGCATTGATCGCCAGGTTGAGGATCGCATTCTCCACCTGCGTATCGTCGACGAACGTGTTCCATAGACCGCCGGAAACGATTGTCTGAATCTCGACCCCCTCACCCAGTGCACGCCGAAGCAAATCGTCCATGTCCGCGAGCAGACGCCCTAGATTGACGGGTTTTGGGGCCAATGGCTGCTTGCGACCGAAGGCGAGAAGTTGCGCCGCCAGTTTCGCACCCCGCGATACCCCGGACATCGCATTCTGAACTCGCTGCTCGGCTCGAATGTTGCCTGAAACATCGCGCATCAGAAGCTGCAGGTTTCCTCCGATAACCTGCAGAAGATTATTGAAATCATGGGCGATCCCACCCGTTAATTTGCCAATGGCGTCCAACTTTTGGGATTGTCGCAATTGTGCTTCAACCGCCTCCCGTTCAGCAATGACCTGTTCAACCCGCTCCTGAAGAGAAGCGTTAAAATTCTTCATGGCCTCTCGGGCCAAGAGGTCCTCGGTGATCTCGCGGACCTCGACGACCGTGCCCACCGCGCGGCCCTGTTCATCGCGAATGGGACTGGCCGTGAAGGCAACGGGATAAAACGTCCCGTCCTTATGGACGAACATGTCCTCCCCCTGGACCTGATTATCTTCCGGGATAGCACGGTCAATGGCGCATTCGTGCAACGGAAACGGGCGTCCGTCCGGGTAGGTGTGGTGGATGACATCGTGCAACGGCCGGCCTTGTGTCTCCTCGAGAGCATAGCCGGTCAGCCGTTCGGCGGCGTGGTTCATGTAGACACACTGCTGGCGGTCATCCATCAAGAAGACTGCCATGGTGGTGTTGGCCAAGATAGTGTCGAGACGCTGCGAGACCTGCTTGAGTTCGCGAACGGCGGCGTCACGTACCGTGGTGTCTTCAATCGCCGCAAAAAAGACGGGGCGCGCTTCGTCCTGCAACAGCTGGAGATTTACAGAAACGTTATAGTCGGTTCCATCTTTACGGCGATGGATTGTCTCGAATTTCTGGATCGCCTTTTTCCCCGAAATAAGGGGCTCAAGTATCTCTGAAAATTTCATCGATGAAATTTTTGGCTTGATGTCTAGCGGCGTCAGCTCGCGAAGCTCATCCATCGAGTAGCCCAGATTTTCTCGGGCTCCGCAGTTCACCAGAATGAATTTCAGGTTACGCGCATCGAAAACAAAAGTTTCGCTCGCGGCATCTTCTACAAACCGGCCCAATCTTTCGTTTGCCGAAGCAGTAGAGAGACGCTGCAGTTCTGCAGATACCCGACCTGCGAACAGCTCTAGCCTGAATAATTCAGGAGGGGTTGGCGGATGTGGTGCAAGCGTTTGAAATGA